>CANBWF010000011.1 GCA_947373075.1 Actinomycetota bacterium | reverse complement strand
CAATGTCTGCTCGCGAAAAAGGCGATTCCCTAATGAGTTTGGGTGACTACCGCGAGGCAGTTCAGGCTTACCTACGCTCAATTGAGAATGCGAAGGCTGCAGAAAATTCGCATGCAATCTACAACGCCTACTTCAACTTAACTTTCGTTTACATGGCCATGAACTGTGTGACTGAAGCGCTAGATACTGCTGAAAAAGCCTTAGCTTTAGCTAAAACCTGCCCTTGCCCAACCTGCGAAGTTGAATCTCTTGCACTTGTTGGCGAGGTTCATGTTCTGGCCGGAAACCATGATTTAGGCGGGCCACTTCTTAAGAAAGCCAAGAAGATCTACTACGAACGCAGCGACACCAAACGGCAAGCAACTGTTCTAGTTGAGTTGGGCTTTTCCGAGATTCGACACAGCCCATTCACTAACGAAGCGAGCGAATACCTAGAACAGGCAAACACATTGCTGAACATGTTCCCGAAGCGTTGGCGCACGAAACTGCGCGCAAACTTCGGGCTCGGTCGCCTGGCACTTTTGGATGGCAACTTCGAACTAGCTAGTGAACATTTTGCTGTGGCTTACATGCACTCGCAAGAATCAAAACGCCTAGTTGGCGAGCGTCACCGCATGCTGCCCTACTACCTAGATTCTCTGCTAGGGATTGAAGAACCGGAACAAGTGTTAAACATTCTTAACGATGTTTCACAGGAAAATGATTCCTGGACTCTCATAGATGGCTTGCGCTATGTCTACGCGGCTAAGGCCTACATGATGATGGACGACAAAGACTCGGCTCTTGAAGCTGTCAATAACGGTTTGAACATTACTTTGCAGTGTCAAACGAACTCTAAATGCAAAGCTATCTTCCACCACATTCGTTTCGAGGTTCTGGAAGAGATTGACCCGCGGGCGTCAGCCATTTCCGCCCAGAAGGCAATTGCTTACTATCTTGAAGTTGGCGACATGATATCGGCGCAACAGATTGCGAAAGAGACAGTGATTTTGCCAGATGTGCGCGCTGCCCAGATGGCCGAGTACGAAGATAATCGTCACACCTACGACGAACTCTTTGGCACAGCAGATCCAATAACCGAACAAGTTGATGAATTGATTCGTCAGGTTGATCCAACCCAAGATAAAACCGAGGGCGGTACCGCATGAGTGATGTGAAGCAATGGATGACAACCGCTGTTTGCAAAGGGTGTAACGCAGTTGGCACAATTCGTCCTATTTTGTACGGATACCCAACCGATGAAATGGCTAGTAACGAAAACATCGTTCTTGGCGGCTGTTGCGTATCAAGCAACGATCCAGATTACGCCTGCAAAGCTTGTCATTGGGAATGTACTCGTGATCCAGTGTCGGGCGAGCTAATCGGATTTCCGTTTGAAATATAGGTGTGACCAATTAAGAAACTTTTTGTCAGTACCAAGTGATAACTTAAAAACATAACTTAATAACCGATCAAGAAAGTAGCGCTAAGCCTCTCGGCTAGCTACGCGGCAACCGCGCAACGCGCACGGTGCCCCCGAGAGAAGATCAGCCAACTGAAAGTCAGTTGGAAGAGCGAAAGGACAGCCACATGAGTGCTGAAAACCCGGCAAAACCTGCCAAGCGACCAAAAGCAGTAAAACCACGACCTGGTTCCAAGGTTGTTCCAGCAAGAACACAAGCAGATAAGGCGCGGCTTGCCCAGAAACAAAAGTTTGTGCAAATTGCTCTGCCGAAATCCTTGGCAACCATGACAGATGAAGAAATCATGCAATGGGCAAAGGGTCTGTATAAATCTGTGGTCGAGCAACTGCAGCCTGCGAAAACCAAAGCACCTGAAGCGGCTCCTGCTCCTACTGCGCCCAAGAAACAGCAGATTTCCCTAGTAAAGTTGCCGAGCCTAAAAGACATGACTGACGAAGAGCGCAGCGAGTGGGCGGCCCAGCTACACGCCAAATTGGTTTTGAAGCTAGGTGCAGAAAAACCGAATGAAATTATAGAACCGACAGATAAAAGGCACACCCCAGTTGAAAGCTAGACAGGATTCTTAAAACTCTCGATTAGTAATTTTTAAATTCAGCGTTAGAGATTAAGGCTTTGGACAAACGATGTTGTCAACGAGCATTTTGTTCGATTCGTATCGCAACTTGACCGTGATTACAACATCGCTTGCGCCGAATTTTTCGGTTAGCGCTGCCACACCGTTACCGGTTTCTGAATCAAATTCGGAACTAGTAACGGAATAGCTAATTGGGAAATTCTGCGCACAAACAATCGGATCAGCGCCAGCCGCTGCCACGCCACCAGCCTCTAGATTTGCCGGTAAAACAGTGGTCGCCTGCGAATTGTGACTCGAGCAATATTCTCCGACCTGGTCATTTGCTTCTGCCGGTGGGTTGATCATGCAGTTTGAATATTCATCATAAAAAGCTTTTGTAACGCTGGACACTTTTGTCTTCAAGTTGTCGCCAGATGATGGACTTGACGAGATACTAGCAACAGGTGAACCCGTAGGTTCAGATGTGGAATTAGCACAACCCGCCAAAAGAAGAACAGCAGTCGCCACGAACGACAAACGCGATAGATTCATGGTTTCACTGTACTTGTTGCAGTTAAAGATCACTGAATATCGAAAACCTATTCTTGAAGCATCGCTAGTGGTAAAGATTAAAGCTCGTCGTGGACACCCTGTCGGTTGAAGGTTCGAATCCTGGCTAAACTCCAACCTCAGCGCTCGCTGCCCACAGAAGAGCCCACTGACCTTGCAAATTTAATACCATACGCGTTACCATACGTTTATGAAGAAGACGACGATTTACCTCACAGATGAGATAGTTTCCGCGATTAAGACGCAGGCCAAAATGCTTAATTGCTCGGAAGCAGAGTTAATCCGATCCGCACTTGAAAAGGAGTTTGTCATGCACCTGAAGGATTCTGCCCCAAATTTTGATTTAGTAACTGAACTAGGCATTGCACTCCCCGACTGGGATTTGTCAAATCTTGAAGCCGAAATGCAGGGGTTTGGCCAAGAGTGATAATCGTTGATACCAGCGCTCTACTTGCGATGCACGACCCACGAGATATGCACCATCTAGAGCTTCGAAAAATTGCGTACTCCAGGAAACAAGAATTGATTGTCAGTCCTTATGTAGTTGCTGAATTCGACTACATGATCTCGAAAGCTAATTCATCAGAATTTTCACTACGCGCTTTGAATAATTTATTGACTGCCCCATTTGAACTTGTGCAATTGACTACCGAAGATTTCATCACCGCGACTGAAGTGGTGGCGAAATATGCGGATTTGAGAATTGGCATTACAGATGCGTCACTAATTGCTCTAGCCGCAAGATTTGAAACCAATAAAGTAATGACACTTGATCGTAGACATTTTGGTGCTATGAAATCAATATCTGGGAAAGCAATTCAAATAATCCCAAACTGATTTGATTTAAGTAAAGGCAAATAGTGCAACTTGTTCCGAGCAAGCAATTGGCGGGACCCAAAGGTCCCGCCAATTCCTTAAACGCTAGCTTTAGTCGCTGCTTGAATAATCGCTCAAACTCAAGGGACCAGACCAATGACTAGGTCCTTCACTTAGGCTATCTATAGGCTCGGCGCGTTAGAGCCCGTTGCTATTCGCTTCAATTCCTCGTGCATTTTGAAATCAATAATTATCCGCTCACACAAAACTCGCCAAAATAGAGCAAAAAATAGCCCGATGAATAGCAGAAGAATAATTCCCCCTGGCCCGGTCAATGGCATTAAGTTCGAAATTCCGAGCGACGGTAAGGCAATCGCTGAAATGACAAAAAATAGATCCAGAAACAATCCAGCCCAGAAAATAATTTTTATGAGGCTCGGAGTTAACATTTTGTCGAACTGCACAAACTCTTCCATATTTACAACTCCCTCAAGTTGTGGTTTACCTGTTGCGAATGAGTATAGGTGTGAGGCAGCAAATTCTCGGGATGCAATTTGTTTAGTGCATAAAAAAATTGGCGGGACCCGAAGGCCCCGCCAATTGCTTAAAAGTTACTTTTAGTCGCTACTTGAAATATCTTCGTTTGGTAAACCGTTTGATACTTCTGGCATCGTCTTTTGCACCTGCATCAAGAACTCAAGATTGCTCTTGGTCTCGCGCAACTTGGTAAGCAGAAGTTCAATTGACTGCTGCTGATCAAGGGCGTGAAGTACGCGGCGTAGTTTCCAGATAATCTTCAACTCATCTGGCGCCATCAAGATTTCTTCACGACGAGTACCTGAAGACTCAATGTCCACAGCCGGGAAAATGCGGCGATCAGCAAGGCGACGATCAAGCTTAAGTTCCATGTTGCCGGTGCCCTTGAACTCTTCGAAGATTACTTCGTCCATTCGTGAACCAGTCTCAACAAGTGCGGTAGCAAGAATTGTCAGCGAGCCACCCTCTTCGATGTTACGAGCAGCGCCGAAGAACTTCTTTGGTGGGTATAACGCAGCAGAGTCAACACCACCGGAAAGGATTCGGCCAGATGGCGGAGCTGCCAAGTTGTAAGCACGACCAAGGCGAGTCATTGAGTCAAGAAGGACAACAACATCGTGACCCATTTCAACCAAACGCTTTGCCCGCTCGATTGCAAGCTCAGCAATCATGGTGTGATCTTCAGCCGGACGATCGAAAGTAGAAGCAATAACTTCGCCCTTAACCGAACGCTGCATGTCAGTAACTTCTTCTGGACGCTCATCAACAAGAACAACCATCAAATGAACTTCTGGGTTGTTTGCTGAAATAGCATTGGCGATTTCCTGCAAGATGATGGTTTTACCAGCTTTAGGTGGCGAAACAATAAGTCCGCGCTGACCCTTACCAATTGGTGCAACTAAATCAATGATTCGAGTGCTCATGTTGGTAGGAGTTGTTTCCAAACGCAAACGCTCCTGCGGGTAAAGCGGAGTTAGTTTGCCGAAATCAACACGATTACGTGCTTCGTCTGGTTCTTGACCATTTACTGAATCAACCTTTACAAGTGGATTGAACTTCTGTGGACGGTCACCTTCACGAGGCTGCTTAACCTGACCAGTTACTGCATCGCCCTTACGCAAACCAAAGCGCTTTACCAAGCCCATTGATACGTAAACATCGTTCGCGCCTGGCAAGTAACCCGATGTACGCACGAATGCGTAGTTGTCCAAGATGTCGACAATGCCAGCAACTGGCAACAACACATCGTCTTCAGTGAATTCAACATCATAATCATTGTTGCCACGACGACTATTGCGATCGCCACGGTCACGGCCACGACGGTCGCCGCGATCGTTACGGTCATTGCGGCCGCCGCGATCATTACGGTCTCCGCGGTCATTACGATCACCACGGTCGTTACGGTTGTTGCGATCATTACGATCGTTACGGTCACCTGAGTCGTTGCGGTCATTACGATCACCACGGTCACCGCGGTCATTACGGTTGTTGCGGTCGCGATTACGACCACGACGTTCAGTGTCGCCATCGCTACTTTCGGAATCGCCCGAAGCAGCTGGTGCTTCTGTTACTTCTTGTGCTGGCTCGGACTTGGCACGACCTTTAGGTGCGCCTGAATCACGTTTGGCTGAGCGACGAGCCCCGCCGGCAGACTGCTTGGCAGAAATTGCGGAAATCAGGTCTGCCTTACGCATCCCTGTGGCACCGTCTACGCCTAATTTTGTGGCTAATGCCTTTAGTTCTGGCAAAAGCATTGTGCTTAACCCTTTATCAGGGGCAACTGTCTCGGTCACGTATGTGTCCTTTTAATGATGTGGATAATGAACAGTTCAACAGCGAGAATCAAATGTGATTTCGAGGGAACATTGGTGAAGATTTTCACCGACGCTTAACCTTAGCAGTAACAAAGGCCGGGTTGCCACAATCAGCAACAAAAACGCCTAAATTGCGGGAAAATCTGGCTAGGAAATCTGTAGACCGGTGGTGGCAAATGCCAGCGAATGCGCCGAAAATCCCTGATTTACCAGGATATCCTGGCTTACCGAAACTTGATCTTCGGTGGCAAAAGCCAGCACTGCAGGTCCTGCGCCACTGATACAAGCCGAAATGTTTTCGGCCCGCAGAGCCGCTACTGCTGCAATTGAATCTGGGTAAGCCTGCGCTCGATAGTTCTGATGCAAACGATCATCGGTTGCTTCTACTAACACCGAAGCATCCTGGGTCAAACCAACAATCAACAGAGCACTATGCGCAGCATTAAATGCCGCATCAGCATGTGGCACAGATTCAGGAAGCAGGCCACGAGCTTTTTCGGTTAAAAGTTTGCCCGATGGAACGCCAATTACCGCGTGGATTGACGGCAAGATTTCCAGCGAACGTGAATGTGAAACTTCGTTAGCCCAAGCAACGGTTAATCCACCGTAAACACAAGCTGCTGCATTGTCTGGGTGGCCTTCGTAATCTGCAGCTTGGGCAAATACCCAGTCCAAGTCCACATGGCCATCAAGTGCGATTGCCTGGGCAAGTGCTAACCCAGCAACAATGGCTGCAGCCGAAGAACCCAAGCCTTTGCCCTGCGGGATGGAATTGTTACAAGTTAAATCAAGTCCAACAATTTCAATACCGAGCTTTTCTAAAGCTTTCAGCATCACCGCAGCAACGAGATGGCTTTCATTGTTAGGCAATGCGCCAGCACCTTCGCCCGATACTTCAACTCGAACGCCGGCAACATCACTTATAGTCGCAGTTACGACATCTCGAAATTCCAGAGCCACACCAAGTGAATCAAAACCTGGTCCTAAATTCGCGCTCGTAGCTGGAACGCTTACGGTTGCGGTATTCAACATTAGGCAAGACCTAAAGCATCCGCTGCGCGGTGTACATCAACCGGAACAATCACTGGATCTTTGGCATCGTTAAGTGCCCACTGCGTATCTTTCAAACCATTTCCGGTTACGGTGCAAACAATCTTCGCCCCAGCTGGTACTAACCCACGCTCTGCCTGCTGTAACAAACCAGCAACACTGGCTGCACTTGCTGGCTCCACAAAGAAACCTTCGCGCTCGGCAAGCAAATGGTATGCCTGCAAAATCTGCTCGTCGGTCACGCTATCAATTAAGCCACCTGAATCATCGCGCGCTGCCACTGCAAAATCCCATGAAGCTGGGTTGCCAATCCGAATTGCTGTTGCAATCGTTTCAGGATTTTCAATCGGATGGCCCGCGATAAATGGCGCAGCACCAGCTGCCTGGAACCCCCACATTTTTGGGTTCTTGGTTGAAATGTCATCGTTAAAATACTCGGTGAAACCCAGCCAATACGCGCTGATATTTCCCGCATTACCAACAGGTAAGCAATGAATGTCTGGCGCATCACCCAGAGCATCAACAATTTCAAATGCTGCGGTTTTTTGGCCCTGTAAACGAGTTGGGTTAACCGAGTTAACCAAGGCCACTGGGTACTGCTTGGCAAGATCGCGCGCCAAATTTAGGCAGTCATCAAAGTTCCCATCAACCTGCAAAATAGTTGCGCCATGCACAACTGCCTGCGCCAACTTCCCCATCGCAATTTTGCCTTGCGGAACAAGAACTGCACTCTTCATGCCAGCTTTAGCTGCATATGCCGCAGCAGATGCGCTGGTGTTACCAGTCGATGCGCAAATAACTGCGCGTGAGCCATTGCGCAACGCATCAGTTATCGCCATGGTCATGCCACGGTCTTTGAAAGACCCAGTCGGGTTCATGCCTTCAACTTTTAAGTAAACCTCTGCGCCGGTGCGCTCCGAGATTTCACACGCAGGTACTAGCGGAGTTCCGCCTTCGCCAAGCGTCACCACAACGTCGTCGGCTGAAATTGGTAACCAATCGCGATACTCCGCGATAAGTCCGCGCCACTGATGCGCCATTACGCAGACACCCCGTTTTCTACGCGCATAACGCCAAGAACATCGCGAACTTCACTCATCTTGCGCAAACTCTCGACAGTTGCCTGCAAATCCTGATCAATTGCAGAGTGGGTGCGAATAACTAGGTTTGCATCGTCGCCGACGTCGTCCTGACGAACAGCCTGAATTGAAACGCCATGACGGGCAAACTCATTTGCAATTGCTGCCAGAACACCAGACTCGTCAGCAACTCTTAAGTTCAAGTAGTAAGACGTCTTGGCTTCACCAACATTGTGGATTTCCAAATCTGCATAGTCGCTCTGACCCGGGTCAACGCTGCCAGCAACTTTATTGCGAGCTGCTGCAACAACATCGCCAAGAACTGAACTCGCAGTTGGGTCACCGCCAGCGCCACGACCATAGAACATAACCTGTCCTGCAGCCTGCGCCTCAACAAACACAGCATTGAAGGCATCGCGCACACTTGCTAGCGGATGGCTGTTCGGAACCATGGTTGGATGCACACGCACAATAATTCCAGTGTCGTCATCAGTAAGTTCGGCAATAGCTAGCAACTTGATAACACAACCAAGTGATTTAGCTGCCGCAATATCAAGCGCACTAACTTTGCTCATTCCCTCACGAGAAACATCATCGATAGTTACATTCGTATGGAATGCCAGCCCAGCCAAAATTGCCGCTTTGGCTGCCGAGTCAAAACCTTCAACATCTGCAGTTGGATCTGCTTCGGCATAACCCAGAGCCTGCGCTTGTGCTAGAACATCTGCGTAGTCAGCGCCATCGTCGTACATCTTGCTCAAAATGAAATTGGTTGTGCCATTTACAATTCCCAACACTCGGCGCACTTTGTCGCCAGCTAATGACTCACGTAATGGGCGAAGCAATGGAATTGCGCCAGCAACCGATGCTTCATAAAAAAGGTCAACGCCAGCAGCAACAGCTTTAGCGTGCAACTCTGCGCCGTGCGAGGCAAGAAGCGCCTTGTTTGCAGTCACAACGGTACTACCGCTTGCAATCGCAGTTTCAATCAGACTCTTTGCTGGTTCAATCCCGCCAATTACTTCAATGACAATGTCAGCCCCGGATGCAGCAAGCGCCTGCGCATCAGTGGTGATTAATGATGGATCAATTGATCCACGGGACTTGCTTGCATCGCGAACTGCAATGCCAGAAATTTGGATTGGTCGGCCAATTCGGGCGGCTAAATCTTCAGAGTTTTCAACTAACAATTTGGCCACAGCCGAGCCAACAGTGCCTCCACCGAGCAGCGCAATTGTGATTGGCGCAGACATTACGACTCCTAGTTAGTTACCTTGGGTTCTAAGTCTGTCAGAAAGCCTTGATTCACACCAAAAATTTCGCGGATAATTGCGGCAATTACCTAGAAAAGTACTGATAGGTGCCTATTGCGCTTTGCTCACGGATGAAAGCTGCCAAGGAACCCAGGAATCGCCAAACAACGGATGCCCTTGCGCTTAGCTGCTGCTGCATACAGCGCGCAGTTATTCATTTTCTTTAACCGAGTTGTTGGTTGGCCAATTTTATGCGCCGCAGACGACGGGACAAAAACTAGCTTGTCATCAAAGCCCGTTACATCAATTGGCAACGACTGCGCCTGAATTCGGGATTTATTGCCGGGCACGAAACCCGATCCGCTGTACCCACCAGCGCTGATCTGCGAAGTTGCTTCATCTTGAAATTGCCCGATTAATACTGCATTTGGATATTGCTTGTGAAAACTATTCACCTGAATGTAGGCATCTGAATTGAACGAAGTTGCTGCGCCAAGCCACAGAACCGCATCACCGTTCGTTGGTAAATTTCCAACGACTTTTTTCAGTAGGCGCGAGCTAACTAACTTGCCATTGGCTTCAGTAACTGAAATCTTAAGGCCAAGTGAGTCAACAACTTTTAGCGTGGCTTCATTTGCCTCGTCAATAACTAAGTGAACATCGATCTGCCAGTGTTCAGGTTTCATTGAGAACACCTGCTTCAAGTTAGCCACAGTTAATTCGCGTGAACCTGTCGCGAACATCACAACAGAAACTAGTTCTTTACTAGTTACGGAATGAGATGAATTAGTCACGGTCAATTTCTGTTTCGGGTCTAATCCGTTTAATTAGTTCACGCCTGCATCGAGTGCAAGTAAGTCTTCGATTGTTTCTCGGCGTAAAACTAGTTCGCTCTTTCCATCCACAACGGATACGACCGCTGGTCGAACCATGTGGTTGTAATTACTGGCCATTGCTCGGCAGTACGCGCCTGTTGCAGCAACCGCCAGTAGATCACCGGGGCCAATGTCTGAAAACATTCGGACATCACGGATGACGATGTCGCCACTTTCACAGTGTTTGCCAACTACTCGCGAATCAATAAGTTCAGCAGAAGAATTCCGTGAGGCTAACGCCACCGTATATTCAGCGCCGTAAAGTGCTGTGCGAATGTTGTCACTCATGCCACCATCAACTGAAACGTATCGGCGAGCAAGATCGTCTGTCACGTCAACATCTTTGGTGGTTCCAACTTCATAAACCGTTATCCCAGCTGGGCCAATAATTGCGCGACCTGGCTCGACTAGCAGACGCGGGACTGGGAATTGCACCCGCTCACATTCTTTAAGCACAATCTCATGCAGTGCTTTAGCCATTTGCTCAACGCGAAGTGGGTCATCTTCACCCAGGTAAGCAATGCCCATTCCGCCACCCAGATTGAGTTCAGAAACTGTGAAATCTAGATCCTCCCGAATTGAAACAGCAGTATCAAAAACGCGTTGCGCCGCAATTTCAAATCCTTGTGCATCAAAAATCTGAGAACCAATATGTGAATGCAGACCCAATAGTGAGAGTGAATCAGATTCGATAACCATGCGAGCCGCCTCCAGCGCAGCACCGGATGCAATAGATAAACCAAATTTCTGATCTTCATGAGCTGTTGAAATAAATTCGTGGGTATGTGCTTCAACTCCGACAGTTAAGCGGATCAGTACCTGAACAGTTACGCCACGAGCACTTGCGATGTTAGCTAACCGTTCGATTTCGATAAAGCTATCAAGGACTATTCGACCTACGCCAACTTCAACTGCGCGTTCTAATTCAGAAACGCTCTTGTTGTTACCGTGGAAAAGGATTCGCTCTGGGGCAACTCCTGCTCGCAGGGCAACTTCTAACTCCCCTGCGGTACAAACATCAACATTCAAGCCTTCGTCTACGATCCACTTGATTACTTTGCCAGCCATAAAAGCTTTGCCAGCATAAAAAACTTCGGTAACAACTTCGCTGTCGTTGAATGCGGCGTGATAGGCCTTAGCCCGCGCCCGAACATCCGCTTCGTCCAGCACAAATAAAGGACTGCCATATTGGGCGACTAGTTCGCTAACTGGAACGCCAGCAATAGCAATCTCACCCGCGTCTGTACGCGTGGCAGATAGTGGCCAGATATTTGGATCTAGCAAATTAGTTTGTGCTGACACCATTGCATTGTCCCAGAGATTTGGCATTCATCAAACATCCACCGGCAGAACTCTTGCGGTTACATGCGCTCAGGAGCGCTGACACCTAATACATCGAGACCATTTGCAATTACTTGGCGAGCAGCCGCGCACAACCACAGACGGGAAATAGTTAGTGCGGTTGCTGACTCATCTCCCTGTGGTAAAACTCGGCAAGCATCATAAAAACGGTGATAGCCAGTAGCGACTTCTTCAAGGTGACGAGCAATACGGTGTGGTTCACGCAATTGCGCTGCGCTGGACACCACCCGTGGATAGTCAGCCAAAAGTCCTAACAACTGGCCTTCGCGTTCGTGTACCAAGAGCGATGGATCGAAATCTGCCTGATTCCAATTGGCAGAATCAGCATCAATAATGCCCAAATCTGCAGCATTTCGAATTACTGAGGCAATGCGGGCATGTGCGTACTGCACGTAATAAACCGGGTTGTCGTTTGTGCGCTGAATCAATAGGTCAAGATCAAGAGTCAGCGGTGAATCAACTGGGTAGCGAATCAGCGAATAACGCGCCGCATCAACACCGACTTCGTCAACCAAATCTTCAAGAGTGATGATGTTGCCAGCACGTTTTGAAAGGCGAACTTCTTCGCCGCCTTTCATCATCTTGACCATCTGACCAATCAAAACTTCAATGTTCACATCTGGGTTGTCGCCTGCACAGGCCGATACCGCCCGAAGACGATGCACGTACCCGTGATGGTCGGCGCCCAGCAGGTAGATACACAAATCAAAACCACGGTTGCGCTTATCCACGTAGTAAGCAGTATCTGATGCGAAATAAGTTAATTCGCCATCAGCCTTAACTAACACCCGGTCTTTGTCATCACCAAAATCTGTAGTGCGTAGCCAAGTAGCGCCATCGAGTTCAAACATGTGACCCTGTTCGCGCAAAGTTGCGAAGCCACGATCTACCGCTGCAGACTCATGAAGGGACCGCTCGGAATACCAAACATCGAAATGTGTATTGAAGCCATCAAGCACGCCTTGTTGCTGAGCTAACTGAAGTTTGTAAGCAGCCTCACGAAATGCAACCAAACGCGCATCAGCAGCTAAATCAAGAATCGCTGGATCAGCAGCCACAATCTGCTTAGCCAAATCATCAATGTACGAGCCGTGGTAACCATCTTCCGGAACTGCTTGGCCTAATGCGCGAGCTTGAACCGACGCACCAAATTTATCCATTTGAACGCCACGGTCATTTATGTAAAACTCTCGAGCAACTTTTGCACCTTGAGTTTCCAAAACACGAGCAATTGCATCACCAACAGCAGCCCAACGGGTATGACCTAAATGAAGCGGACCTGTTGGATTTGCTGATATGAATTCAATGTTTATTGCTCGGCCAGCCAGCGAATCCCCACGTCCAAAATCAACGCGTGCTGCAACCACAGCAGCAGCAAGTTCGCCTTGGCTAGCGGCCGACAATTTAATATTGATAAAACCAGGGCCAGCAATGTCAACGCCAGCAACGCCTTTGATTTCATTCAGTAGTGGAACCAGAATCTGGGCAACTGCGCGCGGGTTTGAATTGGCTTTCGCGCTTATCTGCATTGCCACATTGGTTGACCAGTCGCCATGTTCTGGATTTTTTGGTCGATCCACCACAATTTGCGCTGGCACATCGCCAGATTCAAGCAAAAGACTTCCACCGGCAATAGCGGCTAGTACAGCTTCGCGGATTTGGGCGGCCAGCTCTTGTGGGGTCATACTCCCTTAGCCTAGACGATTAACCCAAGTGAGTTAATTTCTTAGTCAGTTTGAGCAAAGGCACTAAGTAAGTGTTTGATTGTTTTCAATGCATGCTCTCGATGGGCAGATTGAATTTTTAGCGATTCTTTAACATCTTTTTGCTTGACTGCTTGAATCATTTGCGCATGATCATCGTTTGTTCGCTCACGGTTACTTGAATCGGTAAGGAAAAGTACGCGATAAGCATCGAGTGAATCCCAGAGGTTCTCGATCATCGTAATTAGACGTTCTTCATTGCACAGACGATAAATTGCCATGTGGAATTTGCGGTTTAGGGTTGCCATTTGATTGACATCTCCCTTGGCAGCCGCTGCAAGACCCTCGTCATGAAACCCTTTTATCGCGACAACGTCTGCAGGTGTTGCCTTAGGAACACCAATTCGTATTGCCTCATCTTCAAGAATTGACCGCAAGTGATAAATTTCAGAAAGATCTTCCGCATTCAACTCTGCTACGAAATATCCGCGATGCGGATCGTGAATTACCCGACCTTCAGCCTGCAATGTCTTGAGAGCTTCACGCACTGGAACTCGACTAACACCAAGTCGAGACGCAAGCGCATCTTGAATGATTTGCTGACCTGGCTTCAATTTTCCCGATGCCAACATCTTGCGCACCGACTTAAGTGCGGTTTCTTGCGCAGTTGCTTTTTTGGGCATGTTGTTTATTTAACACTATGGGCATGACATAAAGCGAATATTTAGAATAAAAACTTTTTATACAAAGTTTGACTGATTTTAGAAAGCACGATTCACTCCCAGACCTGCTGACGAAGACTTTGACCCGCGGTTTAAACTTTCCTTAAAAGGGGGAACCATGGGCAAAAAGCACACATTCCTGCTCTGCCTGTGCGCGATTTTGGTGGCTTCGCCAGCTTTGGCAAACACCCCAACGCCTAGTCCATCCCCTTCTCTTGTAACGATTTCCTTATGCGCCCCTATCGCTACTGGGATTCCACAGAAAGTACTGGAATCAAAGTGCCCAGAAGGCACGCGAACTCTGGGCCGCGGTCCGGTAATCCACGGAACCGCACGACCAAAGGGTCTGCATCCGCATTTAAGGAACCGTTTTCTCTCAGCGCAAACCGCTGCCCAGAATCTTGGCTTCAAGATCAGTGTTCACAGCGGCTGGCGAAGTTGGCAGACACAGGCTCGCCTGTATCAAAATGCGCTAACTAAATACAAGAACGCCCGAGTTGCTAGCCGATGGGTATTGCCGCCTGAAAGATCGATGCATGTTTGGGGCGTTGCGCTGGATGTGCAATTCGGCAGCACTGCGGCCCAAAACTGGTTTCGCTGGAATAGCAATCACTTTGGCTTATGTCGCACCTATAAAAATGAATGGTGGCATTACGAACCAGTGATTTCACCGGGTGGTAAATGTCCACCAATGCAACCCTTTGCTAAATAGTTTTAATTAGCGCGCGATTCAGCGCATCGTTAACTTCGGTAAAAGCTAGTGCCTCTGTGTAAGCAACATTGTTGAAGTACTTAGAAAGCGGTGCTTCCCGCAGTGCCTTTACTGCACGACGATCGTTAACCTTAAGGAACATCAAAGTTGTGTTTGGCACTCGCGTAAATTCAGTAAGCACAGTTCCGCAGCCGTAACCAAAGACTTTTAGTGCAATGTCAGCATCCTGTGGCGAAACCTTTTCGACAAAGCCATGATCAATGATTCGTACTCGTTCACGCGGAATCGAGGTGCGAGTCCAAACCTGCAAACATGTACGCAAATTATTTCTTGCATAAACATCAGCGCCAAAAACATCCACATAGTTGATGTTTAGATCTTCATCCGAAATGCAAGTGAAATCCATCGAGAGTCGATTCGTAACACTCCACTTACGCCAAGACCTGGGGAGGATAAATGCAATCGTCGAGCTGAACTGCGCACACTTATTGAAAAAAGGAATAGATAGCGAATTGTTACGGCCGAACGGTGGGTTACCGATTGCAACCAGATCTTTTGCGGTTGGTCGCCAAGTTAAGAAATCCTTTTTGCGAACTAGCGGATGTGCCGGCTCGATATCCATAGCTAGCACATCTGAAATACCAACCTGGGCTAGCGCATCAATAAATGCGCCTGATCCAGCACTTGGCTCAAGCCAAACTTTATTTCGTGATTCCGGCGCCAACTCAAGTACCCGTTCAACTACCCAAGAAGCCGTAGCAGGCGGCGTATAAAACTGTTCCTTGCCGGTAATACGACGATTACCTAACTTGGCGACAGGGGAAGTCATAGATACAAAGATATATGTAAATGTCTAGGTTG
This sequence comes from Actinomycetota bacterium, assembly GCA_947373075.1. Taxonomy (GTDB): domain Bacteria; phylum Actinomycetota; class Actinomycetes; order S36-B12; family UBA5976; genus UBA5976. Next base: position 6,925 of record CANBWF010000011.1, on the reverse strand, counting down.
CAAAAGTGCCCGCAGTAGGAGTCGAACCTACGACCTTCTGCTCCGGAGGCAGACGCTCTATCCACTGAGCTATGCGGGCATTTTCAAGACGTCGAACACTGCGACTTTATCAGTGAACAAAGGTGGCAAGCACATCCCTGTGTTGTGGTCTAGAGTGAAAACAGCAAGTACACGGGAGCCGAATGGCTGAGAGGGTGAAATTCACCGACCGTCATACCGGCTGGGTAATGCCAGCCTGAGGAGGATACAAATGTCTATATTTCATTCAATCAACGAAACAATGATGCAATCGCTCGCAACAATCTGGGAATACAACTTAACCCGTTTGGAATTCGTTGCAGTCATCACATCGCTGATCGGTGTTTGGCTAGGAACCACAGGAAAAACTTGGACTTGGCCTTGGTGGGGACTAAGTAGCGCACTCTACGGTTGGCTATTTTTCCAGTGGAATCTCTACGCAAGCGCAATTTTGCAGGTTGTATTCATTGGCGCAGCAATTTGGGGCTGGCTTGGTTGGGGACCAAAAGGTGCTGAACCGCGCAAGGGCACAACAAAACAGTACTTGCTAATTGGCATTGGTGGACTTCTATGTTGGGTTGCCCTCGCTCCCCTTCTAGCCTCATGGGGCGCTGCGGCAACTTGGCCAGATTCATTTGGCCTGGTCTTTAGTGTCGTGGCGCAAGTAATCATGGTGCTTGAATATCGTGAAAACTGGGCATTGTGGTTCATAGTTGATGCTGTGTACTCAGTTGAATACTTCAACCAGCACCTCACTTTCACTGCCGCACTATATGTATTGTTCACAGCCATAGCAGTTCGCGGTTGGTTGAAGTGGGGTCGCAATGACCTCGCCCGCGAAACCCTGCAACCAGTTAGCGCATAAAACTTATGGCGAGTGCAATGGATGCAATAGCTGCTGATGTGAACAAAAGCACAACACTATGCGGCAAAACTCGTGTTGTTTTGATTGATGGACCAGCTGGCTCAGGCAAAACAACTTTTGCTCATCACCTTGCCCAAACACTTGCTGGCTGTCCGGTAATTTCAATGGACGATCTTTACAAGGGTTGGGATAAACCAATCAATGATGACCTGTATGCCCGGATTGCCGAACAAATTTTTACTCCCCTTCAACAGGAATCAAACATTCATTACCAAAAATATGATTGGTACCAGAATCAATTCATCAACTGGATCGATTTAGCACCGAGCGACTATTTAATAATCGAGGGTGTTGGCGCTATGCATCCAAAGAACCTAGAGAACTCCTGCTTGAAAATTTGGCTTGAAGCAAATGAAAAATTGTTACTAAAACGCGTGCTTGGTAGAGATGGCGAACACATTCGTGAGCAAATGTTGGTTTGGCAAAAAATGGAAAAAGAATATTTCAAAAAATATAAAGTTGGCGACAAAGCCGACTTTGCGCTTCAGACAAACTAATTACCACGGAACTATTTGGCGGTCTTCCCAAAGGAGGCCAGTCTGAGATTCTTCTTCATGTTCACGCGTTGCTAGCCAAATAATTGTGTCGGCTGCCTGCTCAGGGCTGCGCGGGGCATCGGGGCCACCCATGTCAGTACTAGTGTGATTAGGGCACATCGCATCAACCAAAACGCCACGCTTGCCCGAACCAAGTTCGGCGGCCAAGTTTTTTGTTAAGGCATTGACTGCGGTTTTTGAAATTCGATAAGGCGCTAATCCGCCAGCAAGACCTGGTCCAGAGAATCTCCCAAGACAAGCAGAAACATTAATCACACGACCACTACGGCGATCGACCATGCCCGGAGTAATCGCTTGGATCATGTTGAGAGTGCCATTGAAGTTAATTCCCATAACACGGTCCCACTCCACAGTGGTTGCTCTCAGAGTTTTCGCCATCTTGTCGCTCATGACGCCAGCGCAATTAATAAGCACATCTGCCCCTGCAGCCAATGGGTGATTTCCAACTTTGTCAGCAACTGCGGCAGAATCAGCGATGTTCAAACCTAACCCGATGACATCAAGTCCCTTTGAAACAAGGGATTCGGCTGCATTCTGGGCTGATTCCTCTGTGCTACCAAGCAATACAACGGTTGCCCCAGCTGTGGCTAATTCGGTTGCGGCAGCGAAACCAATTCCACGCGAGCCACCAGTTATCCAAACCACTTTGTCGGTCATGTCTGGCCACGATTTTGATGTCATAAGTCCACTTTGCCTGACATTCATATAGACCGCACATTTACACAAAACAAATAGCGAGTACGCTTAGCACATAGGCAATCAATGAGGAAGGCCGCTTTAAGTGTCTAATCAGACCAGCAGTCCATTCGGAGCCAATGACTGGCTCGTCGATGAGTTATATCAACAATATTTAGAAGATAAACAGTCTGTTAATTCAGCCTGGTGGTCATTCTTTGAAACTTACGATCCAAATAACCCGATTGCCCCAGAGTCAACTGCGCCAAGTACCAGCACGCCAGCCACTCCTGCAGTGCCCGTTCAATCAACCGTTGAACCTGCTGTAGTTCCTGCTCCGATTGCAGTGACTCCCCCACAACCAGTCGCTGCCCAACCAGTCTCTCGACCAGTGCCAACACGATCAACGCCTCGTGATGAAACTCTGCCGGCTCCTGCTGTTGCAGCCAGCCAAGTCGGCGCAGGGCCAGAGAAACTTAAAGGACCAGCTGCTCGAGTTGTAACAAACATGGAAGCAAGCCTTAGTGTTCCTACAGCAACGAGCGTTCGGGCAATCCCGGCAAAACTTTTGATAGACAACCGAACCGTCATCAACAACCATTTGACTCGCGCGCGTGGTGGAAAAATCAGTTTCACCCACCTAATCGGTTACGCAATCGTTCGTGCACTCGCTGAAATGCCTGACATGAATGTGGCTTACACAACTCTTGATGACAAGCCAGCAATCCTGCGCAACGAACATGTGAACATGGGCTTGGCCATCGATTTGAGTAAGCCTGACGGCACTCGCCAACTAATGGTGCCAGCCATTAAGTCCGCGGAAAATATGGATTTCGCCCAGTTCTGGCATGCATACGATGTCGTTCTAAAGAAGGCTCGCAATGCTGAACTAACTGTTGAAGACTTCCAAGGAATCACAGTCAGCCTGACTAATCCAGGCACCATAGGCACCGTACATTCTGTGCCAAGGTTGATGCCAGGACAAGGACTAATTGTTGCTGTTGGCGCTATGGATTACCCAGCCGAATGGCAAGGTGCGTCGCAAGAAACAATCACTCGCAATGCCATTAGCAAAATTCTGACACTCACCAGCACTTACGATCATCGAGTTATCCAAGGCGCACAGTCCGGTGATTTCCTCCGACGAGTGCACCAGCTGCTACTTGGTGGCGATAACTTCTACGACGACATCTTCCGCTCACTTCGCATCCCATATGTGCCGATTCGTTGGGCTGAAGATATTGCTGCAACTCGTGATGATGTTCTCGATAAAACTGCTCGAGTTCAACAGATGATTCATGCGTACCGAGTTCGCGGGCACTTAATGGCCGATACAGATCCGCTAACTTACGAAGCGCGTATTCACCCAGACCTAGATGTGGCTAACCACGGGCTGACTCTTTGGGATCTCGATCGTGAATTTGCTACCGGTGGATTTGGCGGAAAGCCATTTGCAAAACTGCGTGACATTCTGGGCATTCTTCGCGATGCATACTGCCGCACAATTGGCGTTGAATACATGCACATACAAGACCCAGTGCAACGCAAATGGATCCAAGAGCGGTTTGAGAAAGCTCACGACAAACTTGATCGTGAAGAACAACTAAGAATCCTGCGCAAACTCAATGAAGCAGAAGCATTCGAAACGTTTTTGCAGACAAAATTTGTAGGCCAAAAGCGCTTTAGCCTTGAAGGTGGCGAGAGTGCAATCCCACTTATCGATCAAATCTTGCAGGCTTCTGCGGAAAATGATCTTGCACAAGTTTGCATAGGCATGCCGCACCGTGGCCGGTTAAATGTATTGGCAAACATTGCCGGCAAGAGCTACGGCCGCATCTTCAACGAGTTTGAAGGTAACTATGGCGTGGAATCTGTTCAAGGCTCGGGCGATGTTAAGTACCACTTGGGTACACAAGGTCGTTTTGAAGGTTCAAGTGGCAAGTCAGTTGATGTTTATTTAGCTGCCAACCCATCACATCTAGAAGCAGTTAACCCAGTTCTAGAAGGTATCGTTCGCGCCAAGCAGGACATGCTCGGCAAAGATGAATACTCAGTACTTCCAATCCTTATGCACGGCGACGCAGCGTTTGCCGGCCAAGGTGTGGTTGCTGAAACTTTGCAGTTCAGTCAACTCCAGGGATACCGCGTGGGTGGCACAATCCACCTTGTTGTTAACAACCAAGTTGGTTTCACCACCTCACCGAAATACAGTCGCTCCAGCGTGTATGCAACTGATGTTGCTCGCATGATTCAATCGCCAGTTTTCCACGTGAATGGCGATGATCCAGAGGCTGTTATTTGGGTTGCCCAACTTGCATTTGATTTCCGTCAGGCTTTCCATCGCGATGTTGTTATTGACCTAGTTTGCTACCGTCGTCGTGGCCACAATGAAGCTGATGACCCATCGCTAACTCAGCCGTTGATGTACGAAATCATCGACAACAAGCGCTCAACTCGTAAGTTGTACACCGAGGCGCTAATTGGTCGTGGAGACATCAGCAGTGAAGAAGCTGACGAAGTTCTAAAGCACTACCAGGACGAACTTGAGCGTGTGTTCCAAGAAACAAAAGCTAGCTCACATGAAGACTTCAGCTCAGATGTAAGTGAAGTTATCGCGACTGGTCAACAGACTCTTGCTCCGCAGCAGCCACCAAGTGAAGTACCAACCGCAATTACTCAGGCTGTTATTGATCGGGTTGTGGCAAGCCAGCTAACAATGCCTGAAGGTTTCACCGTTCACCCTCGTCTAGCACCGCAGTTGCAGCGTCGTGCAGAAATGATTGAATCTGACTCCATCGATTGGGGTATGGGTGAAGCACTCGCATTTGGTTCACTGCTAACTGAAGGCAAGACAGTTCGCCTTGCTGGCCAAGATAGCCGTCGTGGAACATTCGGGCATCGCCACGCAGTAATCGTTGATAAGGAAACCGGCTGGCAATACAAGCCGTTAAAGCAGTGCTACGAAGGCGATGCAAAACTCTCTGTCTACGACTCATTGCTCAGTGAATTTGCTGCACTTGGATTCGAATACGGTTACTCGGTTATCCGCCCTGAGGCGTTAGTTATGTGGGAAGCGCAGTTTGGTGATTTCGTAAACGGTGCGCAAACCATCATTGATGAGTTCATAAGTTCTGGCGAGCAAAAATGGGCACAGCGAAGCGATGTAACCATGCTTCTCCCCCACGGTTACGAAGGTCAGGGCCCTGATCACTCGTCAGCACGAGTAGAACGCTTCTTGCAACTATGTGCGCAGGACAACATCACTGTTGCAATGCCATCAACTCCAGCTTCGTATTTCCACTTACTGCGCTGGCAGGTTTATTCACCACTAATTCGTCCGCTTGTTATTTTCACCCCGAAGTCTTTGCTTCGTGCAAAATATGCGACCTCAAAAACGCAGGACTTCACATCGGGTTCATTCCGTTCCATGTTGCCGGATGAGTCTGTGAACAAACAGGATGTAACAACTGTTCTCTTGTGCAGCGGCAAGGTGTACTACGACTTGTTGGCCGAGCGCGAAAAGACTGGTCGCAAAGACGTTGCAATCATTCGCTTAGAGCGTCTGTATCCGTTGCCACAAATTACGTTGCCACCTGAAATTGCTTCGTTCCCGAACCTGCAGGAAGTCCGCTGGGTTCAGGAAGAACCACGTAACCAAGGGGCAGGCAGCTTCATGATGCTGAATTTGCCACAGGTTATTGATCATCCAATCAGCTTGGTGTCTCGTCCTGCTTCATCTTCGCCGGCTGTTGGCTCACATCACCGCCACGAACTCGAACAAGAAGCGCTTGTCGCACAGGCATTTAGCTAAGACAGGAACATTCATGTATTTCACAGACCGTGGTATTGAAGAGCTCGAGAATCGTCGAGGCGATGAAGAGGTTTCAATGAGTTGGCTCGCTGCCAAACTTCAGGAATTTGTTGACCTGAATCCAGATTTTGAAATCCCGATTGAGCGCCTGGCGACTTGGTTAGCTCGGGATGAAGAAGAAGTAGACGAATAAATTAAGCCATAAAAGTAATTGGGGCGCATCCGCTGTGGATGCGCCCCAATTTTATTGAGTTTTAGTTGCTTAACTTACTTGATCAGCTGGGTTAGCGGATTGATAGCGAAGTAGGCAACGAAGGCCAAAGAGATGATCCACATAATTACGGAAATCTCACTGAACTTGCGCTGACATACCTTGATCAAAACGTAGCTAACCAAACCTGCGCCAACACCATTGGTGATTGAGTAGGTGAATGGCATCAGAATGATAGTCAAGAAGCATGGAATTGCTAATGCGTAGTCATCCATTGGGATCTTGCGGATCTGAGTGAACATCAAGAAACCAACAATGACAAGCGCTGGTGTAGCTGCTTCGTAAGGTACAACCTGAGTTAGTGGAGCTAGGAACAGCGCGACTAAGAACATCAAGCCAGTAACGATGCTTGCGATACCAGTGCGAGCGCCGTCGCCAACACCTGATGCTGATTCAATGTATGCAGTATTAGATGAAACGCCGCCAGCGGCACCAGCCATTACAGCAACAGAATCAACAACCAAGATTTCGCGAATGTGCTCGATTTCGCCATCTTCCTGGATCAAACCTGCTTCATTCGCCAAGCCAGTAACTGTTCCGATTGAATCGAAGAAGTCGCTAAGCAATAGCGAGAAGATCAAGATGATAGATGTCAAAACACCAACAGCCTGAACTCCACCAGTTAGGTTGAAGTGCCACAAGCCCATTGGGTTTGTGAAGTCAACTGC
>CANBWF010000010.1 GCA_947373075.1 Actinomycetota bacterium | reverse complement strand
CGAGATGTTGTTCCAGTGAAGTATTTATCAACAAGCTTCTGCGAGAGACCGATAGCTTCGAAAACCTGAGCCCCTGTGTAGGACCCAACAGTTGAGATTCCCATCTTGCTCATAACTTTTAGGACGCCTTTGCCAAGCGCCTTTACTAAGTTACGAACGGCCTTTTCGGCTGCAATGTCAGTTACAACTCCGGTGCGAACTAGATCTTCAACTGATTCCATAGCCAAATATGGGTTCACTGCCGCTGCGCCAAAACCAATGAGAAGCGCAACATGGTGAACTTCACGAACATCGCCGGCCTCAATTACTAGACCAACTTTTGTGCGTTCCTTTTGACGAATCAAGTGGTGGTGCACCGCAGCAGTTAAAAGCAGTGATGGGATAGGCGCTAGTTCAGCTGTTGAATCACGATCAGAAAGAATGATGAAACGCTTTCCTTCAGCTACATGCTGGGAAACTTCAGCGAAAATCTCTTCGATTCGAGCTTCAAGTGCCTCTGCCCCACCATCAACTGGATATAGACCCTGAATTTTTACCGCTGCTAAACCAGGCTGTTGACCTTCAGCGTTGATGTGCACAATCTTTGCTAGCTCGTCGTTATCCAAAACTGGGAATGGAACTGAAAGTTGACGACAATGGTCTGCTGAAGCGCTTAGCAAGTTAACTTCTGGACCAATTGATGCGCGAAGTGAAGTAACTAACTCTTCACGAATTGCATCTAGCGGCGGGTTCGTGACCTGTGCAAATAACTGGATGAAGTAATCGAATAACAAGCGCGGGCGTCCACTGAGAACTGCAATTGGCGTGTCAGTTCCCATTGAACCAAGTGCTTCGCCAGCTGTTCGCGCCATTGGCGCCACCAAAATACGAAGTTCTTCTTCGGTATAACCGAATGTTTGCTGACGTCGAACCACTGATCCATGTGGATGAACTACGTGTTCGCGATCTGGTAAATCTTGGAGATGAACTAAGCCTTCTTCTAGCCACTTAGCGTATGGAGCCGCAGTTGCTAGGTCCCGCTTGATTTCTTCATCTTCAACAATTCGTCCCTGTTCAACATCGACCAGGAACATGCGACCCGGCTGCAAGCGACCTTTTCGAACAATCTTGGATTGGTCAATATCGTGTAGCACTCCAGCTTCGGAAGCAAGTACCACAAGGCCATCATCTGTAACCCAATAGCGGCCTGGACGCAGTCCATTTCGATCAAGCACTGAACCGATAACAGTTCCATCTGTGAACGAAATATTGGCTGGACCATCCCATGGCTCAGTAAGTGCTGAGTGGAACTGATAGAAAGCGCGGACATCTGGGTCCATGGTGGTGTTATTTTCCCATGCTTCAGGAACCAACATCATCACAGCATGCGGCAGCGACCTGCCACCGAGATGGATTAACTCTAGAACTTCGTCAAGCGATGTTGAATCGCTTCCTGTTGGTGAGCAGACTGGGAATAGGCGCGATAAATCACCAGAAATGAAATCCGTCGCTAATTGTGATTCACGAGTTGCAATCCAATTGCGGTTACCGCGCACAGTATTGATTTCGCCGTTGTGTGCGATGAATCTGTATGGGTGCGCTAGTGGCCAAGACGGGAAAGTGTTTGTTGAGAAACGACTGTGTACCAAACCGATGGCGCTCGTGAATCGTTCATCAGATAAATCTGGGAAGAACGGCTCCAACTGTCCTGTAGTCAACATGCCCTTATAAACAATGGTTCGACTTGAAAGCGAAGGGAAATAAACTTTGGCTTCGTGTTCAGTGCGCTTGCGCAAAGCGAAAGTTTTGCGATCCAGTGTGATGCCACTTTCGCCATTTGTACCTGCTACGAATAACTGCTCAAAGTGTGGCATAACCCCGAGGGCAGTTGGGCCGACTTCACTTGAATCGATTGGCAGAATGCGCCAGCCGATAACTTGTAACCCTTCTTGGGTAGCAATCGACTCAATAAGTTCGTGCGCGTTGGTTCGAGCTGTTAAATCTTGCGGCATGAATGCGATTCCTGCGGCGTACTGTCCAACTTCAGGCAACGCGAAGTTAGTAATCGCGCGGAAAAATTCGTCAGGAATTTGAGTAAGAATGCCCGCGCCGTCACCGGAGTTAATTTCAGAGCCACTCGCACCACGATGGTCAAGATTGCGAAGCGCAGTTAGTGCTTTCTGCACGATGTCATGACGATGTTCGCCAGTAAGAGTGGCCACCCAAGCCACGCCACAAGCATCATGCTCATTCTCAGGGCTATAGAGTCCTTGAGCAGATGGGGATGCTGACAAATTAGTCATGGGCATACTCCTGTCGAATTCCGAATAAATCGGGACGACATTGGCCCGGTGAAAAGTGGTTCTAGCCTAACTGTGGTTAGACAACCCCGCCAACCAGATGGCCCAAAATGTAAGTAATCCCACCTGCGGCGGCTCCGACTACTAGCTGACGACTTCCGTTGAACCACCAAGACTTTGTGGTGACTCGCGAGACTACAGCGCCAGCCAAAAACAGTGAAATTGCGGTTAACGCAATGGCTGGAGTCTGGGAAGTAGCACCAAAAAGGTATGGCAGCAAAGGAACTAATGCCCCCAAGCTAAATGCGATAAAGCTAGAAATGCCAGCAACCCAGGCCGAAGGCAGACCTTCAACCGAAACACCCATTTCTTCCTGAACATGCACAGCTAATGCGCGCTGGGGATCTTCACTTATGATTGCAGCCACTTCATGAGCCAATTCTGGACTGAGCCCCTTGGCTTCATAGATGTGCGCAAGTTCCTTAAGTTCGCCTTCAGGATTGCGAATTAGTTCAAGACGTTCAGCTTCGATTTCAGACATGATTGATTCAGATTGCGTTGCCACTGAAATGTACTCACCGGCGCCCATTGAGAACGCGCCACCAACAAGACCAGCAAAACCAGCCAAAACTAATGTGGTTCGTAAATTTGCCCCCTGCAAACCAGCAGCTGCGCTACCACCGGCGATACCTGCAATCAAGGAACTGTTACTTAGCAGTCCATCCATCGCTCCGAATACAGCAGGTCGCAACCATCCGCCACCGACGTCTCTATGTTCATGTCCGATATCAAATGACACAATTACTCCTTTGGCGCTACGCGTCGACCACGACGTGGTCCAGTCGGTTGCACATTATTTTGCTTGCCTTGCCCAATATTGTCAGATTCAACAACTGGTTCGGTTGGCGTTTGAGGTTCCTCTTGAGGTGTAGCCCGCAATTCACGAACTTCTTCATCGCTACGTGCGCCGACAACTCGACCGTCTTGGATGATTTCTTGACCGGGAAAACGCTCAACTGACCGAACATAATAAATTAAAGCGCCAATTCCAACGAAGATCGCAGTGAAAACATTGAATCGGATACCAAGAACGTGCATTGCATCATCAACCCGAATTGTTTCGATAACACCGCGAGCCGCGCAATAGATGGCCAGATACAAAGCGAACAGACGACCATATCCGAATACAAATTTACGATCGGCCCAGAGAAGGAAGAAACCTAGTGCCGCGCAGGCAATTGATTCGTAAAGAAAAGTTGGATGAAAAGTTGGATAGTTAATGTAATCAAGTGGTCGATATGCCCGATCAATTTGAAGTCCCCAAGGCAAAGATGTTGGTCGGCCAAATAACTCTTGATTAAACCAATTTCCCCATCTTCCGATTGCTTGGGCAAATACCAAGCCTGGCGCGATTGCATCAGCAAACGGCGCAAGCTTCATGCCCTGACGCGCACAGCCAATGTATGCACCAAATGCACCGAGTGCGATGGCGCCCCAGATTCCTAGGCCGCCTTCCCAAATCTTGAAAGTAGCCGCGAATCCGCGCCCACCTGAACCAAAATAGGCTGACCAGTCAGTTAGCACGTGATAGATGCGGCCGCCAAGCACGCCAAATGGCACTGCCCACATCGCAACTTCGGAAACTTGACCAGACTTACCGCCTCGAGCAACCCAGCGCTTATCGCCCAACCAAATTGCTACTGCGATACCCGCAATAATCATCAGCGCGTAGCCACGCAAGGGCAATGGCCCTAATTGCAAAACCCCATGACTAGGACTTGGAATCGAAAACGGCAAATGCATAATTACTTAGTCGCGTCTTGGATTGCTTTGGTCAAAGCTTTCGGGTCGGTCAATACGTCGTTATCCAGTGCCTTGCCATTCAAAATTCCGGTCGGAGTAGAGGTAACACCAGCAGCATTAAATTTCACATATGAGTTCTGCACCCAACCGTTGTACTTTTTACTGGTAAGGCAGTCATTGAATGTAAACAGTTTTTGTCCAGAGATGCCGGATTCCTGCGCATAATTATTTAACACGCCTGCGCTATAACCCTTGCCCTCTTCCGGCTGATTAGCAAAAACTGTTTTATGGAATTCTTGAGCCTTACCTGCATCTGTAGCACAGCCAAATGCCATTGTCGCTAATAGCGATGAGTCAGGATTTCCGCTGGCCGTATTTTCAGCTGTCAGGTTTGCATCTAGGAAAATCGTTGGACGGTATTCAACTCGAAGTTTGCCGGTTTTAGCCAACTTCGCGATTGTGGATCCTGATTTCTCTTCTGCGAACTTACAGGCAGGGCACTGGAAGTCTTCCCAAAGTTCAAGTTTAGGAATTGAATCCGCATTGGCTAATTTCCAAGCAGTGCCAACTTTTACTCCATAAGTGTCAGTAGTGACGCCTTTAGGTAGTGCGGCACTTCCGTCAATACCGCCCGCATTCTTCTTGGCTGCATTTACGCCAATGACAACAAGAACAGCAACCACGAGTAGCACTACAGCGCCACCAATAATTTGAATTTTGCGTTCGCGCGCGTTCTGTTCGGCTTTAGCTTGTGCGCGAGCAGCAGCAGCAGCTTCACGAGCTGCGCGGGAACCTTGGTTGTTAGTTGCCATTTAACGTTCTTCCTGACTTAGTCGACTTCAGCGAACTCTGGAGAGTCAGCCTTCACTTTACCAAGATTCTCAAAAGCAAACGGCGTGTGTGGCCAAATCGCAAGTCGAACCGCAAGGCCAACAAATAGGAGGTCCCGCAAGATCTCCTTTGAATAACGTAGATTCTTGCCAGCCTCAGAAACTTCGCCACCGCCACCAAAACAGCCACAGTCAATGCTGTAACCGCGTACCCAAACGCTAATGATTCCCGCAATAAACCCAGTCATAAGAACTGCAGTTATCAGGGAACTGATTCGGACAAACATTCCGACTAGCAACAAGAGTCCAAGAACAATCTCAAGGCCCGGAAGTGCGTAACCTAGAAACGGCGCCCAAGCTGGTGGGAAAACCTTATATGCATTTATAGCTCGCTGCGCCGCAAAGCCACCTTCAAAAAACTTTGCTCCACCTGCTACAAGTAACACTCCAGCTAGAACCAACCTGGAGACTAGTCCAGTAAATGGGTGGCTCAGAAGTCGTTTCATTTATCGCACAACTCCGGCTCGCAATTTTTGGGCAAGCTCACGGGCAGCATCTGGACCACCAGAGTTAATTGCATTAATAAATGCACTGCCAACAATTACCCCGTCAGCAAATTGAGCAATTTCATGTGCCTGCTCTGGAGTTGAAACACCTAGTCCAACAGCAATCGGCAACTCTGTGTATTCACGAGTGCGAGTAACAACTTGACGCACTGCATCACCTAATGAAGTTCGGGCACCTGTGACACCCATAACTGCACCTGCATAGACAAATCCTGTGGTGGCTGCAGCTACAGTAGCTAACCGCTCGTCTGTACTTGAAAGTGCGACAAGAAATACTCGATCAATTTCGTTTGCATCAGTTGCTTCAACCCAAGCATGCGCTTCTTCAGGAGTTAAGTCAGGTGTGATTACTCCGACTCCCCCTGCCTTATGTAACTCGCTAGCAAACTTCTCGACACCATAACGCTCGATCGGGTTCCAGTAAGACATGATCAGAGTTGCAACGCCGAGTTCACTTACTTTTGCCGCAGTAGCAATTACATCAGCGATTTTTGTGCCATTTTCTAAAGACTGTTGAACTGCTTCCTGAATAGTTATGCCATCCATTAGCGGATCACTGTATGGGAGTCCGATTTCAATGATGTCGACGCCGCCTTCAACCATGGCGGCGATGCAATCAACTGCACCCGAAACAGATGGGTAGCCAGCAGGAAGGTACCCAATTAGGGCAGCGCGATGTTCAGAGTGAGCCTTGCTAAATGCCTGCGCGATTGTTGTCATGACTTTGTATCCATTAAGTTGAACCAGTTTGCTGCGGTAGCAACATCCTTATCGCCACGACCTGAACAGTTGACCAAGATTATGGCTTCTGGGCCGAGTTCTTTACCTAGTTCCAGTGCGCCGTGCAAGGCATGCGCGGTTTCAATCGCTGGAATGATGCCCTCCGTGGTACACAACAAACGGAATGCTTCCATCGCCTGTGTATCAGTCACTGGACGATATTCTGCCCGACCAATATGCGCCAAGAACGCGTGCTCTGGGCCAACTCCTGGGTAATCAAGACCGGCACTAATTGAATGACTTTCAATCGTCTGACCCTCATCATCTTGCAAAACATACGAGCGAGTGCCATGCAGAACGCCAATCGCGCCGCCAGTAATTGTTGCGGCATGACGACCTGTCTCAACGCCGTCGCCACCAGCTTCAAGCCCAACTAGACGAACTGATGTATCGCCAATGAATGCAGTGAAAATTCCAATCGCGTTTGAGCCACCACCAACGCAGGCTGCGACAACATCTGGCAACCGACCAAAACGAGACAACATTTGTTCGCGAGCTTCATCACCGATAATGCGATGGAAATCGCGCACCATCTCAGGGAATGGGGCCGGTCCAGCAACTGTGCCTAATAGGTAGTGTGTATCTTCAACGTTTGCCACCCAGTCGCGCATGGCTTCATTGATTGCATCTTTAAGCGTGCGACTTCCTGTCGTAACTGGAATAACCTTTGCGCCAAGAAGTTCCATTCGCGCAACGTTTAGCGCTTGACGCTTGGTGTCTTCTTCACCCATGTAAACAACACATTCAAGGCCAAGTAGCGCAGCAGCTGTTGCAGTTGCAACACCGTGCTGACCTGCACCAGTCTCAGCGATAACACGTGATTTACCCATGCGCTTGGTTAATAGCGCTTGACCAAGGACGTTGTTGATTTTGTGTGAACCTGTGTGATTTAAATCTTCACGCTTTAGCAAGATTGTTGCGCCACCAGCGTGTTCGGAGAATCGACTAGCGATTGTGATCGGACTTGGACGACCGGTGTAGTTAACCTGCAGATCATTTAACTCGGCAATAAATACTGGATCGGCTTTCGCGCTGCGAAAGGCAGCATCTAGTTCATCAAGGGCTGCCATCAACGCTTCAGGAACGAAACGCCCACCAAAGGGACCAAAATGGCCACTCGTGTCTGGACTCATTACTGCTTCAGTCGTCATCGCACACCATCCGTATTTCGCTCTTCGGTCCCTGCCTGATTCCATTCTCTGACAGTTTCACTTGGTCCACCACCGCGAACTAGAGCCTCGCCGACCAAAATGGCATCTGCTCCACCACGAGCAAGCATGATTACGTCATCAATGGTGGCGATGCCGGACTCGGCTACCGCAACAATCTCCTTCGGGATCATTGGAATGAGGCGCTGACAAACAGCTAAATCAACCTCAAGAGTCTTCAAGTTTCGGGCATTTACGCCAAGAAGTGCCGGCTCAATATCCATCGCACGATCTAATTCGGCTTCGTCATGGATTTCAACAAGCACTGACATTCCCAGACCAAGTGCTACATCGTTAAAGTCACGCAACTGAGTTTGATCAAGTCCTGCAACGATTAACAAAATAACATCAGCGCCATGTGCTCTTGATTCAAGAATTTGATATTCAGTGACCATGAAGTCTTTACGCAAGATTGGAATGTCAATATGAGTGCGAACAATATCTAAATCTGCGAGAGTTCCGCTGAATCTGCGCTCTTCAGTTAAAACGCTAACGACAGCCGCTCCGCCCTCGGCATATTGGCTGGCTAAAGATTGTGGCGAGGTAATGTCCGCCAAGTGACCTTTACTTGGGCTAGAGCGCTTAACTTCACTGATTACGCTAAAAGTTGCATTGCGCAGATTTGTTGCAGCCGGCAACGCTGGAGCAACATCTCGAATTAATGCTTCTAATTGAGTTTGTGTAACTTTTGCCTGACGATTTGCAAGGTCTTCGCGCACTCCATCGATGATGGACTCAAGTACTGTGCTCATGTTTATCCCTTGCGAACCGTTTCTCGTTAATTCTACGGGGTTTGCAAAGATGTGAACTCAATACGGAAGCAGGCTCCGCCTTCTGGCGCAGTGCCAGCGCTGGCAGTTGCACCAAGTCGGCTAGCCAGGCGACCAACTAGCGCCAGACCAAAACCAGTTCCGACTTTACGAACTGCTCGATAGCGCTCGTAGAGTTCACCTGGCTCGAAAGCCACGGCAATGTCATCCTCAGATAACCCTGGTCCGCCGTCTCGAACTTCGATTACTGCATCCTGGCTAAGCGAAAGAATGATTGGCGCTCCGGCAGGAGTCACTCGAAGCGCATTTTCTAGTAAATTATCGATGATCTGGCGGATGCGGCCAATATCTGATGTGACAATCACCGGTTTGTCAGAGGTCTCAAGTGAGAAGTTAACGCCTTCGCGCGTGCAACGAGTTTCCCAAACATCAGCTGCATCTCGCATAACTCGCACCAGATCAACTTCGTCCGGGTGAATCTGAAAATCGACAGCGCCCGTTCGGGCTAAATCAAGCAGGTCGCTAACAAGTCGCTCTAACCGCAATGATTCGGATTCAATAATTGTGCCAACTCGGTTTAGCTCACTAGAGGTCACCACACCATCAACCATGGCTTCGGCATAACCACGAATGGCAGTCAGTGGTGTGCGCAACTCATGCGAAACAGACAATAGAAATTCGCGTTGTCGTCCTTCACTGTGAGTTAGTTCATCAGAAAGCACATTCAATGCAATAGCAATTTCGGAAATCTCGTCCGGGCCCTGTGGCACTAGTCGAACATTTCGTTCACCTAGTGCAAGTAGATGAGCAGCCGCGGCCGCCTGCGCTAGCGGACGAGCTAGCCTTCGTGCGAACAACACTCCGACCGCTACCGCTACTGCGAATCCAGCTAGCAGCGCCAACAAAATGCGGTTGATGGCTTCACTGGTAACCGATGACAAAACTGACATAGGTTGTACCAATAAAATTCCAGTGCCCGCTCCAACAGGGCGAGCTTCGACAAATACACACCGACCACTTGAGCAAGTGCGACCGCTAACATCTCGACCTGCAGAAATTGCCCGAAGCTGAGCGACTGAAAGTTCCCGTGGTTCAACTTGTCCAGGAATGATGGCTTGAACTTCAATACCCTGAGCCTGCAAATACCGAACGATGCCCAACAATGCCCGTTGCGGTGATTCTTGATGCCCTGGTCCGTTATCAAAATCGAGATCATTTGGCTTGGTTGCGATGTTGTGCACCAAGCTGGCCTGACTTGCCAATGTTGCCTGGGCTTGATCTTGAGCGGCTGTCCTAATTAACGGAAAAGCGACAATTCCAGCGATCAAAACAGTGATGGCTGAAACCGCACCAGTTAGAAGTACTGCGCGGGAACTAAGCGATGAAAAAATCTTCACGCCTTAGTCACCGAATATCCAACGCCGCGAGCTGTGCGGATTGGATTTGGTTCGCCAAGTTTGGCGCGAAGTTGCGCCACGTGTACGTCAACGGTGCGGGTTCCGACTACTGATGAATATCCCCACACATGACTTAAGAGTTCATCACGACTGAAAACATGACCGGGACGAGACATTAGGTAAGCCAACAAATCAAACTCGGTTGCAGTTAACTCGACTTTTCGCTCTTCGACCAAAACAGTTCGCGCGCTTGGATCAAGCGTCACATTGCCTACTGCCACTTGTTCAGCATCCATAGGCAATCCGTTCGCCCGGCGCAACCAAACTTTAACTCTTGCTACTACTTCTCTTGGACTCGGCGGTTTAGTGATGTAGTCATCCGCTCCCATCTCAAGCCCCAAGATGCGACTAATTTCATCATCACGTGCAGTGCAAAAAATTATTGGCGTCCAATTCTTTTCAGCGCGTAGTTGCTGACATACTGCAACGCCATCCATATCCGGCAAACCAATATCTAAGAGAATTACCGCAGGCTTTAAGGTACGCACTGCTTCCAGCGCAGCCTTCCCGGTTGAAACCCAGTGCACGCCAAGACCTTCACGAGATAAATATCTACGGAAAAGGTCAGCAATTGTTTCATCGTCTTCAACGATGAGCACTAAGCCTTTTGAATCATTCACAGTATTAACTATGCCCGCTAAATGTACGCAGTCCTTGCTGTAATTGTAAGAAATGCGTCAAAAATTTGAGAACTTACTGCTTCGCGCCGAAACCTAAAAGCGCTAGAACTTTGCCAGCTATGAGACCAACGGGAATTAACGCAGTTCCAATCCAGAAAATTGAAGGCTTAGCTACGACTACACCGATAGTGCCAATCAGAAAAGCCAAAGTGATTATGGCGACTGCAGTCCAGGCAGCAACTGTATGTCCGTGATCTGGATGTTCACTCATTTAAAGTCCCCTTTGAATTCTTGAATACAGTTTATTAGAACAACAGAATTAATCCTGCGTTGGATCTATCCCAGCGTCTAATGCTTGCCAGGGTGAAAGTTCTGCGACATTTTCAGGTCGCTCATACCGTGTGGGTTTTCCTGGTCCGCTTGGGGCAACCAATAAAAGTATTGCTGAGACTAGGCAAAATACAGAACAGATAACCGCTACCAGCCACAGACTATTGGTTGCGAAAGCCACATTCTGCAAGGTTCGACCAATTGCCTCGGAGGTGAGTGAATCCACTTGGTTCGCGATAGCTCTGCCATGAGTGCTCCAAGAACTAACAAGCACCGCGGCACTAAGCAAGACCATCACTGAAGCGACTAGTTTGCGAAGCACACCTTTGGACACCGAGTAAGCGAGAACACTTGCGATAAGCGCCCAAGCACAGCCAGCTCCGAGCGGATGTAATGCGCGGCCTGTGATTGGCAGTACAAGCGTTGGCACATTTGCCTCAGCAAAATTCGCAGTAACCCAGATTCGACCAGAAATAAAAAGCAAGATAAGCGAGCAAATGGTGAGCACGCTTAAATTGGCTCGTAGTTTGCTGCTCACCCGTTCTCCGCCGCGGCCACAGCACGCAAAACAGCTGCAGCTTTTGCCTGGCATTCAGCATCTTCGCTGACGGCCACAGAGTCAGCGACTACTCCTGCTCCTGCTTGCACATACGCTTTTCCGTCCTTTAGCAATGCGCTACGAATTGCAATTGCAGTATCTAGATTTCCCGCAAAATCGAAATAGCCGACGCAACCACCATAAATTCCGCGCCGAGTGGGCTCAAGGCCCTCAATGATTTCCATAGCCATTGGCTTTGGTGCGCCAGATAATGTGCCGGCAGGGAAAGTTGCCCGAACCAAATCAAGTGGATGCATTTTTGAATCCACTTGGCCAACGACAGTAGAAACAATATGCATCACATGGCTATAGCGTTCGATGTGCATAAATTCGGTAACGTCAACCGTGCCCGGTTCACAAACCCGTCCCAGATCATTGCGACCGAGGTCAACTAGCATCAAGTGCTCAGCACGCTCTTTTTTATCTGCCAGCAAATCCTGTGCAAGAGCGGCGTCTGACTCAGCAGTGTCTCCACGTGGCCTAGTTCCTGCAATTGGATGCAACATAGCCTGGCCATCAACTAGTCGAACAAGTGCTTCAGGACTGGAACCAACTAAATCAAAGGCAACTTCCCCATAGGAAACATCAGGTCCAGTCATTTTCGGTACCCGAATTAAGAACATGTACGGACTTGGATTTGATTCACGCAGTGCGCGATATACATCTAAGGCTGCAGCCGAACATGGAGTCGAGAATCGCTGCGACAACACAATTTGGAATGCATCCCCAGCACGAATATGTTCCTTCGCTACTTCCACTGCTGATTGATAATCAGTTGACGAAGTTTCGCGGGTAATTTCTGGCTGCACTGTCCGGTCGAATTCAGGAACTGAAACGTGCTGGGCAACAGACAACTTGGCTTCCATCGCATCAAGGCGAGAAATAGCATCGTTCCAAGCAAGATCTACGCGCTCAGTTGAATTGTCGTAATTGATTGCGTTGGCAATCAGAAAAATACAGTCTTCTTGATGATCAATTACTGCCAAATCTGTCGCTAAGAACATGGCAAGTTCAGGCACTTGCAACACATCCGGCGTGACATCCGGCAATTTTTCAAATCTGCGAACGATGTCGTAACCAAGGAAGCCCACCACGCCACCAGTTAATGGCGGCAATTCGTCGGCACTAATTCCAGAGTTAACTTCAGGCGTATGGAGCTTGCTCAAAAGATCGCGCAACACCACAAGTGGATCGGCGTCAGCAACAATGCCCTCAGGCACGCGTCCAGACCAATGCGCATCTCCATCGACTTCACTGAGCATCGCCGAAGTGTTTACTCCGACAAACGAGTAGCGAGACCAAGTTAAACCATGTTCGGCGGATTCAAGTAGAAAAGTTCCTGCACGCTCTTGTGTCAAAGCTTGATAAAGCTCGATCGCACTTAAGTCACTTTTATGTACTTTGCGAATTACCGGAATTACTCGTCGGTCAATAGCAAGAATTCGAAATTGTTCGAGCGTTACAGATGCTTGGGTCATGACAGCGCAACCTGATGTTGATCAAAACAACTGTTGTCGCCGGTATGGCACGCACCCCCGTGTTGCACAACAGTTAACAAAATGGTGTCAGCATCGCAATCGTAAGCAATGCCTACAACTTCTTGAGTGTTTCCCGAAGTTGCCCCTTTTACCCACAGTTCATTTCTACTGCGGCTCCAGTAAGTGGCAGCACTCGTTTCGATAGTTTGAGTTACTGCTTCAAGGTTCATCCAAGCCAGCATCAGAACTGCTTTGGACTGCGACTCTTGAACAACAACAGGAATAAGCCCAGCGCTATTGAAGTTCAGGGCTGAAGTGAAACTCGCAGCTGTTTCGGACATGTATCTAGTCTGCCGTATTGGGTCGGCTTTGCTGAAACCGCGCACAAAAGGGCACATAGTTATACGCTCAAAACATGAACACCACCCAGAATTGGGCTCGAATAGAGCGCGAGAGTTTTGCTAACACCCTAGTTTCAGTTGGACCAGATGCACCTACCTTGTGTGCCGGCTGGAATGCACGTGACTTAGCGGCACACGTTATTTTGCGCGAGCGTAGGCCAGATGCTGCCCTCGGAATCGCTGTTTCATTTTTGAGTAACTACACAGAATCAATTCGACAAAATTATTTGGGCAATGAGTGGCTGGATTTGATTAACCAAGTGCGACTCGGTCCCCCAAATTGGAATCCAATGGGCTGGTCAACACTGGACAACGCTGTGAACCTATTTGAATTTTTTGTTCACCATGAGGATGTTTTGCGAGCCGCGCCAAATTGGCAACCGCGCACTTTAACTACTGAATTATCACAAGCACTTATGGCCCGACTCCACGACTCTGCATGGTTGCTTTGGCGACGAGCGCGAGTTGGTGTGATTCTTACTGATGGGGCATCTTCCATTGTCGCTAAACGCCCACCTAAGGGTGCGGGCATAGTTACTGTGAGCGGTTCTGTATCTGAACTCGTCTTAAGAAGTTACGGCAGAAGTGAAGTTAACATTGACGTTGACGGCGCGCGCCACGATCTTGAAATATTTGCTTTAACCGATTTGAGTATTTAGCGAACTGTTATTCCATGTTCGGCTAAATCTGCTTTAACCTCGGCAATGCTCATTTGACCAAAGTGGAAAACACTTGCAGCCAACACGGCATCGGCGCCTGCTGCTACTGCTGGTGCGAAATCCGAAACCTTACCCGCACCGCCACTAGCTATTAGCGGAACGTCACAAACTTTACGAACGGCAGTAATTAATTCCAAGTCAAAACCTTGCCTCGTGCCATCTGCATCCATAGAGTTCAGCAAGATTTCACCTACTCCGCGCTGGGTAGCTTCGACAATCCACGCAACAGCGTCCTTGCCGCTACTTTGCCGACCACCATGAGTAGTAGCTTCAAAGCCACTGGCAGAAGTTTGCGCTCTGCGTACGTCTACCGACAGCACGATGCATTGATTTCCGAACCGCTTCGATGCTTCATTCAATAATTCTGGATTGGTTAGAGCTGCCGTGTTGATGCCAACTTTATCCGCGCCACAGCGAAGAAGTTGATCCACATCTTCAACGGTGCGTACTCCGCCGCCAACCGTTAATGGAATAAAAATCTCATCAGCTGCTCGTTTGACCATGTCGTATGTGGTTTGTCGACCAGAGCTACTTGCCGTGATGTCCAAGAAAATTAGTTCATCAGCGCCAGCTTGACCATAAGCGCGAGCAAGTTCTACCGGGTCGCCAGCATCGCGCAGATCAACAAAATTAACGCCTTTAACCACGCGCCCATTGTCGACATCAAGACATGGAATAACCCGAACTGCAAGCGACATGAGTTACCTTTGGGGTCCAGCAACTTCAATAGCTTCCACCAAAGTGAACGCGCCTGCGTAAAGGGCCTTGCCCACAATTGCGCCTTCAACCCCGATAGCGGTTAATTCTCGCAAGACTTCCAAATCATTCAGGTTGGAAATTCCGCCACTAGCAATAACAGGTTTGTCGGTTCGTTCGCACATTTGCTTAAGCAACTCGACATTTGGCCCTTGCAAAGTGCCGTCCTTGGTTACATCGGTAACCACATAGCGTGTGCACCCGTCACGATCTAGGCGTTCTAAAGTTTCCCAAAGATCGCCACCTTCTTTAGTCCAGCCGCGTGCTGCCAATGTTGTACCGCGTACATCTAAACCAACTGCAATGCGGTCGCCGAACTCAGAGATGACTTTCGCTGTCCACTCTGGATCTTCTAGCGCTGCAGTACCTAGATTTATTCGACGAGCGCCAGTGGCAAGTGCAGCACGAAGTGATTCATCATCACGGATTCCGCCGGAGAGTTCTACATTTACATCAAGGCGACCAACAACATCTGCAAGTAACTCGCGATTTGAGCCACGACCGAATGCGGCATCAAGGTCAACGAGGTGAACCCAGTCTGCCCCAGCAGACTGCCAATCAAGAGCAGCCTGAAGTGGATCGCCATAACTTGTTTGCTGATCTGCCTGACCTTGCACAAGACGTACTGCTTGACCATCTGCCACATCAACGGCTGGTAACAAAATTAACGAGTCCACTGCGCTACTTCCCTAGATTCAACCCAAACGATTTTCATAATGTTTGCACCCAATTACCTAAAAGCGCCAATCCAGCATCGCCAGATTTTTCTGGATGAAATTGCGTTGCCCAAAGTGGACCATTTTCAACCGCGGCGACAAAGCGGCTTCCGTATTCGGCCCAAGTGACTTTCGCCGGCCGATAATGTGCATCTTCACGTAAAGTCCAAGACTGCGCAGCGTACGAGTGTACGAAATAAAATCTTTGGTCAGCTATCCCTTGAAACATTTGCGAGTCATCAGGAACTTCAACCGTATTCCAGCCCATCTGTGGCAAAACTGGAGCATCGAGGGCTTTCACCACATCTGGCCACTGATCGAGCCCCAAGTGCATATCTTGCGCATGTTCTTGACTGCCCGCAAAAAGCACCTGCATTCCCACACAAATTCCAAGAACTGGTCGGCCACCGGCAATTCGACGCTCGATAATCTGATCGCCACGCACACTATTCAACCCAGCAATACAGGCAGCAAACGCGCCAACACCAGGAACAACCAAACCGTCAGCATTGATTGCCTGGTCAAAATCAGAGGTCACTTCAACAGCAACGCCAGTCGTCTCTAGCGCCTTGGCTGCCGAACGCAGGTTTCCTGAACCGTAGTCCAAAACCACAACATTGGTCACGAACTTACAAACTTCCCTTTGTTGATGGAATGTCGATAACTCGGCTATCTAAAGCCACTGCATCACGTAATGCGCGGGCTACAGCTTTGAACTGTGCTTCTGAAACGTGGTGCGCATTGTTGCCACCAAGAACTCGGACGTGGATACAGATCTGAGCAGCAGCGGTAATTGATTCCCAAATGTGCTTCGTCAAAGTGGTGTCGTAGGTGCCAATTAATTCAACAGTCAAAGGTGCCTCGTGAACTAAATACGGACGGCCCGAAAGATCAACAGCGGCCTGGCAACCAGTGTCGTCAAGTGGCACGTATGAATCACCGAAGCGACGGATGCCAACTTTGTCACCAAGTGCCTCACGAAGCGCTTGGCCAAAGGCAAGCGCAGTGTCCTCAACTGTGTGGTGTGAGTCAACATCAACATCACCCTGAGTGCGAACGTATAGGTCAAATCCGCCATGCTTGCCCAATTGAGCGAGCATGTGGTCAAAAAATGGGACCCCAGTTTCAACATCCACTTTGCCAGTGCCATCAAGGTTCAAGTCAACAAGGACTGAACTCTCTTTTGTAGCGCGTTCGACTTTTGCTGTGCGTGCCATTTTCTGCTTCTTCCTTTTCGTAAATAAATTAAAGTTCAATACTTAATAATGCCTTACGGAAACTTTCATTTTCCGCTGGCGTGCCAATCGACACCCGTAACCAACCGGGCGGCCCACTTTGGCGAATAAGTACGCCATGATGCAACAACTGTTGCCAAACATCATCACGGTCGGCAAAAGTCCCAAATAGAATAAAGTTTGCACCACTTGGACTCACTAAAAAGCCATGTTCAATTAGCCACGCGTACAACGAATCGCGCTCACTACGTAGCAAAGCTACCTGACCAAGTAACTCTGCACTGTGAGCTAGAGCTGCTCGAGCAACCGCCTGAGTCACTGCCGATAAGTGATACGGCAGGCGAACTAGTTGGCAGGCAGCAACAATTTCAGGATGCGCTACGGCATACCCAAGGCGCAGCCCAGCACAGGAAAAAGCTTTACTCATTGTTCGGGTGACCACCACTTTTGGATGGTTAGCGTATGCAGCCAGTGCGCTTTGGTGGCTATCGTCACGAAATTCTGCGTAGGCCTCATCAACGATGATCAGCCCCTCGAAATTTTGCACTAAGTGCTCTAATACATGTGCATCTAAAACTGTTCCGGTTGGATTGTTTGGTGAGCATAGAACGACGATGTCCGGATTTAACGCCAAGGCCGACGAAATTGAATCCACATCAATCCCAAAGTCATTATTGCGATTTACTTCCACATATTCCGTGAAAGTTTCCCGACAATAATCTGGGTACATCGAATAAGTTGGGCCAAAAGTAACTAGTCGCCGACCCGGGCCACCGTAGGCCTGAAGTAAATGATGCATTACTTCGTTACTGCCATTTGCTGGCCATATGTTTTCCCAGCTGACCTTCGCATTTGACTCAGAGCTTATGTAGGCAGCCAAATCCTTGCGCAATTCGATGGCATCACGATCTGGGTAGCGATTTAGGTCTGCCGCTGCAGCCATAACTGCCTCACCAATTGCTTGGACTAGTTGCTCAGATGGTGCAAATGGATTTTCGTTCACGTTTAGTCGTACCGGAACATCTAGTTGCGGTGCACCATAAGGAGTACGACCGACTAAATCTGAGCGAAGACGTAATTCACTCATGGCAGGCGAACTTCAACAGCAGCGGCGTGGCCTGGCAAGTCTTCGGCATTGGCCAAAGTGATTACGGTCTTAGCAATGTCTTCAAGTGCTGTCTTGGAGTATTCAACATAATGAATTCCGCGCAAAAATGTCTGCACCGAAAGTCCAGATGAATGGCATGCACAACCACCAGTAGGTAGGACGTGATTACTTCCAGCTGCATAGTCCCCTAAAGAGACTGGCGAGAAGTCACCAACGAAAATCGCGCCAGCATTTTTTACCTGGCGAGCAACGTTTGCGGCATCTCTAGTATGAATTTCTAAATGCTCGGCTGCATATGCATCAACTACTGCAAGTCCGTGTTTCAAATCGTCGACCAAAACAATGGCCGATTGCTGGCCAGTTAGCGCAGTAGTTACTCGCTCGGTGTGCTTGGTTAGCTGAACCTGACGGGTTACTTCAGTTTGAACCGCTTGGGCCAACTCGAGGCTGTCGGTCACGAGAACTGAGGCCGCGACGACATCATGTTCGGCTTGGCTAATTAGATCTGCCGCAACATAAGTCGCATTAGCGGAGTCGTCAGCCAAAATCGCAATTTCGGTTGGGCCAGCTTCAGAATCAATACCAATGCGGCCCTTTAGTAGGCGCTTTGCTGCAGTGACCCACATGTTGCCAGGACCAGTAACAAGATTTACTGGATCAATCTGATCAGAGCCATAGGCAAGAAGTGCAATCGCTTGTGCACCGCCAACTGAATAAACCTCTTCGACGCCAAGAATTGCGCAAGCCGCCAAAATTGTTGGATGCGGCCAACCGTTATTGTCCTTTTGCGGAGGCGAAACCACGGCGATGGATTCCACGCCAGCGATTTGGGCTGGCACCACGTTCATAACAACACTGCTTGGGTAAACCGCTCGCCCACCTGGTACGTACAAACCAACACGCTCAACAGGGACCCAGCGTTCACTGACCACGCCACCTGGGGCAACAGTTACAGATG
The DNA here is from genome assembly GCA_947373075.1 of Actinomycetota bacterium. GTDB lineage: Bacteria > Actinomycetota > Actinomycetes > S36-B12 > UBA5976 > UBA5976. The sequence continues at coordinate 5,129 of CANBWF010000010.1, read as the reverse complement.
ACTCGGCTCGAACTTGAGATTGGTGAACGATTCGAACTCGACGAATGGCCTCTTCAAGACTTTCACGCACATCTGTGGCAAGCGTTGCAAGGGAAGCCTGAATTATGTCTTGTGGCACACGTAACTGTGGTGCACTTACGCCATCTAATTTGGCAGACCATTCTTGTACGGCCACTTCACCACGCGCGGCAACATCTTCCACGATTGGGCGAACCTGTTCGAGGACAGCGTCTAGGTCAAATTGAGCCCTGGGCACAACATCGCGCAGTTCGCGCGAATTACGGGTACCACCGCGTAGGTCCAGAGTGTTAAGCACCTCTTAATTCTAAACGATTTTTGGATTCAGCTACGCCGTGCGAGCGGGCGGACCATCTAGACAATTAGCACCTAGTAGGGCTTTCAAGTCGCCATAGAGCGCGCCATTAGCTGATACGCGTAGGGAATCTTCGAGTCTCGTGGAAACTTGGCGATCTGGCATCACCACAGTTAGGTGTACTGGGATCGAACCAGGATGACTTGCCAGAACATTTCGCAACGAATCCAACATGGCTGGGTTAACCCGAGACTGCGGGATGTAAATTTCAACCGGCCCAGTTTTCGCCTGGCCCAAATCTGGCACAGAGATTTCAAAGGCGCTCAGACGTTGACGACCTTCATCGCCACCGTCGATTCGAACTTTCATAAGAACTATGGAGTCTTGATTGAGTAAATGACCAAGCTTTTCGTACTGGCTTGAATAAACGTTAATTTCAATCGAGCCAGCCAAATCTTCTAGTTGCACGATCGCCCAGCGGTTACCAGTTGCGCGAGCAGTTTTTAATTGAACGCTTCCAATAATTCCACCCAATGTAACCATTGAACCTGAACTTAATTCAGGAACATCTGCAATTGATTTTGTGGTCATGGTGGCCAAGACATGTTCAACACCGAACAGTGGATGATCGCTTACATAGAGGCCCAGCATGTCACGCTCGTGAGCTAGCAAAAGTTTCTTATCCCACTCATCTTCTGGAATATGTAATTCAATTCCAGCTATCGAGTTTTCAGATTGATCGTCGAACATTCCAAACAGGTCGTACTGCCCCACTGCTTGAGATTTTTTCGTGACCGAAATTGATTCGACAGCGTCAATGTGTACAGTCAATAAACCTTTACGGGTATGTCCAAGCGAATCGAATGCACCTGCTTTAATTAGCGACTCAATAACTCGCTTGTTACAAACGGTTGCGTCGACTTTGTTTAGGAAGTCAACAAAAGAGGTGAAGTTTCCTTCGGCTTTGCGTGATGCGATTAGCGACTCAACAACATTTTGGCCAACATTTCGCAGCGCTGAAAGTCCGAACCGAATGTCTTTATCGATAGCGATGAATTCAACTTCGGACTCATTTACATCCGGTGGCAAAACGCTAATTCCCATGTGGCGACATTCATTCAAATAAATCGCAGACTTATCTTTATCGTCCTTCACACTGGTTAAAAGCGCCGCCATGTATTCGGCTGGGTAGTTCGCTTTTAGGTAAGCAGTCCAATACGAAACCAAACCATAGCCAGCACTATGCGCCTTATTAAACGCGTAATCAGAGAACGGGATCAGTTTGTCCCAAAGCGCTTTGATGGAGGCATCAGAGAATCCGCGATCCTTCATGCCCTGTTGGAATGGAATGTACTCGCGGGCAAGTTCTTCGGCCTTTTTCTTGCCCATCGCTCGGCGCAGCAAATCTGCTTTACCAAGTGAGTAGCCAGCAACTGTTTGAGCGATAGACATAACCTGTTCCTGATAAACAATCAGGCCGTAGGTATCACCAAGTATTGGGGCGAGCACAGTTTCAAGCTCAGGATGGATTGGGACTTCAGGTTTGCGCTTGTTTTTGTAATCTGCGTAATCGTTGTGTGCGTTCGCGCCCATCGGACCTGGCCGATACAGCGCAATAACCGCGGAGATATCCTCGAAGCTACTCGGCACCATCGATTTGAGCAGCGCACGCATTGGACCACCATCGAGTTGGAATACTCCGAGTGTGTCACCGCTGGCTAGTAATTCGTATGTTGCTTTGTCGTCAAGGGTTAACTCTTCAAGAACAACTTTTTCACCACGATTACGTTCAATGTTCTCTAAAGTGTCGTCAAGAACTGTGAGATTTCGTAGACCCAAGTAGTCCATCTTGAGCAGACCAAGCTTTTCACAGGCACCCATATCAAACTGAGTGATGATTGATCCATCTTGTTCTCGTCGGAAAATTGGCAAGACATCCATCAAAGGTTCTTTACAGAGGATCACGCCGGCAGCGTGTACACCTGTTTGTCGCTTAAATCCTTCAAGGCCGCGCGCCATATCAATGACTTCTTTAACTTCACGGTCGCTTTCATACATGTCTCGCACTTCGCCGGCTTCGCCATAACGCGACTCGTTTGGATCAAAGATTCCAGTAAGCGAGATGTCCTTGCCCATAACTGCGGGAGGCATAGCTTTGGTAATTCGATCACCAATCGCTGGCGGCAAGCCAAGAACGCGAGCAGCATCACGGACAGCCGCTTTCGCTTTGATTACGCCAAATGTAACAATCTGAGCAACTCGGTCTTCGCCATATTTTTCAGTTGTATAGCGAATCATTTCGCTGCGGCGACGCTCGTCAAAGTCAATGTCGATGTCGGGCATGGATACACGCTCAGGGTTTAGGAAGCGCTCAAAAAAGAGTCCGTGCAAGATTGGATCAAGTTCCGTGATTCGAAGCGCCCACGCAATTACTGCCCCCGCGGCCGAACCACGACCAGGACCAACGCGTATGCCATTATCGCGAGCATAAAGACACAAATCGGCCACCACGAGGAAGTAGCCAGGGAATCCCATTTGGGCAACGACGTCTAGTTCGTATTTTGCGCGTTCAAGATATTCTGCTGGAACTTTTTTATCGCCAAAACGGAACTTGAGTCCGGCATTAACCTGCTCGACTAGCCAACTATCTTCAGTGTGACCGGCAGGCACCTCGAAGTTTGGCATCAAGTCTTGGTTCTCAGTAAAACTAACTTCACAACGTTCGGCAATCAACAAAGTGTTGTCACACGCCTCAGCGAAATCTCGCCACAAGTGACGCATTTCTTCTGAACTCTTCAAATAGAAATCTGAGCCATCAAATTTGAATCGTTTTGGATCGCTCAGGTTTGTGCGCGTTTGCACACAAAGCAAAGCTTCGTGAACCGGTGCATCGTGCTGATGTACATAGTGGAGATCGTTAGTTGCAACTAGGGCAATGTTTAAGTCCTTGGCCAGACGCAAAAGTTCACCACGGGTGACTTTCTCTACATCAATATCGTGATCCATCAACTCAACGAAATAGTTTTCTGGGCCGAGAATGTCTCGCATATCTGCGGCTACTTCACGAGCTTTCTTGTAATTGCCAGCTTGGAGCCAACGATTAACTTCTCCACTTGGACAACCAGTCGTACCAATGAGCCCTTTGCCATATCTGGAAAGCAATTCGCGATCGAAACGTGGGTGGTAGTAGTAACCTTCCAAACTCGCCAAACTCGACAAGTGAAAAAGATTGTGCAAGCCGGTGTTGTTCTCGGCCCAAAGCGTCATGTGTGCGTAGTTGTTGCGCCCAGCGCCAATTCCTTCGCCGGCAGCATTCTTATGAACTGGTTCGCCGAAATCAAACGGAGTTCTTACTTGGCGACCCTGTGGGGCGAAATATCCTTCGATGCCAATGATTGGCTTAACGCCATACTCAACACCTTTTTTCCAAAAATCGAATGCGCCATAAAGATTGCCGTGATCAGTCATGGCCAGTGCTGGCATCTCAAGTTCGGCAGCGGCTTTAAACAAATCGCCAACTCGTGCAGCGCCATCTAGCATCGAGTAGTCGGTGTGCACATGAAGGTGAACAAATGACTTGTCACTCATGATTTACTCCTACCCGCGCACACCGATGAAAACACAGTGTGTGAAATGACGCGTGGGAAGAAAAAATCGCGCTTTCTTAGATTACTCGCGGTTACTGTCAGAGTTGTGATTAGAGGTCCGAAACTTTGTCGAGTGCCGCCTGTAAATCAGGTGCATACTCACTAGAAAAGGACACCTGCTCGAAAGTTCCTGGATGCATGAAGCCCAGTGTGACCGCATGTAACCACTGTCGACTGAGCCCAAGCTTGGCAGCCAATTTAGGGTCTGCTCCGTAAGTTAAGTCACCACAGCACGGGTGGCGCATCGCCTGCATGTGCACACGAATCTGGTGCGTTCTACCAGTTTCTAGATGTATTTCAAGCAAACTCGCGTAAGCGAAAGCATCCAGAGTGTCGTAGTGAGTGATGCTTGCTCGGCCACTATCAAGCACAGCAAAACGGTATGACGAAGTTGGATGACGATCAATTGGCGCATCGATAGTTCCACTCATTGGATCCAATCGCCCTTGCACCAATGTGTGATAAATCTTGTTGACCGTTCGATCTCTGAACTGGTCTTTCAGACTTACATAAGCCCGTTCGGACTTAGCGACCACCATCAGGCCACTTGTGCCAACATCAAGGCGATGCACAATGCCCTTGCGCTCAACTGGACCGTAAGCAGTCAATACATGACCCATTGCAGCAAGTGAGCCAATGACCGTGGGGCCACTCCAACCAACACTTGGATGGGCAGCTACCCCGGCTGGCTTGTCAATCACGACAAAGTCGTCATCGGAAAATACAACGGGCAACTCGACTGTTGGTTCGGCTTGGCCAACTTCGGAGTCTGGGAATTCGACTTCAATTACGTCGCCGAACTGCACGCGAGCGCTCTTCATAATCGTCTTGCCATTTAGTTTGACTCGAGCATCGTCTATTAGCGTTACGCAGGCCGCTCGCGAAAATCCGCTCAAGTTGGCCAGGACTGCGTCAATGCGTCCATCAGTTTCTTCTTGGCCTACTGGCCACATCCGGATCATTTCTGTGCCTGCACTTCAGTAATCGTCACTCCGCGCATAGTCAGCACTATGCCTGCAATTGCTGCGCAGAAAATTGCACTATCGGCCAAATTGAAAATTGGATAGTTGGGAAATTCAATGAAATCAACAACGTGTCCTTGGAACCCTTGCGGTGATCTAAAGATTCGGTCCAGAAGGTTTCCAAAAGCTCCACCAAAAATCGCGCCA
>CANBWF010000009.1 GCA_947373075.1 Actinomycetota bacterium | reverse complement strand
TGTTGCTGCCGCTGCAAAAGATAGTGGCGAACAAGCTGCGATGAAGATTGCATTCCGCACCGGTGGTGTTGCAGGTATGTTCACTGTTGGCCTTGGACTTCTTGGCGCATCAATCGTTGTACTTACATATAAGGAGAATGCTCCTCGCGTTCTTGAAGGTTTTGGGTTTGGCGCTGCGCTACTTGCAATGTTCATGCGTGTTGGTGGCGGTATTTTTACAAAGGCTGCTGATGTCGGCGCTGATCTAGTTGGCAAAGTTGAACAGGGAATTCCTGAAGATGATCCACGTAACGCAGCAACGATTGCTGACAATGTTGGTGACAATGTTGGTGACTGTGCGGGTATGGCTGCTGACTTGTTTGAGTCTTACGCTGTCACACTTGTTGCCGCGTTGATTCTTGGCAAGGAAGTCTTTGGCGCACTTGGTTTGGTATTCCCACTCGTGGTACCAGCGATCGGTGTTGTTACTGCGGTGATTGGTATCTTCGCTGTCGCGCCTCGTGAGAACGATCGCTCGGGTATGAGCGCAATTAACCGTGGCTTCTTTATCTCTGCGATTATTTCCGCAATTTTAGTTTCAGTGGCAACCTACTACTTCTTGCCAGCAACACTTGCTGCGATTCCAGGTATCCCACAGACAATCTTCAATGAAGGTGTTTCACCAAATCTGAACCCACGCATTCTTGTTATCACTGCCGTGCTTATCGGTATTGTTTTAGCTGCTGCAATTCAGCAGTTGACCGGCTACTTCACCGAAACAAACCGTCGCCCAGTTGATGATGTCTCTAAGTCGTCACTTACTGGCAGCGCAACTGTGATTCTTGCTGGTGTTTCATTAGGTCTTGAATCTGCTGTTTACTCAGCGATGCTAATTGGTTCTGCGTTGTTCGGCGCGTTCTTACTTGGCCATGGTTCAATCCTGCTTAGCCTTTTCGCAATTGCGATGGCGGGAACTGGCTTGCTAACCACTGTTGGCGTAATCGTATCCATGGACACGTTCGGTCCAGTTTCAGATAACGCACAAGGTATCGCTGAAATGTCTAAAGATGTTCATGGCGAAGGTGCAAAGGTACTTTCAAACCTTGATGCAGTTGGTAACACCACTAAGGCGATCACTAAAGGTATTGCAATCGCAACTGCCGTTCTTGCTGCGACTGCATTGTTCGGATCGTTCCGCGATGCAGTGTTGGGTGAAGTGCAGAAATTGGCTGGGGTTCTTAACTTGGATCCACGCACAATCGATTTGCAGTACTTCGGCATCCTAGATGTTTCCAACCCACGCAACCTCTTTGGTTTGATCATTGGCGCATCTGTTGTTTTCCTATTCAGTGGTTTGGCAATCAATGCAGTTTCACGTGCAGCTGGCGCAGTTATCTACGAAGTACGCCGCCAGTTCCGCGAGCATCCAGGAATCATGGAAGGTACTGAACTTCCTGAGTACGGCAAAGTTGTAGATATCGTTACCCGTGATTCACTTCGCGAACTAGCGACTCCAGGTTTGCTTGCTGTGCTTACTCCAATTGCTGTTGGCTTTGGTTTGGGCATCGGCGCACTTGGTTGCTTCCTTGCTGGAACAATCGCAACCGGAACTTTGATGGCTGTATTCCTATCAAACTCTGGTGGAGCTTGGGACAATGCCAAGAAGTTTGTTGAAGATGGCAATTTCGGTGGCAAGGGTTCAGAAGCCCACACTGCAACAGTTGTCGGTGACACCGTCGGCGATCCATTCAAGGACACTGCTGGTCCAGCAATTAACCCACTAATCAAGGTGATGAACTTGGTCGCTTTGCTAATTGCTCCAGCTGTTGTATCGCTTGATTTGCAGGGTGAAACACGTAACAAGCTCGCCCTTGCCTTCGGCGCGCTACTAATCGTGGTTGTTTCTGTGATCATCTCGAAGCGTCGTCCGATTGCAGTTGGCGAAGAGGTTTTCGCTGAAGCAGCCAAAGTCGCTGAATAAGTCGTAACCATTGACTTTTGTGGTTGGCCTGGAAATTAACTGAAATTTTTTTCCAGGCCAATACCTCAATAAAGACACGGGTTTATCGGCTCAATCACGTAGGTATCGGCGAAACTAGCATTTGACAACCCCCTAGGGGCTAACGGCACACTGTCGCGAGTGCACCTTTTTCTGAGCATATATAGAGTGCGTCAGATTTTGAGAGGAACAGATTGTCTACCTTGAACCGCTTGGTAATTGTCGAATCGCCTGCCAAGGCGAAGACAATCCAGAAATATTTAGGCCCAGGCTACGACGTGCAGGCCAGTGTTGGCCACGTTCGAGATCTACCTGAGCGCGCGGTTGATGTTCCAGCTGAGATCAAAAAACAGCCTTGGGGCCGGATGGCAATCGATGTTGAAGATAACTTCACTGCCTACTATGTGGTCAGCGCCAAGAAGAAAGACAAAGTCGCTGAACTAAAAAAGAAACTTAAAGATGCCGACGAACTCCTGCTGGCAACTGACGAGGACCGTGAGGGTGAAGCCATTGCTTGGCACTTACTCGAAATTCTTCGTCCTAAAGTTCCAGTAAAGCGAATGGTGTTCCACGAAATCACACCAGAAGCGATTAAAGCCGCTGCTGAAAATACTCGCGACATCGACATGCAACTAGTTGATGCGCAGGAAACTCGTCGCCTAATTGACCGCCTTTATGGTTTTGAAGTTTCACCAGTTCTCTGGCGCAAAGTACAAGCCGGATTATCGGCTGGTCGTGTGCAATCTGTTGCGACTCGCTTAGTTGTTGAACGCGAACGTGAGCGCATTGCTTTCAAGAGCGCTTCGTATTGGGACATTGAAGGCGTGTTCGACCCAGCAAGTTTCACTGCAAACCTTGTCGCCGTTGATGGCGCACGAGTAGCAACTGGTAAAGACTTTGATTCACTTGCAACGCTAACTGCAAAAGATGGCATAGTTCATTTAAACGAAGAGCAGGCGCGCACTCTTTGCACTTCGCTTGCCAGTACAAACTTCTCGGTTATCAAAGTTGATGACAAGGCTTACACAAATCGGCCTAAAGCTCCATTCATGACATCAACTTTGCAGCAGGCTGCATCTGGGCGCTTGAAGTGGGGAGCGCAACGCACTATGCGTGTTGCTCAGGCACTTTACGAACGCGGTTACATCACCTACATGCGAACCGATAGCACCACGCTTTCGGATACTGCGATTAATGCAGCGCGTACTCAGGCTGCTCAGCTTTATGGCGCAGACCATATTCCAGATGTGCCCCGTCGTTACGATCGCAAAGTTAAGAATGCCCAAGAAGCGCACGAAGCAATTCGTCCAGCTGGCGATGTGTTCCGCACGCCGGCTGAAGTTGCTGGTGAACTTGTTGGTGACGAGTTTGCACTGTACGACTTGATTTGGAAACGAACTGTTGCAAGTCAGATGGCTGATGCTCGTGGAACTACCGCAACTATTCGTCTTGGTGGCGAAAGTAGCGATGGACGCAATACTGAATTTTCTGCAAGCGGCACAGTTATTTCATTCCGTGGCCACCTTGCGGCTTACGACGATGCTGATGAAGATCAAGATGACAAAGAGCAAAGTCGTCGCCTTCCTGCGCTTAAAGTTGGCGATGCAGTTACTGCAGTCAGCCTTGATGCAAACGGTCACAGCACAAATCCGCCAGCACGTTATACCGAAGCGACTTTGGTGCAAGAACTTGAGCGCTTGGGTATTGGCCGTCCATCAACTTACGCAGCCATCATCAGTCGCATCATCGATCAGGGTTATGTATGGAAACGCGGCAGCGCATTAGTTCCTCACTTCTTGGCTTTCACTGTTGTGCGTTTGATGGAAGAACACTTCGGCTCACTTGTTGATTACGATTTCACTGCTTCGCTTGAAGAGGTTCTTGACCAAGTTGCTCGCGGTGAAGACCAGCGACTAACTGCGTTAAAACGTTTCTACTTCGGTGATAAACAAACAGGTGGCGATTTCCCTGGCCTTGCTCCACTGGTTTCTGTTTATGGCGATATCGATGCACGGGCAATGGCGTCAATCCCAATTGAAGGTAGCGATGCAATTATTCGCGTAGGTCGTTATGGCCCGTACCTACAACGCGGTGAAGACACTCGCGCAAACATCCCAACCGATCTGGCTCCAGATGAACTGACTGCAGAAAAGGCAGAAGAACTTTTCAACGCTCCATCTGGTGAACACGAATTAGGTATTGATCCTGAGACTGGTCGAGTAATTATGGCCAAGACTGGCCGTTATGGCCCGTACTTCACTGAGGTGTTGCCTGAAGGTTCGCCTAAGTCGGCAAAACCACGAACTGCATCTTTGTTTTCAACAATGGCTGTGGATGCTGTAACTCTTGACGACGCACTTCGCATGTTCACTTTGCCACGTGAAGTAGGCAACGATCCAGCAGACGACGAAGTCATCACAACACAAAATGGTCGCTATGGCCCGTACTTACTTAAAGGCAAAGATTCACGGACCTTGCCAGACGAAGAATCAATTTTCACTTTGACGTTGGAACAAGCACTGGAACTCCTTGCCCAACCTAAATTGCGTCGTGGTCGTGGCCAGGCCGCCGGACCACTAAAAGTTATTGGCGCAGATCCATCAACAGGCAAAGAAGTTGTGGTTCGCGAGGGTCGATTCGGTATCTACATCACCGATGGCGAAACCAATGCCTCGTTGCGCGGTGGAGACTCAGTTGAGAATATCGCAATTGAGCGAGCCTCTGACTTACTTGCTGAACGTCGAGCTGCTGGGCCAAGCGCGAAACCAGCCAAACGGGCACCAGCTAAAAAGGCAGCAACTAAAAAGGCAGCAACTAAATCTGTGAAGAAAAAGGCACCAGCAAAGAAGACCGGTGTTGGTAAGTCGCCAGCCTCAGCAGAATAAGTCGCCAATACCAATTAGGGTGAGAATGTGACTTCCGGATTTTTCATTGCCTTTGAAGGTGGCGAAGGTGCGGGCAAATCTACGCAAACTGAGCTACTTTCCAAGCGGCTTACCGGTGAAGGTTTTTCTGTAGTTGTAACTCGTGAACCAGGTGGCACACTTACCGCCGAAAAAATTCGCTCAGTATTACTCGACCCAACAATCACTGATATGCCAGATCAGGCAGAAGCACTTTTGTTTGCCGCGGCCCGCGCAGACCATGCCGCAAATTTAATTCGGCCAGCTCTAGAAAATGGGTCGATTGTTATTTGCGATCGGTATCTAGAATCTTCCGTGGCTTATCAGGGTTACGGTCGCAATCTTGGCGGCACTTACATTCGCGAACTCAGCGAATGGGCTACGCAAGGCTTACTTCCTGATATCACTGTGTACCTAGATGTGCCAGCCCAAGTTAGTTTGGACCGTCGTAAAGGCACCGACCGAATGGAAATCCAATCACTTGATTTCCATATGCAAACCCAACAAGCATTTCGTGACTTAGCAAAGAACTCACAAGTTGCGCACATAATTATTGATGCAACTTTGCCTATCGACGAGATTGCTCAACTAATTTCTGATGCAGTTATTGCAGAATTGAAATCACGATGAGCGTTTTCGACATCGTAATTGGTCAAGAGCACGCCGTTGCAGAACTAAAGTTTGCTAGTGAACAAACTCATAAAGGCGATGCGTTAGCAGCCGCAGCAATGACTCATGCCTGGCTCGTCACTGGTCCACCTGGAAGTGGGCGAAGCACTTTGGCACTGGCTTTCGCACAATCACTTGTTTGTTCTGCAGGCGGCTGCGGCACATGCGCGGATTGTCGCAATGTTTTGGCAGGCACACATTCAGATGTTGAACACATAGTTCCCGAAGGAATGAATTACGCGATCGATGATGCCATTGCGCTAATTGAACGATCAGCGTTATCGCCAACTCGTTCACCGTGGCACGTCTTTGTAATCGAAGATGTTGATCGGTTCCGAATTGATGCGGCATCAACTTTGCTAAAGAGTCTTGAAGAGCCACCGCCTGGAACTGTGTGGATTTTGTGCGCACCAACTGCCGAAGATGTCTTCGACACAATCCGTAGCAGATGCCGACACGTATCGCTTATTTCACCAACGCATGAAGATGTAGTGGGTCAGCTAGTTAGCAGATACGCAGTTGCACCTGATCTTGCCGATTGGGCCGCAAGAGTTTCGCAAGGTCACATCGGCCGAGCTCGCGCACTTGCAACAAATGAAGATGTTCGTGAACGCCGCCGCGCGATTGTTGACGTTCCATTTCGCCTGCATTCGGTAGCTATGTGTTTTGATTTAGCGCAGCGCATTGTCGCCAACGCGACAGCAGATGCAGATACGCTTGCCGCGCCACTTGATGCGCAGGATGAAGCCGATATTCGAATGGCTTACGGCGATGGCGCGCAAGGAAAAGGTTTGGGAGCAGCAACAAGGCAACTTAAGTCAGCTTTAAAGGATTTAGAGAAGCGGGCCAAAACTCGTCATCGCAGGTTGTTGAACGATCAGTACGACCGCATTTTGCTAGACCTAACTGCAGTTTATCGAGATGTATTGATTGCCCAAGCAGACTCACATGTGCCATTTATTAATGAAGAACTACGGAGCCAAATTACTGAACTTGGCGAGCAAGACTCGCAAGCAAATACACTGCGCCGCGTTGATGCTATTAACGAAGCACGCGATCAACTGTTTGCAAATGTTTCCGCACAACTAGTTTTCGAATCACTTTTGGTAACGTTATTTAATTCCGAGTTAGCGTTATTGGGAGCAGGAAAGTGAAGAAGAATCGACTTGTTCTAATCATCGCTCTGGTTGCTGTGGTGAGCGCAGTTGTGTTTACGTTATTTCATTTGACTGAGCCACCAAAGCAAGCCAAACCAAAACCACGTCCGAGCATCACCACTGCTTTCCCAGCAAAGCTTTCACACTTCTATAAACAGAATTTGGTTTGGAAGGGTTGTGGCGATGGCTTTGACTGCACGAAGCTTGAAGTGCCGCTTGATTATCGCCATCCAGCAACAGCATCTATCTACCTGAAAGTAACGAGACATAGCGCTCCCGCTGAAATTACTCGAGGTTCGCTAGTCATAAATCCGGGTGGACCTGGTGGTTCAGGCGTCGACTTTGTTCGAAGTATTGACTACATCATGACTCCTACATTGAAAGAGAACTTCGATGTTGTTGGGTTCGATCCTCGAGGAGTTGGCACAAGTAACCCAATTAAGTGCTTAAACGATAAACAACTCGATCAAGTACTGGCAGCTGATCAGTCGCCTGATAATTCTGTAGAGGTCGCGCAGTTTGTTTCGTACGCAAAATTGATGGCTAATGAATGCGCGAAGAAGTCCCCAACGATTTACAAGTTCATGGATACGGTTAGTGCCACACGCGACATAGACATATTGCGTCAGGCACTCGGCGATGAAAAATTGAATTGGTTTGGCTGGAGTTATGGCACTTTCCTTGGCGCTACCTACGCCGACTTGTTTCCAAAAAATGTTGGTCGCATGACTCTTGATGGGGCAATAGACCCGAAGTTGACTAACGAACAAATGTCATACGGACAAGCTGTTGGATTTGATGTTGCACTTCGCAGATTCGTAGCCGATTGCGCGACTCAATCTGATTGTCCGCTAAGCCACAACACTGATACGGGTGTGGCTCAAGTAGCAAACATGTTGGAAAAATTGGATAGTCAGCCAGGGCAACTTGAAGATGGCCGAAAATTCACGCAGGCGATGGCATTAACTGGCGTGCTTGGAAATCTTTACAGCAAACAATATGGTTGGCCCGATCTTAGGTCAGCATTATTAACTGCGCTGGATGGTGATTACGCGACTTTAGCTGCAAGTGCGGACTTCTACACCAGTCGAGATTCAAATGGTCATTACACCGACAATGGCAACGAAGCGATTTATGCAGTTAATTGTTTAGACCGCCCAGATCGAGCAACTCTTGCCCAAACTCAGCAACTAGCAAATGAATGGAAAAAACAAGCTCCAGTTTTTGGAATCTCATTGGCTTGGAGCAATCTTGCTTGCACCTATTGGCAGGCTCCGGCTACTGGAAAACCTGGGCCAATTCATGCGAAGGGTTCGCCAAAAATTCTGGTTGTCGGAACTAAGTACGATCCGGCTACTCCATACCCGTGGGCTCAGTCACTTGCTGGGCAATTAAGTCAGGGTGTTCTTCTGACTTTCAATGGTGATGGGCATACGGCTTATTCTGAAGGCTCAGATTGTATAGATCGCTACATCGACCAGTACTTCTTGATTGGGCGAGCCCCAGTCGGAGTGTCTTGCAATTACAACCCGTAATGAAATCAGATTTGAATTCACAGTCAGATTCATAAGCAAAGCACTACGCTGAAACTATGACTCGCTATGGCGCAATGTTCGGCCCAGACATCACATTTCTTGGCGTTGATGCAATCGATTTAGATGACCCGACTACATACGCTGATGCCGATGTAGTAATTGTGGGAGCGCCTTTTGATGGTGGGACCAGTTACCGAGCTGGAGCGCGCTTTGGTCCAAAGGCAATGCGCGAAGCCTGCTATCTAGGCTTTGATGGCTCAAGGCCAAGCCTTGCGATGGCCGTTGATGGGTTGAAAGATATTCGAGTTGTTGACGCTGGCGATGTTGAAATGTTTTCTGGTGATGCAGCTAAATCGTGCGCAGATCTAGAAACCGTAATCGAGATGATCGCACGCACCGGGGCAATTCCGTTAGTACTTGGTGGCGATCACACCATAACTTGGCCTGATGTAACTGGGGTTGCTCGTGGCACAGACCACTGGGGCAGAGTTGGTGTTATCCATTTTGATGCGCATGCAGATACTGGCGACATAACTTTTGGTTCGTTAATTGGTCACGGACATCCGATGCGTCAACTTATTGAAAGTGGCGCAGTGCGTGGCGACCGATTTATTCAAATTGGTTTACGCGGTTACTGGCCACCACCCGAAGTGCTCGAATGGATGGCCGAGCAGAACATGCGCTCGTATGAAATGTCGGAAATTGTTAAACGTGGTTTTGATGAATGTTTAACTGAAGCGTGCGAACTAGCCATGACTGAATGTGATTCCATTTTCCTTAGCGTCGATATCGATGTTGTTGACCCAGGTTCGGCGCCAGGAACGGGCACCCCAGAACCTGGCGGCTTGTCGTCGCGCCAACTTCTTGATGCTGTGCGGCGCATTGCATACGAGCTGCCAATTTCCGGAATTGATGTGGTTGAAGTAGCGCCGCCATATGACCATGCAGATATCACGGCGCTACTTGGCAATCGAGTGGTTTTAGAGGCTCTGTCAGGTTTGGCTCGGCGAAAAATGGATGAGAAAACTGGACAGAAGTGGAATCCAGCCCAGCCGTTGCTAGATAGACACCGTAACTAGAGCGCAAAGTCAGCCGCCTAAGAAGCATCTGGCGTAAAAAGTGCATTTTCTCTGAAACCGCTTTCATAAAGAAATCGTTAAATTAATTTCGACATTCCTATTGTTTATTGGGCAAAAAGTCCTTATTGTCTAATCAATTGGATGCATTTCACTTGATTAAGGGATCAAGTGTTTTTTGTGCATTCGTTCTGATGTTGCTGCGTTGCATCAGTTGAAAAGGGGATTCAAATGTCCAAGATGACATCACTGCGTAAATCATTGCGTCGAGTTTTAGGTGCAACAGTTGTTGTGACGTTACTCGCGGTTGGGTTGACTCCAACTTCAGCTAACGCAGTCAGTGGCAACACGACTGTGCGTGTCCATTTGTTTACCAACAACACAGACACCGTTGCTACGATGCAGAATTGGCAGATCTATACCTGGAATGCCGGCGGTACCGCGACGCAGGGTCCAAACGCATTTGGCACGTTCACTTCATTCAGCGGCTCTGATACCTATGGTGCACTAGCGACTTTGAACTACACGAGTGTGTCGAACTTCACAAGCATCGGTTTCAAAATTGCCTATCAAGGAAACTGGAGCAACGTAGACCAAAATTACGATCGCTTCATCTCTGTCACTTCAAATAGCCAAGATGTCTGGCTGAAAATTGGTGACGGCACGGTGTACACATCTGATCCACTAACACCAGCTGCGACCATTAAAAATACCTTCAAATTCCACTACGACGGTGCTCAGCCTGCCGTGTGGGTTTCGGCTCGATCTAAAGTCGGCAACAACACAAACTACATAAATAGCACCTGGCTAAATTTCGATGGCACCACCGCTAACACCACCTCAGGCACCGATAGTTTCGGAAAATGGGTGCAGTACACATTGCCTTACTACACCGGGCAAATGGATGCGATGTTCTTCATTGTGGGTACCACGAACTTTGCAACTAAGGACGGCGGCGGCGCCTCTGGAGTTTCCGGCAATCGTTGGATCGCAACAACTGGTGCAACGAACGCAGCATCAACTGATGTCTGGTTCCTGACAAATGACTCAACAAGCTGGAGCGGAAATGCTGCTTTCGCAACCAACCCTTATGGTTCTTCCGCGCCAACAATCACCTCAGTACTGAACGCAACAGTCGGTTCAGGAACTTCAGGTAAAGCCGGCGATACTCTTACCGTTGCGGGTGCAAACTTGGTGCCAAGTAACGCGATCCCTGCCCGTACCTCACAGCCAACCGTGACCATTGGTGGAGCTTCAGCCACAGTATCCCCAGCACCTGCAGCCGGTGCTACCTCAATCTCAGTTGTTGTCCCTTCTGGTTTGTCAGTCGGGGCTAAAGATGTTGTCGTAACCAATGCCGCTGGCACTGTTACTTCAGCGGGTGCCTTCACAATAAGTGCAGCGCCAACAATTACTTCATTAAGTTCAACCACACCTGTACGTGGCCAAAGCATCACTGTCAATGGAACTAACCTCACTGGTGCAACTTTCACTGTTGGCGGCGTTGCTGCCACGGTTACCACCGCTAGTGCTACGGCGCCAGTAATCACTGTGCCGACAAGCGCACCAGTTTCAGCTGGCTCAGTTGTAGCTACCACTATTGGTGGATCAGCATCAACTTCAGTAACAGTGGCAAAGGGAACTCCAACTTTAACGAGCCCTCTTGCCACTGCAATTGATGCTGGTTCAACTTTGTCCGCATCAACGCTTAGTGGTGGAACTGCAACCATCAACGGCGTTACTGTCGCAGGTACCTTTGCTTGGACTAGCCCATCGGCATCGCCAACAGCAGGAACTGGTTCTTACTCAGTTACTTTCACGCCAACAGATAGCACGGGATTCAATTCGGCAACAACAACCGCTTCAGTCGAAGCCGGTAAGACTTCGCCAACCATTACAGCAACACCAGCTGCCGGGGCAATCACATATGGCCAGACTCTAGCGAGCTCATCACTAACGGGTGGTTCAGCCAGTGTTGCAGGTACGTTCGCATTCACCACACCAACCGCTGCACCAGTTGCCGGCACTGCAAATCAGTCGGTAACTTTCACACCTACTAATAGTGCTAACTACAACACAGTTGTATTTAATGTCAGTGTCACTGTTAACAAGGCAACGCCAACAATTAGTGCAACACCAACCGCAGCTGCCATTACTTATGGAGCAGCGCTGAGCACTGCAACCTTAAGTTCAGGATCAGCATCTGTTGCTGGGGCCTTTGCCTACGCGTCGCCAAGTTCAACTCCTGGTGCGGGCACGGCAAACCAATCCGTTACGTTTACTCCAACAGATACTTCGAACTACAACACGGTTTCTGGAGTTTTAGTTTCTGTAACGGTTAACAAAGCAACACCAACTTTGGTTGCACCTAGTGCAACTGGTTTAGTTACGGGACAGAGCCTTTCTTCTTCAACTCTCTCTGGTGGCTCTGCAAGCAGTGGCGGCGCAACAGTTGCTGGTACATTCGCTTGGACTTCCAGTGGCACGGTTCCATCAATTGGCACTGCAAGTTATGGAGTAACTTTCACCCCTACAGATAGTGCTAACTACAACACAAACACTGCCAATGTGAGCGTCACAACTTACGGCATTCCAACTATTTCTTCAGTAACACCAACTAGTGGTGCATCCGGTACCAATGTGACCGTCACTGGAACTTACCTTTCCAGCGCCACAGTTACTGTTGGTGGCGCGGCTGCAACAGTAACTGCAAATACAGCTACTTCAATCACGGTCTCAGTTCCTGCTGGGGCAGCGCTTGGTGCTGGAAGTGTTACCGTAACAACAAATGGTGGCTCAGTAAGTTCTGACTTCCGCGTTTTGCAGGCTCCTGCTATCACTTCGCTAAGTTCAGCAAGCGTTATGCGTGGCGAAACTCTAACCATTAATGGAACTGGGCTAAGTGGTGCAACAGTCACTATCGGTGGCACATCAGCCACGATTAGTTCGAATACTGCAACTGCAATTGCCGTCACAGTTCCGACAAGTTTGAGCTTTGGTTCACAGTCAGTTGTTGTAACTACTGAAGGTGGAAGTGCAACTAACTCCGGTTTCTCAGTGGCTGGTTACTCGTCTGCAACTTTGACCGTGCACTACAACAAGCAGGACTTCACCAACCTAAATAGTTACCTGCATTCATGGGTGCAAACAGGCACTGGTTCTGCATCAGGATCTTCCGTTGTTGGCACCTACAGCACACAGTCACCTGAAACTTCGGTTGACTCATTGGGTTATGACTCTTACGGCGCTGTTGCCAAGATCACCTACACCGGTAGCAACATTCAGCAAGTAGGTTTCTTGGTTTGGACTTTGGCTGGCACCTTCAACAAAGATGCTGGATCAAGCTCAGACCGTTACCGCACACTTACAAGTGCAAATGATGAAATCTGGATCCGTAACTATGACAGCACTGTCAGTAACAGCGATCCATTTAGCTCGATTAATCCGAATCCAAACCGACCAACGACTCAGTCGGTAACCGTTCACTACGATGGAAACACCACAACCTATCCAAAGGTTTACTTGGGTACCCGTTCAGATCTGAATGACACCTCTGTGAGTCCGTACAGTTACTGGGTTGCATCAACCTACTTAGATTTCAACTCACCAGTAACTGTAACTGGCGCTAATGGTTCAAGCACATCAACAGTGGGTACTGATACTTTCGGTAAATATGTGACTTACACATTCCCATACAACGCGAACCACACAACATGGGCCAACATGATTGTTGGCAATGCCGGTTTGACTTCAAAGGATGGCGGCCAAGTTGGTACTGGAAATCGCTATGTAGCGCTTAATGCATCAGGTAATACTGAAATCTGGTTGGTCTCTGGCGACACGTCAAGCAATAGCGGTAATGCGGCCTACAGCAGTAACCCATACTCAGCGCCTGTCGTCTCTTCGCTCAGCGCTACTACTGGTAAAGCTGGCGACTCTATAACCATCACAGGTACCGGATTGAAACCACAGTCCAGCACGAATCCGACAGTAACTATTGGTGGCATCTCTGCAACAGTAACTTCTGCTTCAGCAACCTCAGTGGTTGTGACCATCCCAGCAGGATTGACAAACAATGTTGCTTCTGCTGTTGTCGTCTCAAACGCTGGTGGCACTTCAAACAGTGACAAGACCTTCACCAAAGTGGCGGCTCCAACCATTACCTCGTTGAACATCACTTCAGGAATTCGTGGTGACGAAGTAACAATTACTGGTACCAATTTGACTGGTGCATCATCAGTAGTATTCGGCTCAACTTCAGCTAGTTCCTACTCCGTTGTAAGTGCGACATCGATTACTGCAACTGTCCCATCAGGCGTATCAAATGGTTTGCAAAATGTTGCGGTCACCACAGTTGGTGGAACGGCTACAAGCACTGGCGCATTCACTGTTAACAAGGCAACTCCTTCAGTAACTGCAAACCCAAGCGCTGCTGACATCACCTATGGCCAGACCTTAACTTCAGCAACACTCAGTGGCGGAAGCGCATCAGTTGCTGGTTCGTTTGCTTACGCAACGCCAACAGCTGCACCTAATGCAGGCACTGCAGATGAGAGCGTTGTATTCACCCCAAGCAATACAACTTCATACAGCACTGTTACCGTCTCGGTCAGTGTCACAGTGAACAAGGCGAACCCAACAGTTACTTCAGCTCCTTCAGCTTCTGGTATTACTTATGGTCAAACTCTTGCTAATTCAAACCTAACTGGTGGATCAGTAAGTGTTGCCGGTTCATGGTCATGGATTGATGATTCGGTTGGACCGAATGTAGGCTCAGCCAGCCAGACCGCTTTATTTACGCCGACCGACTCGGACAACTACAACACTGTTGAACGTTCAGTTAGCGTAACTACCTCAAAGGCGACTCCATCAATAATTGATGCGCCAAGCGCCGAGGCTATTACTTATGGCCAGACTTTGGCTTCAGCCACTTTGAGTGGTGGTAGCGCATCTGTTGATGGAACGTTTGCATTCGCTACTCCAACAGCTGCTCCCGTCGCTGGAACTGCGTCAAAGAGTGTTGTCTTCACTCCGACTGATACTTCGAGTTACAACACTGTTTCGCTTTCAGTTAGCGTGACCACGAATAAGGCAACTCCAGACGTAACTTGGCCAACTGCTTCAGGTATCCGCAACCCGGCGCCTTTGAGTAGCTCAACGCTAAGTGGTGGAAGTGCATCGTATGGTTCCACTTCAGTTGCGGGCTCGTTTGCTTGGGTATCTCCAACGACCGTTCCTGAATCTGGAACAGCTGACTACAGTGTTCAGTTCACCCCAAGCTCATCAAATTTCTCGACAGTAACTGGGGATGTTTCTGTAACTTCGCTACCAGCATTTGCGGGTGCACCAACTGTTGGTGCTGCTACTCAAACGGGTGGAACAGTATCAGCCGATATCACTGCCGCATCGGGAACCACAATCGGATCTGTGACCGTCACTGTTGATGGAACGGTTCGCGCTTACTCGGTGTCAGATGACACCTACAGTGTTACCGTAACTCGAGCAGATGCTGGCAAGTCGGTTGTGTTTAGTGCAATTGGTGCAGAAGAAGGAAAGATAGATTCCGATAGCGTAAGCAATGATGCACTAACTGTTGGTGTTGCTACAGCTCCAACAATTGGAACAGTTTCCCAATCAGGACTAAATGTTTCTACAGACATCACAGCGGCTACTGGCACCGACTTAACCGGTGTTGCAGTGACAGTTGCAGGTACTGTTCGTGAATTCTCAGTTACTGATGACACTTATACAGTCACACTTTCTCGTTCAGATCTAGGCAGCGCAGTTGTATTTAGTGCAGCAGCATCAGCTACAGCTGGCAATAAGCTTGATTCAGCCGCGTCGACAAGTAGCGCATTTACATTTAGTGCTGCGACCGCCCCAACATCAGTTAATGCTTCACAGTCTGGTTTTGATGTAACAGCAACAATCGAACTTGCTGCAAATACCAGTACCGGAACTGTCACAGCAACTGTAGGTGACGCATCACCGGTTGTAGTTACTGCAGAAAGTGATGGCAGCTTTGTCGTTACTCTGACCCGAGCCGATGCCGGCAAGAGTGTTGTATTCACTGCAACCGCAACTCAAGATGGCAAAGCAGAGTCTGATTCAACATCAAGCGCGCCAGTCACCTTCCAAGTTGCCGCGGCTCCGACATTTGGCACAGTAAGCCAAGACGGATTAACCCTGAGTGTGGACGTTAATCCCGGCAGCAATCAGTCAGTGGGAACTGTTTCAGCCACTGTTGATGGCAATGATGTCAGTGTCACAAACACTTCTGGAGCTACATACGAAGTAGAACTAGGCCGAAGTGCAATTGGCAAGTCGGTCGTGTTTACTGCGACTGCAACTCGGACTGGTTTCGCTGAATCTGCCTCGGCAAGCACTACTGGTACCACGGTTCTAGTTGCTGCCTCACCAACTTTTGGTGCAACAACTCAAAATGAGTTAGTTATCAGTGTCAAAGTTAATCTCGGTGGAGATCAAACTTACGGAACGGTTACTGCAGCTGTTGATGGTGGCGAAGCGCAAGAAACCACTTACGAGGGAGATGGTGTATTTAGCATCACCTTAACTAAGGATGAAATTGGCAAGTCGATTGCATTTAGCGCTACTGCGGCGCAGTCTGGTCGTGCTGATTCAGACGAGGCGCTAAGCACTGCTTACACAATGTTGACCCCAGCACCACAGTTAGCAAGTTTGAGTGTTGATTACGGTATCCGTGGCGCATCGATAACTGCAACTGGCAATTACCTATCTGGTGGTTCTATCAAGGTCGGCGATGTATCTGCAACTGTGTCATCGACTACTTACACAAGTATCACTTTCACAGTTCCAACAGGTGCCACATCTGGTGAAGTTTCGGTAGTGGCTACTACAAGCAACGGCGTATCATCTGGCTTAACGTTCACAGTTGCTGATGCACCAACGATTACTGGATTTGCTGCATGGATGGGTGCAACTGCGCCTTATGTAACAAACCGTGGACGTACTTTTGACATCTTCGGCACTAACCTAAACAACGCATCATTTACTGTTGGTGGGGTTCCGGTGTCTACCGTCAAGGGTGGTGACACTGTTGTGCGTGTGATGCTTCCAGCGGATGCTGCGCTGGGAACTGGCCAGGCAGTTGTTGCAACAACGCCAATGGGTGGCGCTTCGAACATCATGTACATCGATGTAATTGAGCATTTGCCAGTAATCACAGGTTTCGGTGCAACCTCCGTTCGCCCTGGTGATTTGCTAACTATTTACGGCAACTGGCTAGACAATCCAGCGAAGGTACGTTTCTCAGTTGGTGGCTTGATCAGTTCAACTGTTGGCGTAGATGCTGCACTGACCGGTTCAGATGTAGTGCTTACTACAACAGCTATTACTGTGCGAGTTCCAGCAGGTGCACAAACTGGCCGTATCCGGATCTACACCCCGGTTGGCTTTATCCAGAGCACTGACATCCTTACTGTTTACCCAGCACCGAAGATCACAACTATGAAGATCGGTTCCTTGTCTGTAACTGGTGCTGCGCGCGGAAAGATCGTGAGCATCGCAGGACTTGGTTTCACAAATGCATCAGTAACTATTGGTGGAGTGTCTGCTCAAATTGCATCAAATCCAACTCCAAAGGACACAGGATTTAATGTGATTGTGCCAAACGGGGTAACTCCTGGTGCTAGTACTCAACTCATTGTTACTTCGCAGTATGGCGTTCCTTCTGCACCGTTGGCCTTCACAGTTGGCTACGACCAGCCAGTCATCAATTCATTATCTGTAGCTGGTGGAGCACTTGGCTCACTACTAACCATTAACGGAAAGGATCTAACTGGAACCTCTTCAGTTAAGTTCACCGCGAATAAGTTAGCGAACTTGTCTGATCCAGCAACTGTTATCACGGATACATCTGTAACGGTCAAGGTGCCAGCGGGTGCTACAACAGGTGTAATTACGCTGACTGCTCGCGGTGGTGCTGTGACCTCAAGTTCGTTCACGGTTTACCAACTACCAACTCTGAGCGCACCTGCGCCAACTGTAGGTAAGGCTGGTGCAATCATTTCGATCGCCGGAACTAACTTGACTGGTGCAACATTCCGCATCGGTGGAGTAGTGGCTACGCCAGCACCTTCGTTCACTGCAACTGCAGTAAGTGCTCGAATTGTTGTTCCAGCTGGAGCTGCTTTGAGTACTGCCGTTGGCGATAGCACTGTGTCGGTAACAACTCTCGGTGGCACAGCAAGTGCGCCATTCACAGTAGTCGGCGCACCAGCGATTAGTGGCCTCAGCAGTAGCTCTGCGGTTGTTGGCACAGACATAACGATTAGCGGATCACGTTTGCTAAATCCGACAGCAAGTCCGGCTGCGGCAGCGATTTCCGTCAAGGTTGGCGGTGTGGCGGCGATTGTGAAGGCTGGCGCAACCTCTAGCCAACTTGTAGTGACTGTTCCTTTAACTGCTCCAGTTGGAAGTACAACAGTAAGTGTTACGACACTCGGTGGAACGGTATCAACAGGGCTCACCGTATTGCCGCTAGCTCCATCTGTTTCAGGGCTAAATGTAGCAACACAAAACCGTGGACTAACAGTACGAATTTCAGGCACCAACTTGCTGAATGCGACTGTAACAATCGGTGGCGTCAGCGCAACTATCACTGGCGGCGCAACAGCTGCTGCGCTAGTAGTTACTGTTCCTGAGAATGCTCCACTAGGTAGCCAGACTGTTCTCGTAACAACTGCAGGCGGATCTGATAGCACTAAGTTACTTGTTGTAAAAGTTCAACTTCCTCGAGTAACTGCAGTAAGCCAAGTTGGCACCAAGCGCGGTGTTGGAACAGTTACTGTGACTGGTTCGTTCCTCGCTGGAGCAACGGTCAAGGTCGGCAATGTTACAGTTTCAGCGTCTGCCGTGAATATTAACGAAGCTGGTACTTCATTGACCTTCACAATCCCAGCAACTGCAGTTGCGTTTTCGCAGGCTGTCATCACAATTGCTACTCCAGGTGGTAGCTGGGCATCAGCTAATGCTGGTCAGAAAATTGCAGTGACTGCCTAATTGAGTAGTAGTTAATTAACCGTGGTTGCCGAGTTTGACGCGAGTCATGCTCGGCAACTGCTGGTTTAGCCCCAAAAAGACACAGTTTGATAACAATTCGGTTAGTGCCCAGTTTTTTGGGAAAAATGAGTTTTGCCCTAGTTATGGTAGAACTTAAGGATTTCTGGAAGGAAGACAATGATGTCAGGTTTAGGTCTTAGTCGAGTTGGCCATCGGGCTGTAGTTGCATTTTTGGCCGTAGGAGCATTGCTATTTGGTCTAAATGTAAGTTCAGCTAAAGCCCTTCCAGCAACAGTGAGCCTCACCATTCATTACTTCCGTGATGCAGGCGATTATGCAACTCCAGCCGGAGCCACAGGCCCGTGGAATGTCTGGATCTGGAAAGACGCACCTGGTGGTGCTGACGATGTCGCGGTTAATGCACCAAACGGTAATGCCTTCACTCTTCCAACTGGGGCGAAGACTTTAGATAGTTGGAATTACAGTGCAACTTTGAATCTAAATATTACTGGCGTTACGGCCGTGCATACTCAGCTCGGTTTTATTGTGCGGTTGGGTCTATGGGATGCAACTGATATCGGATTTGACCGCTTCATCACCAACATCGATCCAACAACTGGCAAGGCCGAGATCTGGTTAAAGCAAGGCGACAAAAATGTTTACACCTCAGTTCCGCGCCTTGGCCCTGGTATTAAGAGCGCCAGCATCGATGATTTCCGCAAAATCACGGTTAACTTAAACCGCGCTCCAGCTGCTGGAACTGCGGGAACGAATTTCACGCTTTGCCCAGTTGCGACTGCTTCGGCTTCTGCCAGCGCAGCCCCAGCACCGGTAGCCCCAACAGGATTAGCTGCTACGGCTGGCAACGCCAAAGTGTTCTTGAAGTGGACTCATGCAACTGGTGCAACTGGATACAAAGTATTCCGCGCAACCGCAACAGTACCTGGCGCGCCTTCAGGCTTAACTGCAACTGCTGGCAACGCCAAAGTGTTCTTGAAGTGGACTCACGTGCTTGGCGCTACAAACTACAAGGTTTACCGTGGGGCTACAGCTACAGCGATTACTACCTTGTTAGGTGGTGACACAACTAATGGTTATGTCGACTCAACTGCGCTTAACAACACCACCTACTACTACGCAGTCAAGGCATCTAATGCTGCTGGTGACTCGGTTAACTCAGTAGCGGTAATCAGCAAGCCACTTACTACATCAACAATTTTGACCATGCCAGCACCGCTTCCAACGACTGCTGCAGCGATCGCATTGCCAGCTACAGCGCTTGGCACTATCACCGCAAACGGTTACACGGATTCAACTGCGCTTAACAACACCACCTATTACTACGGAGTTAAGTCAACAAATGGGACAGTTGATTCAGCAGTATCAGCGCTAGTTTCTAGCAAGCCGGTTACAACATCGACGGTAACTGTTATGCCGATTCCAACACCATCAAACGTGCCGGTAGCCACGACTACCACTGGCTGCACCGGGGCACTAGGTGTGCCGACTATCTCCTCTGCAACAGTTAGTGGTTCGGTAGCAACGCTTAACCTGTCCTCTGATGTGACACTTGGCACTAACTACCAGGTTTACCTAAAAGACAAGAACAATGTTGATTTCGGGAGCCAGAAGACTTACTCGGGCAAGATACTTACTTCAACCCAGTTCAATGCTAGCTACATTTATTCGGGAACCGACCTAGGCGCGACATACACTTCGGCGAATACAAAATTCCGAGTCTGGGCACCTACTGCATCAGCTCTGTCTGTAAAAATTTATGACACTGCAACTGCTCCGCAACCAAGTACAACTGTGCCAATGACTAAAGATGTAAATGGAACTTGGGTTGCGACTGCAACAGGCGACCTTAATGGCAAGGTTTACATGTATGGCGTGACGGTTGATGATCGAACTTTAGAAACCATCGACCCATACGTGCGTGCCACGACAATCAACGGCACCCGTGGCGTAATTGTTGATTTAACCAAGACCGATCCAGTTAACTTCTCGACAGAGAAGAGCCCGGCGTTCAGCGGTCGGCCAACTGACGCCACTGTTTATGAGTTACATGTTCGCGATTTATCAATGGATCCAACTAGCGGCTACCCAGATGCACAGAAGGGCAAGTTCTCAGCTCTGACAAACTTCAGCACTACTTACTGTGCATCGCCAACTCCTGCCCCTGTTGCTCCAACGGGGTTGGTTGCAACCGCAGGCAATGCAAAGGCATTCTTAAGTTGGACACAGAGTGCAAATTCAACTGGCTACAAAGTCTTCCGCGGCGCTTCAGCTACAACTGCAACAACCCAGGTCGGAACTTCAACAGTTAATGGATACACCGATACAACTGCAGTTAACGACACCACATATTTCTATGCGGTTAAAGCGACAAATGGCACAGCGGATTCTGCCGCCAGCGCTGTCGTTTCCACAAAGCCAATCGCACTAGCAACGGCAACAACGATTCCAGGGCCAGCGCCAACCACGCCAACACCTTGGGCTTGCCCTGGGGCGGCCTCAGTCAAAACAGGTATGGGTGCCATCAAGGATCTTGGTATTTCACACCTAGAGCTGATGCCGGTTTACGATTTCGGTTCCGTGAACGAAACAAATCCAACTTTCAACTGGGGTTACGATCCACAGAATCCAAACGTTCCTGAAGGTTCATATTCAAGTGATGCCACCAATCCAACTGCGCGTATCACTGAGTTGAAACAAGGCGTACAGGCCATCCACTCAAATGGCATGCGCGTAGTAATGGACGTTATTTACAACCACGTGATGAACCCGAACACTTTCAGTGAAGAGAGTTTGGTTCCGGGCTACTTCTTCCGCACCGATGCATTAGGCAACCTAACCAATCAGTCAGGCTGCGGTAACGATGTGGCTTCTGAACGTCCGATGGTTCGTAAGTACATTGTTGATTCAGTTAGTTACTGGGCGAAGCAGTACCACATTGATGGCTTCCGCTTCGACATCATGAGTTTGATTGACAAGACAACCATGAGCCAAGTTATGACTGAGTTAAAGAAAATCGACTCAAGCATCATTGTGTTCGGCGAAGGTTGGAGTTACGACGAAACAAAAGCACAGTTGTCTTACGCGAACCAGTCTCGTCAAGCAAACGCTGGTACTGCCGAGTTGCAAAATGTCGGTTTCTTCAACGATCAGATGCGCGATGGCGTTAAGGGTGACACCGGCAATGATATTTTGCCTGGTTATGTTAACGGCCTTGCAGGCAATTACATTAACCAAGTGATTAACGGCATTTTTGGCCAGACTGCAACTAACTTCAACACCGACAAAGCAAGCAGCAGAAGTTGGACAGCAACTACGCCTGGTCAGTCAATCAACTATGTTGAAGTACACGATGGCTTAACACTCTGGGATAAATTGAAAGCTTCCAGCTATGCGGGCACTGATGCGGATAAGCAGAAGCAAGGTCGTCAAGCGGCTTCGCTCGTATTCCTATCGCAAGGCATGCCATTTATTCAGGCCGGCCAGGAAATGCTTCGCACTAAAGGTGGAAATGCTAACAGCTATTCACCACCGGATACTGCAACAACAACTGCCACAAAACTGGCTTGGGAATTGTCGACATCGTCTTTGAAGTGGAATTCTGCATACACAAATAAGGCCAACGTGGATTATTACAAAGGCTTGATTGCTCTTCGAAAGGCACATCCACTTTTCCGCATGAATAGCGTTGCTGACATCAATGTGCACTTCCAGTGGCTTGCGGGCTATGGCACGAATGCACTTGGTTTCTTCTACAAAAACACAGGCAGCGACAATAGCAAACTTGGCGATACCTGGGAGCAGATTGCAGTCGGTGTTAATCCGAATGCCACTGCATTGACCATGACCCTTCCTGCTACTGGCAACTGGTACGTCGTAGGAAATGACACTGCTATTGGAACTGCGACACTGCAGACATTAACAAACACAAATAAGGTCACAGTGCCTGCCTATTCCACTGTTGTAGTACACAATTAGTAGACATAGATAAAACATTTTTAGGTGAAGGGGATCATCAAAATGAATAGAGTCACGAAAGCGACTTTGGGAACGACCTTGGTTTCTGTGTTAGTTTCCGCGATGTTGGTGGTTAGCCCATCAGAGGCATCGGGTAAACAAGTTGTAATCTGGTGCGACAACGCTCGTGTTGCCATCATTAGGATGTGGGCGACTTCGAATGCAAGCACTTTGGGAACCATCAAAGTTGTTGGCCAAGACAATGTTAAGTCGAGCCTAAAGACAGTTCGCGGAATCGATGCCCCCGACATCATTATTGGCGCCCACGACTGGATCGGCGCTCTTAAGGCGGACGGCAAAATTCAGCCGGTAGTACTCCCGCCAGCAGCGAAGTTTGATGCGAAAGTAAAAGCAGCCTTCCAAATAAGTGGCCGGCAGTATGGTGTGCCGATGCAAACTGAAAATGTTGCGCTGTTCCGCAATACCAAGCTTGTACCTAATGCGCCTAAGACTTTTGCTGATCTAGAAAAAGTTGCCCTGAAGCTTAAGAAGAAGAGAGCATCGGATCGCAACTTCATCCCATTTGCTGTACCGCAGGGTACCGGAGGCGATGCGTATCACATGTATCCACTTTTCAGTGGTCTAGGTGGTTACTTCTTCGGTGGGAATTCTTTGAAGTGGAAGACTAACGATGTCGGTGTTGCAAATTCTACGTTCATCAAGAACTCAACCGTCATCGATAGGTGGTACAAAGAAGGTTTAATCAAAGCGTCCGTAAGCGCTGACATTGCCCTTAATTCATTCACCGGTGGCAATGCCCCGTTCTATATCACCGGTCCTTGGAACCTAGGAAAAATCCGATCTTCGGGAGTGTCTTACGCGATTACTCCTATTCCAACAATTGTTAAAGGCATCAAGCCAGTTCCACTAATTGGTGTGCAGGGCGCGATGTTGACTTCCTGGTCAACTAGTCATGGTGTTGGTATTTCATCGAAGAAAGTCCTAGCTGCCTTAGCTGGCAAAGATGCTCAGTTATTCATTTCTAATTTGATGCTTCGTACCCCAGCTAACTTGCAGGCACTTTCCCAATTCGCTCGTCCTGGCGCAACCGAATTCCAACAAGCAGGTCTGGGCGGCGTGCCAATGCCTGCAATGACTGCAATGAATGCTGTTTGGGCTTCAGTAGGCACCGCTTGGGTTAAGGCAACATCGGGTGCATCCAAAGCGGCTCCAGCGTTCAAATCGGCTGCAGTCGTAGTTCAAAAGGCAGTCAAGTAAAGACAAGAATTTTAGGATCAAGATTCTAGATTTTGATTGTGGGTGCGGGTATTCTCGTACCCACAATTAGTTTCCTGAATCTATTGAGTGGTAGTCAGGAACGAGAGGAATTTTGTGTTTGGTTTAGTTGCGCGCATCTTGATTCTGGGCATCCTTGATGCTTTAGCAGTAGCGTCAATCCCTCGAGTACTCAACCAGCATGACCTCTTAGTTACGATAATTTTTTTCACTGTTTTCATTGCACTCAATGTTGTCTATTTCTGGCCAAAGGCAAAAGCATCGAGGTGGTTAGCGCCGGGCACAACCTTGTTGGCAATTTTCGTCATTATCCCAATCATTATCAATGTGGCACTTGCTGGAACCAATAGTGCAACTGGACACGAGGGAACTCGTGCTGAGGCAATCACTGCGACGGTAAACAGTTCTTTGCAGCAAGATGATGATGGGATCTATTACGACATAGTTGCAGTGCATAAAGGCACTGAACTTGGTTTGATTCTTACTAATGCGATTACTAAGGACGTTTCGTTTGGCACGTCAGTTGGAAATACTGCGATTGAAAATCCAAAGAGACTTGATGATGGTTCAATCGCACCACCTGCTGGCTGGGATGCGTACGGTACCAGTGATGCTGATCTTCAAAAGCAGGCTGACATTGTTAGTGCACTGCCGGGCCAACAGTTTGCAATTCCTAATGGCGGCAATAAATACATCGTTTGGGATGGCTCTAACAACCCATATAACGCGACCGCTCTAGTCGTTTATGACAAAAATAAAGACCGGCTAGTCGATACCGCAACCGGATATGTATATCGCGAAGCTAACGGTTCATTTATCGGCCCAGATGGCGAGGACATGACTCGTGACCAATCTTGGGTTGGCTGGCAAACCTG
>CANBWF010000008.1 GCA_947373075.1 Actinomycetota bacterium | reverse complement strand
TGACCATTTAAGTTCGGGTGAAGGCCGTCGATGCTGTATTCCGACTTTTGACGAGCAATCCAAGAGTCTGCAGGTGTTACAAATTCAATTCCAGCGCTTGCAGATGCGCTTGCTATCCAATTGCTTATCTGCTTCAAGCATGGGTTTACCGCGGGGCTAATTATCGGCGTAGCAATAATTTGCGCAATGGGAAATAGTGATTTCGTATATGTAAGTGTGCTTTGGATTTGTGTTTGTAGCTTGAGTCTGCTTTGTTTGTGGCTAGCGTCCTCACAGTCATTCGATCCACCCGAGATAATCACTATGTCTGGCATAAATGAAGTGCCACACCAAGCTTGAGTTGCGAAGTTTCTTGGGGCGTTGCAGTTAGAGCCATTTTTACAGGGTGCATGTAGCCACTGCCAGATGAGGCCAAATTTGAATACTGCCATCCGAGGATTGAGGCTGCCTTTTTTGCCCAACTCTTCCCAGAAACACCATCACCTAAAGTTATTGATGCTCCGAGAAAAATTGCCCTCGTGTCTCCATACACGGTTGAAGCAGGCCCGAAACCGTTAGCGTTTACTCCACGCAGTGATACTTGGGTACGCCTGCTGAGTGGGACCGGGTTAACGGTTCCAACATCTCCTTTTGCTTGCCCATTAAACCAAGTGGTTCCTGCATCTAGTGAGTACTGATATGTTTTTGCACCTAGCGCTCTGCCATTTGTGAAGTCGATTCTTAAGAAATTAGCCCCACGAGTTACGAGAGAAATTTTAGGTGCAGTTGAAGGTGGAGTGCCCACAGCGACTGCACTTGTAGCTGCCAATAATGAACCAACAAATACTGGTACAAGGATTTTCATTAACCGACCACTTGGTCGCAAAATAACTTTCGAGTGCACTCTTGAAGACTATCTATTTCCTAAGACAAAGTTGTCAGAATGCATCAACTTTTGACTTTTGTTTGCTTGGCTCCGGGTCTGCCATTTAGAAAATGATTACAGCATCAGGTATCTAGTTTTAGGCGACTAGGTCCGTACATCAATCGGACAGCGGAAATTCCCCACTAATAGGTAGTAAGTTCAACAATTCGAGAACCTACAAGCATTTTTCCACTAATCTGGTCAGATAATTCATGTTGTAAAGGACTGCAATGACCGCATCCAATCCAGATCTACCTACTGAAATCTCTCAGGCCGCGCTATCAGTTATCGCTGATGCTGGCGCGCAGGTTGGCCAATTCCGAATTGCGGGACATCAAAACCGCATGGTGAACACTCGAGATGGTTCAGTTGAAAACGTTGCATCCGATTCAAATACCGCACTTAGTGTGCGCGTTGTACACAACGGAGCTTGGGGCTTTGCCGCTTCAACTGATTTAACAGAAGATGCAGCTCGCGATGCTGCAGTGCGCGCACTCGAGATGGCCCGCATAAGTGCGCAGGTTTCAAACGAACCCGTAGAACTAATTGATGAACCGAGCCACGGAACAGTTAACTGGCGTTTGCCAATCGGCGAAGATGCGATGGCAAAAGATGATTCCGAAATCATCGAATTATTGCAAGAGTGGAATTCGCGCGTCGCTAAAGCACAAATTGTTAACCATGTTGAT
Organism: Actinomycetota bacterium; assembly: GCA_947373075.1. Lineage (GTDB taxonomy): Bacteria > Actinomycetota > Actinomycetes > S36-B12 > UBA5976 > UBA5976. The sequence goes on along the minus strand of CANBWF010000008.1, from coordinate 23,047 downwards.
GCGGGCGTTGCCATCGGTCGAGACACAACTTTCTTTGCCGACCTCAATGGAAACCACATCACGCAGTCACGCGATCGCATTAGTGCAAACCTCACGGCCATTCATACGTCGGCCGATGGTTTTGAAGACATGCGTACCTGCGCGCCGCCAGCTGGGCGAGGTTGGGAATATCTAACTGGCACTGGTTGGGATTGGGATACCGAACTCGAGCAGTTGCCAGAGCTACTCGCGCAGAAAGCATCCGCACCTTCAGTTGAAGCAGGGCTTTGGGATTTAGTAATTGATCCAACAAACCTTTGGCTAACAATTCACGAATCAATCGGACACGCAACTGAACTTGATCGCGCCTTAGGTTTTGAAGCGAACTATGCCGGTACTTCGTTTGCAACTATAGATAAACTCGGCAACTTCAAATACGGAAGTCCAATCATGCACGTCACCGGTGATCGCATCGCTGATCATGGTTTGTCGACAGTCGCATTTGATGATGAAGGCGTGTCTGCCCAGCAATGGGATTTGATCAAAGACGGAATCTTGGTGGGCTATCAAACAGATCGTGCAACGGCTTCGCGCGTTGGCTTAACTCGTTCGAACGGATGTGCTTTTGCTGATAGCGCGCAACATGTTCCAATTCAGCGGATGCCGAATGTTTCATTGCAACCGGGCAAAGAGGACATCACCACAGCAGATTTAATTTCAGGCGTTGAACGCGGAATCTACATTGTCGGCGATAAGTCTTGGTCGATTGATATGCAGCGTTATAACTTCCAGTTCACTGGTCAGCGATTCTTTGAAATCCGTAATGGTCAGATAGTTGGACAGTTGCGCGACGTGGTTTATCAATCAAAGACACCAGATTTCTGGGGATCTATGACTCGCATCGGCGGACCTTCAACTTACTTACTTGGCGGCGCACTCAACTGCGGTAAGGGCCAGCCTGGACAAACTGCGCCAGTAAGCCATGGTTGCCCATCAGCGCTGTTCACCAACATCAATGTGCTTAATGGCCGCAAGGAGGCATCAGCATGAGCGAATTAACAATGCCGCAAGCAGTCGAAATTGGACTTGAGTTGCTTGGTAAAGATGGTGGCGTAGTAGTTGGCGAAGCTAGTGAGAGCGCAAACTTGCGCTGGGCTAACTCGCAGCTAACAACTAACGGAAATACCAATGAGAACTCGCTCAACATTGTCGCGTTCGTACCAGTTGATGGTAGGATTGGCGCTGGTATTGCAAGTGGCCAAGTTCGCAATCGTGACGATGTGGCAAAGCTTGTTGAAGTTGCCCGAGCCAGTGGTGTAGCAAGTGGTGCATCCGAAGATGCGGCCGAACTTTTTGCTGGAGCCGTTTCAGCAGACTTCAATGATGCGCCAGTTGCAGCAGATCTTTCTGGCATAAGCCACATTGCTGCTGGGCTTGGTGAAGTTATGCAAGATAGGTCAGCGCAGTTCTTTGGCTATGCCGAACACGCGCAAGACACACTTTATGTCGGCACCTCAGCCGGCACTCGTCTTCGCTTCCCGCAAGCAACAAGCCGATTTGAACTATGTGCAAAGTCTCCTGAACGGGATCGCTCGGCTTGGTCGGGCCAGGGCGGAACAACTTTGCTCAGCACAAATGTGCATGAGCATGCGAATAATGTTTTGCAGGGTTTGGAATATCAGAAAACGAAAATTGATATCGAGCCTGGCCGCCATAAAGTAACGCTTTCCGCAAGCGCCGTTGCCGACTTGATGATCTATTTGATGTGGACTGCTTCTGCTCGTGAAGCTGCGCAAGGACGAAGTGTTTTCAGCGCAACCAATGGCAAAACTCGAATTGGCGAGCACCTAACTTCACGCAATTTCAACCTGATTTCGGATCCAAAACTTTCTGGACTTGAAACGCTAGACCGCGTTGTGAATCTTGGCGCGTCATCGATGTCGAGTCCGTTTGATACTGGTTTGCCGATTTCCGCAACCAGCATCATTTCAGGCGGTGTGCTTAGCGCATTGGCAAGTAGTCGACATGCGGCTTCAGAGGCTGGGCTTCCTTTCACGCCACTTGCTGACAACATTTATGTTCATGATGCTGCTGGTCATGGTTCGCTTACTGAAACGGCTGCTCGGATGGGCGATGGTCTTCTAATTACCTGCCTTTGGTACATCCGCGAAGTCGATCCACAGTCGTTATTGCTTACTGGACTTACGCGTGACGGTGTCTATGTTGTTCGCGATGGCCAAATCATTGGCGCAACTAGTAACTTCCGATTCAATGACTCTCCGGTCTCATTGCTTAACCGGATTACGGATGCTGGCGACTCGCTTGATTGCTTGCCACGCGAATGGGCCGACTGGTTTAGCCGCTCACGAGTTGCTCCACTGACGATTGATGGATTCAATTTGTCGACCAAGTCGGATGCAATTTAACTTCTGAATTCAATATAGGAATTTCATAGGGACAACGAGAGTTGGAAACATGCATCAGATGCGGTTAGCCACTGTTTCTGATGCTGCGGCTATAGCGGAACTTTTTTTGGCTGCGCGTGCGCACTCAATCGAAACTATTCCGCCAGTTGTTGGAAACTACGACCGCGCCTTTCCGTGGTTGGAATCAAGAATTAAAAAAGGTGACCCGTGTTGGGTTATGCAAGATTCAATCGGACTATCTGCACTCATGTTGTTAGAGCCGGGTTGGATAGATCAGTTGTACGTCCGCCCAGATGTAATCGGGCAAGGATTAGGAACGCGGCTTCTGGATAAAGCCAAAGAAACCATGCCATCAGGTTTGCGGCTTTGGACATTCCAAAGCAATGTGCGTGCGCAAAACTTTTATGAACAGCGTGGATTTGTGGCGGTTGAGTGGACTGACGGTTCAGGTAATGAGGAGCGCGAACCAGATGTTAGGTATGTGTGGAGTGGTGTGGGGGACTGCGTCGATACCTCAGTGCTTTAAGGGTTAGCCGTACCAAAAATTTCCGAGTTCCAGGTTGCTTACTATCGATAATCAATGTACTGTTTATCAATAGTAAGCAATTCACGTTTGAAGGAGAAAAATGAAAAGTAACAATAAAACACTTATCGTCAGGTCGGCAATGGTGTTTTCTTTCTTTCTTATACTCATGGTTCTATATATTTCACTTGCAGTCCCGTTGGTGATAACCCCTAGGCTCGTTAATTACTACGACGCCTTTTCAAATGATTATGTGATTACAAACTTAATGTTTGAAACTGCCGTGCTTCTGGCTCTTTCCTTACTTGTAATCATTTTGATTCTGCTGCGTCGCATCCAAACTGATCAAATTTTATCTTCGGCAACAAACAAATGGGTAAAAGCATTTACAGCAATCGCAGGTTTCGGAGCTCTGCATTTTGTTTTTATTGGTATTTGGGCTTCAAGCAAGAATTCACTTCACCAGCCAACCACCTTTATCCTGACCCTCTTGTTCATCATTTCTCTTGCTATTTCTCTAGTCGCTGGCAGCTTGCTGGGCCTTCTCAAACAAGCTACAGCAGCAAATGAAGAGTTGGAAGGGGTTGTGTAATGCCGATATATGTTGATTTTGAAAAGCAAAGAAATCGCAAAGGTATGACTATGTCGCAACTTGCCGATGAAGTCGGAATAACACAAGCCAACCTCTTTGTTCTGAAAAGTAACCGTGCCAGAGCAATTCGCTTTTCGACTCTGGAAGCACTTTGTTTAGCTCTAGATTGCCAGCCGGGCGATATTCTCAAATTTGACGCTGGAGCGAGTGAGTGACCTCCATCGGCTGCCTAAGCTTTAGAGTTTGGCGGAGGATAGGGGAACCGTCGTTTATCGACACTACTTCGTAGTGCGATGAACTCCTCCCAAATCCCGATGACTCCGCGCAAATGTAAAACGCCCCTTGCGGGGCGTTTCGATCATGCGCGGAGGATAGGGGATTTGAACCCCTGAGGGCTTGCACCCAACTCGCTTTCCAAGCGAGCGCCATAGGCCACTAGGCGAATCCTCCAGCGACGAGGTTACCGCCAAACGGGGGTAAATTGCGAACTCGCATAACCGCATAGACTTATTCCAGCCCCTCATGTGGCATTACCCTGTGAACCTCCCTAGGGCCGGAAGGCAGCAAGGATAAGCAGGCTCTAATGGGTGCATGAGGGGTCCCTTTAACTTCTAACCGTCAGACATAGCGAGTACTCTGAAGGGTATGTCCCTTGCTTTGTACCGCAAATACCGTCCAGGTTCCTTTGCACAAGTAATTGGGCAAGAGCATGTCACCGGTCCGCTCACTCGCGCATTAGATACCGATCGTATTCATCACGCATACCTTTTCACTGGCCCGCGCGGTTGTGGCAAAACATCTTCCGCGCGAATCATGGCTCGTTCTATGAACTGTGCACAAGGTCCAACCTCAACACCATGTGGCGTGTGTCAGTCATGTATCGATCTTGCGCCGAATGGTCCTGGCTCGATTGATGTTATTGAAATCGATGCGGCGACTTATCGCGGAATTGACGATGCAAAAGAATTACGCGAGCGCGCAATTTATGCGCCAGTAAATTCCACCTACAAGATCTACATCATCGATGAGGCACATCAGCTCACTCGCGATGCTTTCAATGTTTTACTAAAACTTGTTGAAGAGCCACCACCACATTTGCGATTCATCTTTGCTACCACCGAGCCAGACAAAATCATTCCAACTCTTCGCTCACGAACACATCATTACCCGTTCCGATTAGTTTCGGCCAAAGTTCTACAAGAACATTTGCAGGGCCTGTGTGAAAGCGAAGGCATCAAAGCCGAACCTGCCGCGGTCGCACTAGTTGCTCGTGCTGGCGCCGGATCTGTTCGTGACTCACAATCAGTGCTTGGCCAAGTTATTGCTGGTGCCGGCCCTGAAGGCGTTACTTATGCGGAGACTGTTTCACAATTAGGTTTCACCGACGAAACACTTCTAACTCGAGTTGTTGATGCAATAGCAACTGGAAACGGTTCCGAAATTTTCACTCTTATCGATGAGGTAGTTTCATCAGGGCACGAACCTCGCAGGTTTGCTACAGATTTACTCGAACGTTTGCGAGATATGGTTATCGTCACCCAAATTGCAGATGCAACAACTTCTGGTCTGTTTGATTTACCGCAAGAGCAAATTGAAGACATTGCGCGTCAAGCTGCGCTTTTCACACCAGCACAGTTAGTTCGGGTCGCTGATTTAGTTAGTGCTGGACTGAGTGAGTTACGCGGTGCTGCAGCTCCAAGATTGCAGCTCGAACTGTTAGCAGCTCGATTGATCACTGACGAAGTAACCACAGATTTACCAGCTCGCGTAGCCAGACTTGAGCAAGGCGGCGTTGTTCAATCTGTTCGCCCAAGTGTCGTAAAGGCTCGCCAGCAAGAGGCTGCCGCTGCGGCAACAGATACATCAGCACCAGCAGATGTACCGGCGACTGAGCCAGTTCCAGTTCAGGAACCGCCTGCTGCACAGGTATCTGCCCCACAAATTATCGCTTCACCGCCATCTCGACCAACACCTACCGCTCGCAAAGCGCCTGCTCCGGTAAAGCCATCGCAAGTTAAAGCCAGTACGCCTGAACCAGCAGCGCCTGAACAAACACAAGATGCTCAGTCAGCTGCCGGTTCGACAGTAACGATTGAGCTCATCGATGCTAATTGGCCAAACATCTTGCAAGACATCACTGCGGCCCGCAAAGTTGCTGGCCTTGTCATGATTGGGACCAAGCCACTTTCATTAACTGCCGATGGCATGCTTGCCGTAGGTTTCCCAAACGACGGTGCATGTAAAAACTTTGTTAGCTCGCCAACAGTGGCTCTACTACAAAGTGCCATCAAAAAGTTTGTTGGCGCTAATTTGCGCATCGATGCATTCGTAGATCCAAGTTTGAGTCAGCGAGTTGCTAAAAAAGGACCTGAGATTGTTGTTGAATCTGAATCTGATTCAGACGAAGTAACAAATCCAGCCAGTGCAATTGATATCGTTACCAGCATGCTCGGTGGCCAAGTAATCAGCGATAGTGCCAACGATTCATGAGCAGTTTGTACGAAGGAATTGTTCAAGACTTAATTGACGAGTTTGCAAAACTACCTGGTGTCGGCCCTAAAGGTGCATCACGTATCGCCTTCCATTTGTTACACACCGATCGTGAAGAAATTGATCGCCTGGCAACAGTGTTAAGTGAAGTGCGGGAAAAAGCTCGTTTCTGTTCTGTCTGTTTCAATGTCGCGCAAGATGAACTTTGCAGGATCTGCGCTGATCCGCGGCGCGACCTAACTGTGCTGTGTGTAGTCGAAGAACCAAAAGACGTGCTGGCTATTGAACGTACGCGTGAATTCCGAGGCCGCTATCACGTGATTGGCGGCGCAATTAGTCCACTAGATGGAATTGGCCCAGACGACTTACAAATTAGTGAACTAGTAACTCGTCTAGCTGACAAGGGAATTACTGAGCTTATTTTGGCTACTAACCCAAACCTTCAAGGCGAAGCGACCGCAACATATTTGAATCGACTTATTTCGCCACTTGGAATCAAAGTGACTCGACTTGCCAGTGGCCTGCCAGTAGGTGGAGATCTGGAATATGCAGATGAAGCCACGCTTGGTCGAGCTTTGGCTGGCCGTCGCCAAGTTAGCAACTAGCGCTCAAATAAACCCTTGCACTACTAGGGGTGAAACAGGCTTTAGATTTTCACTTTAGACTTATGAACTATGGGTTTAATTGTTGCCAAGTTTGGTGGATCGTCAGTAGCTGACGCCACCAGCATTTTGCGGGTAGCAAAACGAGTTGTTGATGCAAAAAAGGCTGGCAACGAAGTAGTTGTAGTTGTTTCCGCAATGGGCGACACCACTGACGAACTCTTAGATTTAGCCCAACAGGTTTCACCAAATCCGCCAGGGCGCGAACTCGATATGTTGCTAACTGCAGGGGAGCGCATCTCAATGGCTGTCCTTGCAATGGCGATTAGCGATCTTGGCGTAGAAGCTCGTTCGTACACCGGCTCACAGGCGGGCTTGATCACCGATTCCACTCACGGTAAAGCGCGCATCATTGATGTGTCACCAAGTCGAATCCAAGAAGCACTAGATCAAGGCGCAATTCCGATTGTGGCTGGATTCCAAGGTGTATCACTTGATACCAAGGACATCACCACACTTGGTCGGGGTGGATCCGACACTACAGCTGTTGCACTTGCTGCTGCGCTTAACGCAGATGTTTGTGAAATTTACACCGATGTTGACGGAATTTTTTCTGCTGACCCACGCATTGCACCTAAAGCTCGTCAAGTTCCTCGCATCACTTACGACGAGATGATGGAACTTGCAGCAGCTGGCGCAAAAGTTCTTCATCTTCGTTGTGTTGAATATGCGAAACGCTTTAATGTGCCACTGCACGTTCGCTCATCGTTTTCCGACAAGGAAGGCACCTTTGTAATTGCCGACCTTGACGATCAATCCAAGATAGAAAATCTGTCCACCCTAGGAGTTGTTATGGAACAACCAATAATCGCCGGTGTAGCACACGATCTAAGTGATGCAAAAGTAACTGTTATCGCAGTTCCAGATAAGCCAGGCACCGCAGCTGCAATTTTCCAAGCAGTGGCAGATGCCGGCATCAACATGGACATGATTGTGCAGAACGTTAGTAGTCATGGCACAGCAAAAACTGATGTGACGTTCACGGTTCCGCGCGCCGATGTTGGCAAAGCCGAGTCATCACTACGCGCGGTACAAAACGAAATTGGTTTTGAAGACATCGAAGCCGATGAGAACATCGCAAAGATTTCGCTAGTGGGTGCTGGCATGCGTTCGCATCCTGGTGTTTCAGCAACTTTCTTCAAGGCAATTGCTGATGCTGGCGTCAACGTTGAAATGATTTCAACATCAGAAATTCGAATCTCAGTTGTAACTCGCGCCGATGATGCGCAGACCACAGTGCAAGCAGTGCATACCGCTTTCGGCCTTGATGCAGATGGCGAAGCAGTTGTATACGCAGGAACAGGGCGATAGTCGTGTCGAAAAAACCTACTCTTGCTGTTGTTGGTGCAACCGGAGCAGTTGGCACAGTGATGCTTGGAATACTCACTGAACGCGAAGATGTTTGGGGTGAAATTCGCTTACTTGCCTCAGCTCGTTCAGCAGGAAAAGTTTTACAGGTACGTGGCCAAGATGTAGTAGTTCAGGAACTTACTGAAGAAGCATTCGACGGTGTAGATGTCGCCATGTTCGATGTGCCGGATGAAATCTCCGAAAAGTGGGCACCAATTGCTGCAGCGCGTGGGGTTGTCGCCGTTGATAACAGTGGTGCATTCCGAATGGATTCAGATGTTCCATTAGTCGTTCCAGAAGTAAATGCTGAACAAGCGCGTAATCGTCCACGCGGAATCATCAGCAATCCAAACTGCACAACCTTGTCAATGATTGTTGTGGTTGGCGCATTGCATCGCGAGTTTGGAATTAAAGAACTTGTTGTGTCGTCTTACCAAGCAGCTTCAGGTGCAGGACAAGCCGGCATTGATGGCTTGCAGGCACAACTAAGCGCCGTTGCTGGTAAAGATTTGGGGTCAGAAACGGGCGACGTCCGCGCCGCAGTTACTGACTCATCGCCGTTCCCCGCTCCACTTGCTATGAACGTTGTTCCATGGGCTGGCTCACTAAAAGAAGATGGTTACACCAGTGAAGAACTTAAGGTGCGCAATGAGTCTCGTAAGATTCTTGGCATCCCAGACTTAAAAGTTCACGCTACTTGCGTGCGTGTCCCAGTTGTAACTACTCACTCACTTGCGGTGCATGCAGTTTTTGAAAAGCCACTTACTGCGCAAGCGGTTCGTGCGCTTCTGGAAGCAGCTGAAGGCGTACTAGTTGTTGACGATCCAGAGAATCTGGTATTCCCAACACCGATTGATGTTGTTGGCACAGATCCAACAGTGGTTGGTCGCATTCGGGTTTCCTCTGAATATCCAAATGAGATGGACTTCTTTGTTTGTGGTGACAACCTTCGTAAGGGCGCTGCACTGAACACGGCGCAGATTGCCGAAGTCGTTGCTAAAGAATTTATCTAACTAACTAACTAGTCGGGTTAACCCGCTTGCGCGACGACTCGACCGCTAGCAACCGCTGCTTCTAGAGCTTGGAAATCCTTCAGGTTCTGCTGCGCGTATTCATTTGCAAACTCAACGATTGCTTGGTCAAATGTGCGACCCTGCCCAAGATAGGCCGAAATCGCGATTGAATCTCCAGTGCGAGCATGGGCTTTAGCAAGCGTCCAGGCACAGGTGCGGACATAAAGTTTCAACTCGGTCGGATTCATCAAATCGACAGTTACGGAACCTTTCCAATCGCGAAGTTGGCGAATGTAATAGTCGCGCGAAGTTCCTTCTGTAGTTGTAACGCGGTTCCAACCCAAGAAAATGTCGCTGGTTGATTGCATAAGCCGCTGACCTGCTACAACACGTTCACCAGAATTTGCGTACTGAGTTGGTGAGGTAAAGGCTTCCAGCACCGAGGTTTGTGCTTCCTTCACCTGCAGGAACAGCGGGTCTGTTTGGTCGCGTCCTTCAAATAAGGCCATCCAGGCACGAGTTCCAACACTGCCAACGCCAACTACTTTTCGAGCTAAATCGATGAAGGTGAATTGGTTTAGCAAGTGTCTGCGATCGTGCGAGAGCGTTTGGGAATATTCAGCAACTGCCGCTTCAATATTTTTGAAGTCATCAAAATCTAGGGCCAGGTTTTCATGAGTCAGGTCACGAACAGGTGCCACAAGTGGTGGAGCACTAACGAATCTGCGCTGCCCATTAACGATCTCCGTAAATTTTCGTAATGCCTGCAGAGATGTTCGATTCATCGCTTTATTGATGTCTAAGTGTTCAGCTCTGACTTCACCGCTCTTGATGTTTTTCTTAAGGTTCTTCAAGAGGCTTTCAACATCAAGTTTTGAGTACCAGATGTCTAACTGCCGCATTTGTGAAAACTCGGTTATCGCAAATCGATATTCTTGGGCTCCTGCTAATACAATTTCGCGACGATCTACTTCAGAGAATGAATTACTCTGGCCAGCAATTTCAGCGCTAACAAGTAGCCGTTTTAGATCCCACTCCCATGGGCCGGGATGAGTCTCATCAAAGTCATTGATATCGAAAACTAAAGATCTTTCAGGCGAAGCGAATACGCCGAAGTTAGCTAGATGTGCATCACCGCAGGCTTGTACAGATAAGCCGCTGTTTGGGGTAGTTGCTAAATCACTTGCCATGATTAAGGCTGCACCTCGGTAAAAGGCAAAGGGAGATGTCAGCATTCGGCCGTATCGAATCGGCACCAAAGATGGAACTCGACTTTGTGCTTGTTGTTCAAGCAGGGAAACTGGGTCAGGTCGGTTCGCCCAATTGATTTCGAATTGGGCATGACTTGACCTTGGAGTTATCGCTCTAGCAGCCCGGCCAGCATTCGCGCGCTCGCGGGGGCTTCGGTATCGGTTGGTTTCAATTGGGTTCATGGAAACACACGAGTCCTATTTTGTTTTGGCTTTCAGAGTTAAAAGCGTTGCCTCAGGCCGGCAAGCCAATCTAATCGGCGTGAACGGTGATGTGCCAACTCCAGCAGAAATATGGATCGGCATGTTGGTCTGCCCAAAAGTTGAGAGTCCTTTTGCTTGGTTGGTCGGCAAATCACAGTTGGTAACGAGAGCGCCATAAAACGGAATACATATTTGTCCACCATGAGTATGCCCGGCTAAAACTAGATCAGCTTTGTCGTTGGAAAAACTTTGAAGCACGCGTTGGTATGGCGCGTGCGTCACACCGAGTGCAAATGCATTTTCACTAAAAGCACCAGCGACCTGTGTGTAATCGTCCCTCTTGATATGTGGATCATCTGTGCCACGCGCATGAATTGCAACTTCATTAATAGTCAATTGCGTTTGCTTGTTATTTAGATCATGCCAGCCGGCATCTGTTAATTGCTCAACTAAGTCGGCAGTTGGTAACCGAATGTCGTGAGTTACACCTCGACGATCTTTACTGAAGTAAATGAACGGGTTCTTCATAAATGGCGCGTAGTAGTCATTGCTTCCCAGAACAAAAAAACCTGGTAGATCCAATAAGTCTCCGAGTGCTTCCACTAGGGCCGGCACCGCTAATTGGTGGGCTAAAAAGTCGCCTGTGCCAACTACTAGGTCTGGCTGCAATTCAATTAGTGACCTGACCCACTTAATCTTGCGAGTTTGAGCTGGGGTGATGTGTAGGTCTGAAATGTGCAAAACTCTTAAGTCATTTGACCCTTTTGGCAACACTTCTGCAGTCACCTGCCTGGTGGTGAATGACTGCGCCTCAACCAGGCTGTAGCCAAGAGTTGCCGCTCCAAGGCCAGCAATACCTTCGAGGGCTCCAACTACAGCATTCATAGGTAAAGCATGGCATGGATTAGCCAATTTCTCTGCGCCTATTTTCAGTCGTAGGCTAGGGCATTATCAGGTTCGGGTTAGGAGGCGCCAAACATGGCCGCTGAGAATAACCCTGCAAACGAATCGCCACTCGATCCTCTTACTTCACCATCATGGATGTTTGAAGACGATGACGACATTTTGCTCGCACCTCCACTTGAGGAATTCTTCACAGATGTTTCAGCTGCTAGATCCCTTGGCCCGACAGCACCGCCACCAAAAATCGACGACATTATTACCGGCGGATATACAGGCTGGGTGCCGATCATTCGCGCTGGTGAATCTTTAGCGCAAGCAGAAGAGCGAGCTGCGCAAGCCAAAAACCAAAATGTTGAAATGGATTCAGTTGAAGTGGTAGAAGTAATTGAAGTTCAAATTACGAGCATTAATGAACCGGTTTCTCCTGAACCTCAGCCTGAAACTGCAAGTTACGTTAGCGCGCCAATTGTTGATGACCCTGATTTAGTTTCGTCACCATCGCAGGCTTTAGATCAGGCGCGTAAACGAATTGCGGCAATGCGCGCAAGTTTGCAATTAAATTTAAATCAGGTCGCTGAAAGTTTTGCCCATCCGATTTTTACACCGCCGGCTGTAACTGAACCGTCGACTGCACAACCATCAGCTGTGCCGCAGCCGAATACTGCAACGGTACAAACAGCTGTGCCAACAGTTGCATCGACTACGCTCAGCGCCGAGCAGGCAAGTGCAACGTCTTCTACAACTTCAAATGAAAATATTTCCACCAAGAATTTGGCGGACGAATCCGATTCGCAGATACCGCACGTTACCCCACAGGCGTCGCGTATTTTCATCCCAACAGAAACTCAAACTCAGCCGGAAACGCAGGTTCAGGCCGCACCCGCTGATCATTCACTCGAACTAATGATCATGCGCGATGAAATAAAAGATTTACGTGACCGATTAGATTCGTCCCAGAAATTGATTGAAGAATTGATGCACCGGCTAGCTAATTTGGCTGAATTAGCCCTAAAACGTTAGTTATTAGCGGTCAATATCGCCGGTTAGAAATGGCATCGAAGTAACAATCTGGGGCAGATGCTCCAATTTTTGGCCAACCAATACCACCGATAAAGCTAGCGCGGAATGCAAACTCGCTGGTCGCAGCTTGAGGCGGTAAGGGTATTTGTCGCCAGTAGATTTCAAGAACCAAGATGCGATACCTAATGGCGTTTCAATACTGTGTTCGTATTCACCCTCAGGTACTCGCAGAACTTTTGGGATTAGGACGTTGACATTTTCGTCATTAAGCGCAATGCATTGCGGAATACATTCGCTAACTAACTTGGCGCTAACCAAAACTTCATCGAGCAGTTGCTGCAGTCGAGCAGAAACGTCGCCTTCACTATGAAGTGGTGATTCGAAGGCAGATAGTTCTGAATACATCAATGTTGCTGAGCGCTTTCGAAGATCAACAGCAACTCCGCTTGCACGAGCAATCGGACCACTAACTGCAAGCTCATTAATTTGTTCGGCGGTAACTATTCCAACCGAAGTGAATTCAGTTAGTTCGTTGCGAATGTCCAAATTAAGACTCGCAAATTTCTCATCGGTTCGCTGACTTAGTTTCGCTAACGCTTCAAGCCAGTCAACACTGGGCGCATGGGTCATCCCACCAATCTGCGTAAGCATGGGATGCATACGACTACCGGTGTAACTTCGCATGTGATTGACAAAAAGTTCACGCAAAACTCGAAGTTCATTTTCGATTTCTGCGTCTTGCCAAGGAAACCCGGAAAGAAAAGCTAGGTGAGATGTAATTCGGTTAATTTCTAAAATCAATGTGCGAAGCCATCGCGCTGAGAGTGGAACATCAATTCCAATTTCGCGTTCGAGCAACTGTGCGATTCCTACTTCACCGGAAAATGCACTTAGCCATTCATGTCTGTTAGCTAATCCAATTACTTGACGGTAGTCGCGTGATTCAAATAACTTTTCGGCACCTCGGTGCATAGCTCCCAGAATTGGCGTGGCTTTTGTGATTTGGCCATCCTCGCTAGTTACATCAAGTTGAAACATGCCGTGTGTAACCGGGGAATGGCCAGGTAGGGCTAAAACTGCATCGCTTCGCAATGTATCAAAAGGCGAAAGCCCTATACGTTGCGTTGTTTCCACCCGACTTATCGTGCCATACCGGTGTAGTTAATTGGGGATAGGCTTGGGACGTGGTCAATCCAACGGCCGGGAGCGAACAGCCCTGGACTGAAATACCTGCGCGACTTGATGTTGCTGTTATCGGAACTGGCAGAGTCGGTTCCGTGCTCGGTGCTGCCCTTCGTCGGGTAGGGCACAAAGTCGTAGCCTGCACTGCGATTAGCGATATCAGCAAACTGCGTGCCGAATCTTTGTTGGCGGGCGTACCAATCAAATCGCTAACGGATGCCGTAAAAGATTGTGACTTAGTTCTATTAACAGTTCCCGACGATGCATTAGTTTCTTTGGTCAATGGTTTAGCACAAACGCATTCCATCAGCCCAGGCACTTTTGTTGTACACACTTCGGGTCGTTTCAGTGATGAAGTACTTGATCCGTTAACGGCGCAAGGTTGCTTGCCACTGGCCTTGCATCCAGTCATGACTTTCACAGGTACGAGTGTGGATCTTAATCGCCTTACTGCATGCCCATTTGGAATTACCGCACCAGAACAACTTCGTCCAGTTGCAGAAGCGTTAGTTGTCGAGATGGGCGCGGATCCGGTTTGGGTACCGCGGGAAAGCCGAGCGCTTTATCACGCTGCTTTAAGTTTCGGTGCAAATAATGTTATGACTTTGGTGAATCAAACAATTGATTTATTGGCCCAAGCTGGAATCGAGAACCCAACCGATTTGGTTACTCCGCTATTCGGCGCCGCATTAGATAACGCATTACGAGATGGCGATCAGGCGACGACCGGGCCAGTAGTTCGAGCTGATGTTGCAACTGTGCGGCAACATTTAGTGGCTTTAGAAGAGAACAGCCCACAAGTGCTAGCAAGTTATCGCGCACTCGCTCGGCTAACTGCCGAACGCGCACTTGAATCAGGCCAGTTATCGGCAGGACAAGCTGAGCAACTCCTTGAGGTGTTGGCCGATGAGTGACCTTGCAGTATTAACGTCAGCGCAATCATTGACTCAGTGGCGAGAATCGCTAGCCGAAGTTCCTGTGGTGTTTGTTCCAACAATGGGCGCATTGCATGTCGGACATGCCGCACTGATTGATTCAGCTCATGCCTATTTGAAGACTCATCATGATGGACATGGTCGGGTTGTGGTTTCAATTTTTGTTAATCCGACTCAATTCACGCAGCAAGCCGACTTAGCAAACTATCCCAAAACGATGGAATCTGATTTAGCCTTGTGCACTTTGCACCAAGTAGATGTTGTGTTTGCGCCAAGCGCAACAGATATTTATCCAGAAGGCTTGGAAAATGTTTCATTTCTGGATCCTGGTCCAACTGCGGATGAACTTGAAGGACAGGATCGCCCAGGGCATTTTGCTGGAGTCGTAACCGTGGTATCGCGACTATTCGATTTCGTAAAACCAACTGCAGCTTTCTTCGGTGAAAAGGATTATCAACAGTTGGTTGTAATCAAAGAGTTAGCAAAAAATAGAACGGATGAAATTGAAATTGTTGCGGTGCCAACAGTTCGGGATGTTGATGGGCTTGCACTTTCAAGTCGCAATCAACGCCTATCAATTGTTGGTCGGGCAATGGCAAAACAAATTCCAGCAGCAATAGCGCTGGCTGAACATGCACTTGCTGAAGGCGCTTCCGTAAGCCAGACCAAGCAAGCAGTTCAACAGTATTTAGAAATGCAAGCTGGAATTGAATTCGAATATTTTGAAATCCGCGATGAAGATTTGGAAGAAATTTCAAAACCAGGTCCAGCACGGTTATTAATTGCAGCCACAGTTAACAACGTGCGACTCATAGACAATGTGTTGGTCGAGATAAGGAATGAAAATGTTACTAGCAATTGATGTAGGCAATACAAATACAGTCATCGGATTATTCGATGATGAACTTTTGGTCCACTCTTGGCGCATCAATACCAACCCGCGTGAGACAGCAGATGAAATCGAACTTACGTATCGAGGGTTGCTCTCTGATCACGTAGTAACGGGCATTGTTCTTTGTTCGACAGTCCCGTCCGTATTAAGCGAAATGCGAGTCATGTTGAACCGTTACTACAACGGTGTACCAACTGTGATTGTTGAACCAGGCATCAAAACTGGCGTGCCAATTACAACGGATAATCCCAAAGAAGTTGGCGCAGATCGCATAGTCAACTCGCTTGCTGCTTTCACGCTTTTTGGTGGCCCCTGCATCGTTGTTGATTTTGGCACTTCAACGAATTTGGATGTTGTATCAACTAAAGGCGAGTTCATCGGAGGTGCACTTGCGCCCGGTATTGAAATCTCGCTGGATGCATTAGCAACCAGAGCAGCCCAGCTTCGAAAAGTTGAGTTAACTGCCCCACGAAATGTTATTGGTAAAAATACTGTTGAGGCGTTGCAGTCGGGCATGATTTTTGGTTTTGCCGGCCAAGTAGATGGTTTGGTTGATCGCATTGTTGAAGAATTAGGTACAGATGTGAAAGCCGTAGTGGCTACTGGTGGGCTAGCTGGAATTGTTGTAGCCGAGTCAGAAACCATTACGCATCACGAACCGGACTTAACCTTGATTGGGCTAAGACTGATTTTCGCGCGAAACCAGTAACCGCAAAGTTAAGCAATTTGCAATAAACCCTTAGCGGAGTATTACAACAACGCCTTAACCCGATAATCTAAAACTAATGTCTAATGAACCCGTTGAAGAAGTAGACGATCTGCCTGAACAAATGCAGGTCCGTCGAGATAAGCGTGCTGCAATTTTGGCAGCAGGCAACCAGGCTTACCCAGTAACTGTTCCTGTTACCACCACTATTGCTGCAGTGCGCCAAAAGTACGCACATTTACAGGCAGAAGATGTGACTGGCGACAATGTCGGTGTAGCGGGTCGCGTTATGTTCCTGCGTAACACTGGCAAACTTTGTTTCGCTCAGTTGCAGTCGGGTGATGGCACCACACTGCAGGCTATGTTGTCCTTCGACCGGGTTGGCGAAGAATCTTTGGAGTCCTGGAAAGCACTAGTCGACATTGGCGATCAGATTGCTGTTGAAGGCGAAGTAATAAGCAGCAAGCGTGGCGAACTTTCAATTTTGGCCGACAAGTGGCACATGGCAGCTAAAGCACTTCGTCCACTTCCTAACCCACACAAACCGCTTAATGAGGAAACGCGTGTACGTCAGCGTTATGCCGATTTGATCATGCGAGATACGGCTCGTGATGTTGCACGTTTACGTCCAGCAGTAATGACAAGTTTGCGAAATAGTTTCGCCAATCGAGATTTCATTGAAGTTGAAACACCAATGCTGCAGACAATGCATGGTGGCGCAGCTGCTCGTCCGTTTGTTACTCAATCAAATGCATTTGATATGGAATTGTTCTTGCGCATTGCGCCAGAGTTATTCCTAAAGCGATGTGTAGTTGGCGGCATCGAGCGAGTCTTTGAAATTAACCGCAACTTCCGAAATGAAGGCGCTGACTCAACGCACTCGCCTGAATTTGCGATGCTCGAGTGTTACCAAGCATTTGCTGATTACAACGACATGGCGAATCTGACTCAGTCATTGATTCAAGAAGCTGCCCTAGCAGTTCATGGTTCACTAACTTTTGAATTAGTTGAAGGTGGCACTCGCGATTTATCGGGCGAGTGGGATCGGGTATCGGTGTATCCAGCGGTAAGTGCTGCAGTCGGGCAGGAGATCACGCCGGAAACACCATTGGAAACCCTGCGCTCGCTACTTAAAGATGCTGGTATTTCTCCTGATCCTAAATGGATTGCTGGCAAGTGTGTAGAAGAACTTCTTGAACACTATGTCGTAGAACATCTAACCAAACCAACATTTGTCATTGATTATCCAGTTGATACTTCACCTTTGGTTCGCGACCATCGCAGTATCGCTGGAGTAGTTGAGAAGTGGGATCTTTACATTGATGGGTACGAAGCTGGCACTGGGTACTCGGAGTTAGTTGATCCAGTAATTCAGCGTGATCGTTTAGTTGCCCAATCTTCACTAAAAGATGGCGGCGACTTAGAAGCGATGCAGCTGGACGAAGATTTCTTGCGTGCACTTGAATACGGTATGCCACCGACTGGTGGAATCGGCGTGGGCATCGATCGCCTTTTGATGACTTTAACTGGACTAAATATTCGGGAAACGATTTTGTTCCCGTTGGTTAAGCCTGAGTAGTAATGTCTCTACAGATTCGTCCAGCTCGAACTCAAGATGTGCTTACAATTCGAGGGCTCATCGATACTTATGCGCCGGATCGACGATTGCTTTCAAAACACACAGTCACAATCTATGAAGATGTTCAGGAATTTGTTGTTGCTGAACTCGATGGTGTAGTTGTTGGCTGTGGTGCACTCCATGTCATGTGGGAAGACCTAGGGGAAATTCGTACTTTGGCTGTTGAGCCAAATCAAAAAGGCAACGGAATTGGCTCAGCAATTTTGGGTTCATTACTAACTCATGCGCAAACACTTGGCTTAAGTAGATTGTTTTGCCTTACTTTCGAGACTGAGTTTTTCGGCAAAGCCGGATTTGTATCAATTGAGGATGCGCCGGTTGATGCCAGTGTTTATGCCGAACTATTGATGTCAGGCGATGAAGGTGTTGCCGAATTCTTAGATCTTGAGCGGGTAAAGCCCAATACTTTGGGCAATACTCGGATGTTACTTGAGCTTTAACGCCGTTGGAATGCTTAGCAATTGCAGGCTAAAATGGGATAGTGAAAATCCTCGTAATTGGTAGTGGCGCTCGGGAACATGCTCTAGTTCACAGTCTTGCCAAAGATGAGGGTACTGAAATCTTTTGCGCCCCAGGAAATGCTGGGATTGCCCGCGAGGTTACTACTTTCCCCCTAGTTGCCACCGATTCTGGCCAAGCGGTTTCCTTGGCCACGCAGTTGGCTGTCGACCTAGTTGTTATCGGTCCTGAAGCACCGTTGGTTGCTGGAGTCGCAGATGCGCTTCGCGAAGCAGGTTTCGCGGTCTTTGGTCCATCTGGCGAAGCAGCGCAGCTTGAGGGCAGCAAGGCTTTTGCCAAAGATGTCATGATCGCAGCAGGTGTGCCAACTGCGCTTTCATACACTTGCCAAACTGAAACACAAGTGCGTGATGCTTTAACTGAATTTGGCGCACCATATGTTGTTAAAGATGATGGTCTTGCAGCTGGCAAAGGCGTCGTAGTTACCGGCGACTTTGAAGAAGCTCTTGCGCATGGGCTGGCTTGTATTTCCGGGCGCACCGATGGCGCTGTTGTAATCGAAGAATACTTAGCCGGACCTGAAGTTAGTTTATTTGGCGTAACCGATGGCAAGACTGTGCGTGCACTAAGTCCTGCGCAAGATTTCAAACGTGCTCTTGATAATGATGGAGGTCCGAACACTGGTGGAATGGGCGCTTACTCTCCACTTGATTGGGCGCCAGAAAATTTGGTTGCCGAAACTATTGAGCGAGTACTGCAACCGACTATCGATGAGATGACAAAGCGCGGAACGCCATTTTCCGGATTGCTTTATGCAGGTCTTGCTCTAACCTCAAACGGAATTAAAGTTATTGAGTTCAATGCCCGGTTTGGTGATCCAGAAACTCAGGTTGTCTTATCTCGCCTCAAGTCACCGTTAAGTCAACTTTTATTAGCTGCTGCGAATGGCACTTTGGCCGAGTTGCCAGAGTTACAGTGGTCTGATGAGGCAGCAATCACCGTGGTGTTAGCAGCGCAGGGGTATCCACAAGATCCTGTTGCTGGGGCAGCAATTTCTGGCCTTGAAGAAGCGCATGAATCTGGCTCATTCGTCTATCACGCAGGGACAAAGGCAACAGATTCTGGTGACATCGTCGTTAGCGGTGGCCGAGTGCTCTGTGTTACCGGGACTGGAACCAACCTTGCAGATGCTCGTGAAAAAGTTTACGCAGGCGTAAATCAAATTAAGTTTGCCGGAAGTCATCATCGAACAGATATTGCGTTGCAAGCATCGCGCGGAGAGATAGAAGTGCCATGACAAAACCAAATATTCCCAATGTGCTAGCAAACCGATATGCATCAACATCCATGGCCACTATCTGGTCGCCAACGAATAAAGTAATCGCTGAACGTCAGCTGTGGGTTGCTGTTATGCAGGCACAACAAAATCTTGGCATCGATATTCCAGCAGGAGTCATCGAAGATTATCAAAGAGTTATTAACGACGTGGACCTAGCAAGTATCGCGGCACGTGAAGCTACAACGCGTCATGATGTGAAAGCTCGAATCGAAGAATTTTGCGCACTTGCTGGTCACGAACATATTCACAAAGGCATGACGAGTCGTGACTTAACTGAAAACGTTGAGCAACTCCAAGTTGTGCAGTCGCTAAAACTTATTCGCGTTAAAGCGGTAGCAACTGCAGCCGTGTTAGCTGAACTTGCTGTGCGTTACACCGATGTTGCGTTAACAGGACGTAGCCACAATGTGGCTGCGCAAACCACAACGTTAGGTAAGCGCTTTGCATCAGCTGCTGACGAACTTTTGATTTCAATCGCACGGTTAGACGATCTAATTGCACGTTACCCACTTCGCGGAATAAAAGGTCCGGTTGGCACGGCCCAGGACATGCTTGACTTACTTGGCGGCGATGCAGACAAGCTACAAAAACTTGAAGAAAGTGTGGCAACCCATCTAGGTTTTGCAAATGTTTTAACCAGTGTTGGTCAGGTTTACCCACGTTCAGTGGACTACGACACCATCACAGCATTGGTGCAGATTGCAGCTGGGCCAAGCAGTTTAGCCACAACTATTCGTTTGATGGCAGGCCATGAACTTGTAACTGAAGGATTCAAAGAAGGCCAAGTTGGTTCAAGTGCCATGCCGCACAAAATGAACACCCGATCTTGCGAACGAATTAATGGCTTTGCCGTAATTCTTCGTGGCTATGCAAGCATGGCCGGCGAACTTTCTGGTTCGCAGTGGAACGAAGGCGACGTTGCTTGTTCAGTTGTCCGCCGCGTTGCATTGCCTGACGCATTCTTCGCACTTGATGGACTATTCGAAACCACGCTAACTGTGCTTGCCGAATTTGGCGCATTCCCTGCAGTTATTGAACGTGAATTGCAACGCTACCTGCCATTCTTGGCTACCACAAAAATTCTGATGGCCGCTGTTCGAAATGGCGTTGGTCGTGAAACTGCGCACGAAGTAATTAAAGAGCATGCAGTTCAAGTTGCTCTTAACATGCGAGGTGTTGCTGGTGGCGATGGCAACGCGCTTATCGGCAGATTGGCCGAAGATGGTCGTCTTGGCCTTAGCTTTGATGACTTAACCGCGCTAATTGAACAACCGCTTGAGTTCACTGGAGCAGCTCGCGCGCAGGTGGCTTCCATCGCGCAGCAAGTTGCCATACTAGTTTCATCCTCACCAGAGGCAGCAACCTACCGGCCGGAGCCAATCCTGTGACAACAACAAGTGCTAACTACGGATTAGATTCCGAGTACACCCACATCTATTCAGGAAAAGTTCGTGATCTATTCGAAACTCCTGATGGCAAGTTGCTCTTTGTTGCGTCCGATCGCATTTCAGCCTTTGACTATGTGCTTCCAACTGAAATTCCAGATAAAGGACGCATCCTTACTGCAATGTCTTTGTGGTGGTTCGACCGCCTTCAAGGGATTGTTCCTAACCACATCATCACAACCAATGTTCCATTTGCCGTAAATGGCCGAGCCACAATTTGCGAACGCCTAGAGATGCTTCCAATCGAATGTGTGGCGCGAGGTTACTTAACGGGATCAGGGCTAATTGATTACAAAAACGTAGGTTCAATTTGTGGTGTGGGTTTGCCACCAGGTCTAGTTGATGGGTCACGGCTACCAAAACCAATCTTTACCCCTGCCACAAAAGCAGCTGTGGGCGATCATGACGAGAATGTAACTTTTGATGAAGTCATGACTGCAATCGGTCAAGAAGAAGCTCAACAGCTTCGCCGAATCACTATGAGTATTTATCAAACTGCTGCAGAGATTGCTTTGAAGCGTGACATCATTTTGGCTGATACCAAATTCGAGTTTGGTCTTGGCATCAAAGGCGCAAATAGCAATCGCATCGTTTTAGCTGATGAAGTATTAACCCCAGACTCTTCCAGATTCTGGCCAGCCGAGCAATGGGTTCCGGGGCAAGCGCAACCTTCGTATGACAAGCAATTTGTGCGCAACTGGTTGCTTTCCGAGGAATCGGGTTGGGATAAGAATTCCGGCACAACGCCACCACCGCTTCCGGACGAGGTTGTTGAAAAAACTCGGGAACGGTATGTCCAGGCGTACGAAACATTAACTGGAAAACGTTTTCAGTAATTAGTAATTTTTGTTGCGACTAATTGCTTCGTTTATTTTGTTTGAAACGAATTAACGCTGAACACTTTGGTAAATCTCGATTGTTTGCTTTGCGATTCGGTCCCAACCAAAATCTTTAACTGCGCGGTCTCGGCCAGCTAGACCCATTTTCTTAGCACTACTAGGGTCAGCCAAAACTTTGATTAAAGCGTTGGCGAAGTCATTTTCAAATTTAACCGCTTCAGCTTCTTCATAATGCACAAGTAGTCCAGTTGTTCCATCGACGACTACCTCTGGAATGCCGCCAACGTCACTTGCAACAACAGGTATCTCACAGGCCATAGCTTCAAGGTTCACAATCCCGAGCGGTTCATAAATTGATGGGCAAGCAAAAACGCCAGCATGAGAAAGTACCTGAATCAATTCAGGACGTGGCAGCTGGTCTTTAATCCAGTGCACGCCAGTTCGGGTCTGTGCCAGTTTGGAAATTTGCGCGGAAACTTCCTCACCAAGTTCTGGGGTATCAGGAGACGAGGCACAAATTACTAGTGCAATATTTTCCGGCAACTGTTCAGCAGCTCGTAATAAATGCATGATGCCTTTTTGCCGAGTGATGCGTCCAACAAAAAGTACGTAAGGACGTTCAGGGTCAATGCCATTGGCCACTAGAGCAGATGTATCAGAGACAGGTTTAATCGCCTGCGTATCGATGCCGTTGTAAACAACTTTTACTTTTGCAGGATCGAGCTCTGGATAGCAATCCAGAATGTCAGAGCGCATTCCGTTGCTTACCGCAATGACAGCATCGGCTGCGTCATAGGCAGTACGTTCGGCCCAAGAGGAAATCTGGTAGCCGCCACCTAACTGTTCGGCTTTCCAAGGTCGCCTTGGCTCAAGCGAGTGAGCAGTAACTATGTGGGGCAGGCCGTGAAGCAACCCGCCTAAGTGGCCAGCCATGTTTGCGTACCAAGTATGTGTGTGAATAACCTGGGAATCAGCGAAATTCCCAAGCATTTCGAGGTTAATCCCAAGGGTTTGCACTGCAGGGTTGGCTGAACTCAAGTTTGCTGGGATTGGGTAGGAGTTAGCCCCTGGCTTAACATCGCCGAAGCAGTGCACGTCGACATCAATGAGTTTGCGCAGCTCGTGGACCAGGTGTTCCACATGAACACCAGCGCCGCCGTACACGTCAGGTGGCCATTCTCGAGTAACTATTGATATCC
>CANBWF010000007.1 GCA_947373075.1 Actinomycetota bacterium | reverse complement strand
ATTGCCTGGCACCTCGCACAATTTCCAACTTCTATTCCAATCCCTGGTGCCTCGAGAGCTGCCTCAATTCTCGATTCGCTATCAGGTACAGAGATATCGCTTTCTGCGGATGAGATTGCGGAACTCAATAACAGCTGCCCAACTGATACCCCAATTAACGCAGAGTTGATTGATATCGCGCGCATGGCGCATTAATCAATACGAATTGTTACTGATCGCCCTTTTAGTCAGTACATAGTTTTAGCAAATTTTGCTCACCGCAGCAGTGGGCGAACTTCAACTTTGCGATTGCACGCTTTGGAACCGGCAACAGCGAGTTCTTTTGCATGCTCAATACTTTCGGCGTTGATGAGCCAGAATCCGCTCATATATTCATCGGAATCCAGAAGTGGACCATCGGTAATCAAACCCGCGCCCTGGCGGTTATCAATGACAGTTGCGGTACTCGGTGAATCAATTCCGCAAGCAAAGATCCAATGTCCATTAGCTTCAAGCCTGTCGTTGAATTCATCAATGGCTGCGCCTTCATCACCGGTAGCGGTGTTGCTAGCGGTATCAATAACAGCGAGTAAAAATCTCATTAGAAAATCCTTATCGAGGGGGTAGAACCAAATTGGCGTAATGCCAATAATGAGTTAGTTAATCAAAAATAATGGAAATATTCTCAAAAACTTAACAACGACAAGAATGAACTCTTTCGTCGCTAATTCGACCCAGATTTCAATGTCAGGGTGACGCAGAAGCCACTTTATTCTGGCCGCGGCCAGCAAAATATCGATGAATTGGCTTTTCAACGAATCGCTGGGTGGCAAGCGTTGCAAGAATTGTGATTGGGATAGTTAATACCAGCAGTAGTGACGCATTTTGCAATGAGCTCTTTGTGTCCAATCCAAGGATCAACAATGTTCTTGCAATTATGTTGATGATCACAACGTGCCAAACATAGATTCCAAAACTCAAGTTTCCAGATTGCTTAGCAAACCGGTTAAATTTTGAGTTAATTACTTCATCATTCTTGAGTGCGATAGCGACGATTAGGGGAGACACAAATAGTGCTGCTAGAAAAGATGCGGAAGTTTTGAAAATGTAAGTTAAGACGTACAAAGCAAAGAATGCCCCACTTGCGACTATTAAATTATTGAATAATTTAACCTTGCTCAACTTTTCTAGATTCTTTCGCAACAAAATTCCGATAAATAATCCGGCTAGCGCTCTACCGAGTGCCTGCAAACCAAAATGTGAGGCAACATCATTATTGGTACCCGCGTTTAAGTAAATTCCTAAGCCAATCAAGATAAGACCAATAAAGACCATGGAAAATTCCAACGATCTTGACTTACGAAGCAGGATAGGTACAGCAATCAAGTTCGAAAACCATTCAGCTGAAAGACTCCATAAAGGCACAATCCAAGTCAGGCTAGGTTCGTAAATTATCTGCAAAAGCAGGAGAGCGCCGATAAATGAGACCGCATTTATTTGGTCAGAGAGTGCGTTACCAGCAAGAGTCTGTTGCAAGACCAATACCAATTTCACAAGAAGAGCTGTCACGGCCATTGGCCAGAACCGTAAAGCCCGTTTCAACATAAAAGCCTTCACAGCAACTTTTTGATTTGGAAATATTGGCGCAAGAACGAACCCACTAAGTACGAAAAACAAGTCAACACAAATTGACAGTGGATCTAACACCGGTGCAAGTCGATGCATTGCATGAAAAACCACAATTGCTAGGGCCGCAATACCTCGGAGCAAATCCAGCGACACAAATCGAATATTTTTCGACATAATTTCTCCACTCTTTATTGAGTGCAGCTACTGCCTTGAACCAAATAGTAAAACACTCTGTAAGTAAGACTACTTATTAATCAAAACTCATCGCGACCAAGTGCTGGTGCCGTCTAAAACCTAGTTAATAGTCACGGACAAATAGAAATATTCGCAAAATCTCGCAAAACAAGAATGAACTATTTAGTTGCAACTACGACCGGAATTTGAATTTCATTACGGCGCATAAACCCAGGCGTCCAAGGGGCATTAAACCGAGCTAAGCGGGCAACATCTGACTGAATGTAACCATCCCGAACGAGGCACTCTTGCAATCGGCGTGTATTGCTTTCAAAATTTTCTACAGTCATCCGACCTGAGAATCTCAACGCAGCAACTAATTGATCTGAAACTTCTCGCAACTCAACATGACTATCAGTTGGTACGGGCGTATCTGCGATTTTCATGTCAGCGGGCATAACAAAACTTATGACGTGCTCATCCCAAACCTGCAGCCTCGTCGACTGACTTGATCGTTGAATCACCGGAGCGGTCATTGAGATTTTTTCGCTAGCACCGTTGGCGCCGCTAATGAATCTAAACAATGAGCCGAATGCGCGACTTCCAGCTGCATCAAAATCTCCGACAACTTTGACTTCAGCAACTACACATGTCTGGTAATGCCGAACCTCGTACCCATCACGGGCGGCAACCACTGTGTACTTCTGTTCCTGCGCCATATACACAGACTAAGAGATTCCAAGCGATTGAGCGCCAATGCCCGAAGTTTTGCTAAGACCAACACTCTTAGTTCGCTCGCGCTAACCCACTTTGCGTAGGTAAGTGCATTCAAGGCGGCAATTCACCCACAAATTAGGGATTTTTAGCGCTTATACACAACTTAGCTGGAATCTGAAAAATAAAATCTGGTTCAATCGCGTAAAACACGCAGATATTCCCGTCAAGTGCTCTAGGTTTTTTCTATGACTATGACACCTGAATCAGCTGATCGTACCGAGTCTCTGGATTTCACCTCTGACTATGAAACAGAAAAGGCTAATCTGCAGAAGCATTTCGGCAGACGTGAAGTCTTATTTTTTACAATCTGTACCTTGGTTGGTGTCGATACCATCGGCGCCATCGCATTCATTGGCCCATCGTCATTTACGTGGTTAGCCATTCTGGCAATTGCTTTCTTTATTCCTAGCGCATTGCTATTCGCCGAATTGGGAACTGCGTTTCCAGAGGAAGGCGGTCCGTACCTTTGGGCCCGCCTCGCATTCGGTCGCTTAGCTGCGTCTATCAACAATTTCTTTTATTGGATCACAAACCCGGTTTGGTTTGGCGGAACATTAACGGTCGTGACAATAAAAGCCATTGAAGCCTTCTTCCGTAATGATGAACCGGTGTCAAGTACTTGGTTCTACATAATTGGTCTCGTATTCATTTGGGTCGGCACTTTTGGTTCCATCTTGTCTTTCAAAGTGGGCAAATGGATTCCAATCCTTGGCGCGTTCGCAAGGTTTATTTTGCTTGGGCTATTCACGCTTTCAATTGTTTTGTACGCACAAAAATTTGGCCTTCATGCACCATCACTTGGAAGCTTCAAGGTGACCTGGGCAGGTTTCGTTATGGTTGCGGGACTAATCCTGTTCAATTTCGTGGGATTCGAAAATCCAAGTAGCGCTGGTGATGAAATGAAAGACTCACAGCGCGATGTACCTTACGCAGTTTTCCGGTCTGCTATCTACGCGGTCTTGCTTTACGGAATTCCAATCTTTGGCATTGTCCTCGTACTTCCACTGGATAAAGCTACAAATCTTGGCGGCTTCATCGATGCAATTAAGGAAACTTTTTCGGTATTCGGCCAAGATGTGGCAGCCGATGGAACAGTTACGCTGACCGGAATGGGATCAGTGATGGGTGGAGTAGCCGCGGTACTTTTGGTACTTTGTGTTCTATCTTCCGGTGTCGCTTGGTTGATGGGATCTGATCGCGCGTTAGCTGTGTCTGGTTACGATGGCGCAGCTCCTCGCTCGCTCGGCGTTTTCAGCGAAAAGTATGGAACTCCAGTACGCGTTAATCTTCTGTCGGGACTTGTTGCAACTATTGTTTTCGTGCTTGCACACAAAATCAGTGATGGAAATGTAGGAAAATATTTCTCTGTAGTTCTTAGCATCGCTGTTTCAACAACATTGATTTCGTACATTGCAATTTTTCCTGCACTTTGGAAACTGCGAGTGTCACATCCAAACGCGACTCGGGTTTACCGCGCACCGTTTGCAAAGTTCTTGAGCGTATGGCTAACTGCAGTCGTTACTTTTGCGACGATTCAGCTTTTGGCGCCTGGATTGGGTAACGGCTGGTTCAGCGATGATTACCGACCTGAAGGCTGGGAAGCATCTGAAAAGTGGAAATACATGCTCACTGAAGCAGTCCCGTTAGTTGTGTTTATCCTGATTGCAGTTATCTTCTGGGCCGTAGGAAGGCGCAATTTGCAGAGAAAAGCCTAATTTTAGGTTTCAATTAGGTTAATTCTTCGCTGTATACACTTAAAAAAGCCATTTATTGCAAATTTTATTTGGTCCTTGGGAATTTTTGATTTACACTGAAAAGGTCTCCTGCGGGCAATTTTTATAGATGAAGGGTTACCGCGATGTTGAAAACTGCGCTTCGGCTGACGGTATTCGTCATGTCCATTTGCCTCGTAGGATTTAATACACCAGTAGGCGCGTACCCAGTAGGTACCGCAT
This sequence comes from Actinomycetota bacterium, assembly GCA_947373075.1. GTDB lineage: Bacteria > Actinomycetota > Actinomycetes > S36-B12 > UBA5976 > UBA5976. The sequence continues at coordinate 21,348 of CANBWF010000007.1, read as the reverse complement.
TAACTGCATCTTTGGTACCTGACATGGTCGCAGTCAAAACTGGAAAGGCCAAACTTTCAGTTGCACACGCGAATCCAGATCAGAAATTGATCGTCAAAGTTGGTTCCAAGTCGAGTTCTGTTTCACAAAAAGGAACCTACACACAAAACATCACAGGATTAACTGCCGGAATTTACAAGGTAGTTACTACCAGCCCAGTGTCACCTAATGCTGACCCTGAAGTTAAAACACTAATGTTGTACGTTCCTGGCGTTACCGTCCCTAAAGCTGGGTCAATCAAGGCTAAGACAACCATCAAACTAAAATTCTTAAAGCCAGGAACAGTTGTAACTTTGCTACCTAAAGCAGGCAAGAAGGCCAAGAAACTTATTACGGTTAAAGTTGGCAAAAAAGCGACAGCGGCTAGCGTAGTAATTCCAGCAAAGACTTTTATTAAGGGCTCTACAAACACTTTTAAATTGACTATCGGCAAAGCGGTAGTAGCAACCTATAAATTCACCGGTAAATAATTAATTTTTTGCTCCATTACCTGCGTAGTTCTAGCGAGTCAAAATACATTTCGGTACGGATGAAATAGAATTTATATGCGGATAAGCGTTCCCCCGTTTAGCTAAGCGACTTGAGTTAATAAGAACTACTCATTAAACACAGCGAGGTGGATTAATTGAGCGACCTTACACAGGTACCTCAGAAACGCCTTCCTTGGAAAAAACCAACTATTGGACTTGCGGTCGCCTTTATCGTATTTGGATTCATTTACTTGGTTTACTCAGGTGTTCAAGCTGAATATCATCTTTCTCGAATAAAGAGCCAAGTCCAACAAGCAAATCTAAAAAATGGACATGTAACTGCGGATCGAGCAGCAGAACTACTAAAAAGTATCCGTTCCGATGTAACAGTTGCGCACCAGTCAACTACTGGTCCAGTGTGGTGGCTATCGGCGCACATTCCTTACTTAGGCCGGACGCCTACTGCGGTTCGGACGCTCACCTCCAACTTAAACAGTGCCTTTTCAGCAACAACTGGACTTGAAGATTCTCTGCGCAACAGCAAACCAAACAGTTCACTAAGCGATTTAAAGTTGATCTTGAGTCTAAGTAGTTCACTTAATGAGCTCAGTTCTCCAATCAAACACGGGGCAATCGAGATTAACGCATTGAATTTGAATGGGGTACCAGCAATTGTTGCTAACCCCGTTCGCCAACTTGGTGCCGGTTTTGCCAATCTGGCGCCAGTTGTCCAAGATGCCAAAATGTTCAGCCAGATCGCGCCAGCATTGCTTGGCATTGATCGCCCCCGTAAATGGATGCTGGTGTTTCAAAATGGCGCCGAAGCGCGATCTATTGGCGGCTTCCCAGGTGGCTGGGGTATTTTGACTGCAAGTGCCGGACGTTTAAAGCTTTCACCACTTTATAAAGAGACTGGCTTAATGAGACAGCCTTTAGTTAATTGGCGCGAGTACGTAACTCCAGAACAAGCAGAACTTTATGGTTATGACCTATCCAGGTTCTCTGACATGAACATCTCACCAGATTTTCCAACAAATGCCCGTTTGATGACTGCACTTGAAGAACAAAATATTGGTCAGCAAGTGGATGGGGTTCTTTCAATGAATGAACACGCACTTGCAAACTTCATGCAAGTAACTGGGCCAGTAAAAATTCATGGCCGCGAGATTTCTTCAAAGAATGCCGTTGAGTATGTAACCCGTGGCGTTTACCAGGATTATTCAAACCCGAAACAAAAGGACGCCGCTGTTTTCTCAATTATTGAAAAAACATTCGCGAAATTCCAAACGGGAGCGATTGGACCAGCTCGTTTATTGCAGGCATTTATCCCAGCGATTCACAGTAATAATCTGCATGCCTGGGCTAAAGATAAACCTGTCCAACAGAAGATTCTCAAGTCACCTATTGGTGGTTCGCTTGCTGATGTTAACAACCCAACCACTGCAGTTGTGTTAATTAACGGCGCAGGCAACAAGTTAGATGCTTATGTAAAGGCAAAAATTAATTACGAACAAGGCGTTTGCGAAACAGATTTTCCTTATCGAGATTCCATTATGAAGGTTTCGCTAAATAACACGGCGCCTACCAGTGGCCTACCTGCATACGTAACAACTCGATTTGATCTAGGCACAATGCGGCCGAGCAACCCAGGCGCAACAAAGATGTTGGTTTATGTTCATGCACCTCTCGGTTCAGTTTTTGAGTCTGCAAAAGTTGCCGGCAAGTTGCTGGCCCCAACTTCTGAAGGAACTGATTTAGATCGTGAAGTTTGGCGCTTTGACATTGAATTACCTGCTCAGGCTACGCAAAACCTTGTTCTCAAATTTGCTGAGCCAGCATTAGGAAACGAACCGCGCCCAACTTTATGGACACAATCCATGCCAAATTTGGTCGAGGCAAAAGTGATTGCTGGGTTAGGCTGTAAATAATGAGTAACTTGGCCAATTCGGTGATGTTCGTCTGCACAGCAAATATTTGTCGCAGTCCGGTGGCCGACGAAATTTTTAGCCGAGAGATTGGCCCTTGGTTAGCCAGCACCGATTTTTCACTCGCGGTAAGTTCGCGTGGCACCCATGCAATGGCCGGGGATGATCGATGCAAAGTAGCTTCCGAGCGCTTTGAGATTACTCAGCCTGGCGTCTCTTCACTGTTTCAAGGTGTCGAGCCAGAAGCACAAGGTTTAATTCTGACTATGGAACAGCAACAGATGTCTTTCTTGGTGCAGTCTTTCCCCAAGTTTCGCTCACGGATTTTCACACTCCCACAGGCTGTTGAAATCGCTGAAAAAATTTATGATGGAATTTTAGACGGAAGTCTTTTCACATCACCAGATCCACAAATGGGCATTGGCTTTGTCGCGCCACCATTGCCGGAAGGCATTTCACAGCGTTGGTCTTGGCTGGTCAGCGAACTTGACGCGAACCGTGGGTTAATTACCACAACTAATTCAATTTTGACCTCTGGCGATTTTGATATTGCTGATGCGCACCAGCCAGATGGGCCAACACACGAGCTAGCTCTTGACTTGATTGACGAAAATGTAAAAGCACTTTCAACACTAATTCAGAGCATTTTGGGTGCTAACGAATTTTCAAAAGTTCCTTCCGCCTAATTTCTTATACGCACTAAGGAATTTTCTTAAAATAACCGGAGAGAAATCAAAAAAAATCACCATTCTCAATTAGGTGATTGCCCAAAAGTCCTTTAGCGTGGGTAATGCTAGATCTGCTAGCTAAGTTCAGGGGTCAATAATGTCAGCGTCAAGTTCCAGCCCCAAAAGCCCGCGCGCTCGCAAATTGCAAAAAGATCGTGCTGTTGGCAAGGCTGGTAAATCAAAAGCCTCAACCGCAAAAGGCGGAGCCAAAAAATCAAGTGCCACTAACGGCAAAAAAGCTAAGGCGAAAACAGTCAATACTAAACCCGCTCGATTCACCCGTGAAGATGAAATTCCAGCAAAGTCAGGACGTACGCGTCGTGATGAAGCAACTGAAAAGCCACGCCGCTCTCGCGATGAGGCCCCAACTGGCGGTCGCAGAGTACGCAGTGACGATGCTCCAGCAACTCGCCGCCCAGCACGAAGCGATGATTCTGCTCCTCGAGCACGTCGCCCACGCAGCGATGAAGCCCCGACTAAATCTCGGACCTCAAGATTTGCTGAAGATAGCCGACCGGAGCGCAAACCACGCACAAAACGGACTTTCAATGATTCGGTAGATTTCCGGGATGAAGATCGCCCAAGTCGTGGGCGCAGCGAAGCGCCAGCGCGCAAAAAGCCAGCAGGTTCATACGATTCAGATTCACGCAGCGAACCAAGAAAGCGCAGTTCAGCTCCGCGTCGCGATTCCGGCTCAAGTTACGATCGCCGACCGCCGCGCACTAACTCTCGCCCACCTGCTGCCGGTAAGGCGATGAAGCGCCAAGCACAACCAGCACCAAGTGGCACTGAAACTTTCGAATCAGTTGGCGTTCATCCAGCATTAGTTAAATTGCTGGCCAAAGATGGAATTACTGAACCATTCTCGATTCAACAGGCAACTTTGCCAGATGCAATTGCAGGCCTTGATGTATTAGGTCGCGCTCAGACTGGCTCTGGAAAAACTTTGGCATTCGGTTTGGCCATGCTTACCAAGCTTGCTGGCCGCAAAGCTAAACCACGTCAACCACTAGGTCTTGTTTTGGTTCCTACTCGTGAACTTGCAATGCAGGTAACCGATGCTTTGACTCCGCTTGCCCGTGTTATTGATTTAGATGTGCGCCTTATTGCCGGCGGTATGCCATACGCAAAACAGATTGATGCTTTGCGGCGTGGAGTTCCAATCTTGGTATCAACCCCAGGTCGCTTGAGTGACCTTGTCGATCAGGGTCACTGTGATTTGTCACAAATTCAGGTTGTTGTTTTGGACGAGGCTGATCAAATGTGTGACATGGGCTTCATGCCGCAGATGATTGATATTTTGGATTTGGTTCCTACCGAAGGCCAACGTCTACTTTTCAGTGCGACTCTTGACGGCGATGTCGATCGTCTGGTTTCTCGTTACCTAAAAGATCCAGTTCTGCATGAAACTTCTGCAACCGGTGCAAGCGTTACAACAATGGAACATCATGTTTTGATTGTTGAGCCACGTGAGAAAGATGAAGTTCTACAGCATATCGCTGCGCGAAATGGAAAGAGCATTTTGTTCGTTCGCACACAAGCTGCGGCTGACCGAATCTCTTCCGATTTAGCTTATGTAGGTATCCCAGTAGGCGCATTGCACGGTGGTAAATCACAGAACTTACGAACTCGCACCATTAACGAGTTCCGCGAAGGTGTTACCGATGTACTTGTTGCAACCGATGTTGCAGCTCGTGGTATCCACGTAGATGGAATCTCACTAGTTGTGCACGTTGACCCACCGGGTGATCCAAAGGACTACCTACATCGTTCTGGTCGTACTGCTCGTGCGGGTGATGAAGGTCGTGTTGTCACGATCATCGGTCCGCGTCAGCAGCGCACAGTTCTTGGCATGATGGATCGCATTGGTGTTGAACCCGAAGTCACTCGCGTTACCGCTGATTCTCGAGCATTGGCCGAAATCACGGGCGCTCAGGAACCTTCCGGAAAGCCTTGGAAATTGCCGAAATCTGCCCCAACAGGCGGTGGACGCGGTCGCCCAGGTGGCGGTGGACGCCGAAATGCTGGTGGCGGACGCAGTTCTGGCCGACCTCGGAATCGCTAACACTTTTACCCAACCACCCATTTACGCCTATTCTTAATGATTGGTAGTAAGGGAGGATGCAATGAGCCAAAATAACCCACGCGGTATTGGACGCCTATTCGGTGGCTCCGCGGAACCTGAAACCCAAAATCAGCCGGCTTCTGCAGATCAACAGGGCTTAGTTAACGCCCTGCAAGCTCGAATTGCCGAACTTGAGGCCCAAGTAACTCGACCAACATTTGTAGATATCAATGAAGATGATCTAAACAAATTTGTTGCTGAGGATGCTGCTGTAATTATCAGAGCGGCGCGTGAACGTGCCGCGAAACTTATGGAGCAAGCATCGCAGGCACTCACTAATGCTGAAAATGATCGTGAAGCTTTAAAGCAGACCGCTGATGTTGAAGCAAGACGAATTCGTGAAGCAGCGAATGTTGATGCGCGTAAACTCCGCGGCGAGGCAACTGCGACTTTGGAAGCCGCCCGCGAACAAGCCAGCGCAGTTTTATCGGCCGCGCAATCACAAGCCGATGCACACATTGCGGGCTCAGATAGCCAAGTAGCAGCAATTATTGATGAGGCAACATCGGAAGCTGCATCAACTCTTGGTGAAGCAACTCAGATTCGTGATGCAGCAAATGAGTATGCCGAACAGTTAAAGAATCAAATTGAACTTGAGACTTCAGAATTACGTCAACGCACCGAAGTTGAGACGGTTGCATTGCGTGATGCGACGCTATCGGAAGTTGCGCAACTTCGCCGTCAAACTGAAACTTATGTTGGTGAACTGCGCGCAAGCACCGAACAGTGGGCGAATGAATTAAAGGCATCAGCTCAAGATGAAGCTGCGGCACTTATATCTCGTGGTGAACAAGAAATTGCTGAGCTTCGAAATAGAACCGAAATTGAATTAGCACAGTTGCGTGAGCGTACCGAACAATACGCGAGTGAACTTCGAACTCGAATTGATCGCGAAACCGGCGAACTGCGTGATACCGCACAGCGCGAAACCAGTGAACTGCGTGATGCCACACAGCGTGAGACCGATGAATTACGTAATCGCATTGCGTCAGAAACAGAATCTTTATTGCAGTCAGCACAAGCTGAAGCACAACGCCTAGTTACCGAAGCAACCGTTTCAAGCCAGTCGATGCTTGAACGCGCAAGTACTGATAGCAGAGCATTGGGTGAGGACGCTAACTCACGAAGCCAAGAGATTTTGTCGCAGGCGCAAGAACGTGCGCAACAAACAATTGATGATGCGCAGCGCAGTGCAGCCGAAATGATGAGCAACGCCAACGCGTATCTGTCTGACGCTAATCAAACTGTTGAGCAATTATTGGGTGAAGCAAAATCAGCGGCTTCGCACATGATGGAGACTGCTCGAGACTCTGCAGTTCGAGAAAGCACCGATTTAGTGGAGTCGGCGACGCGTCAAGCAAAAGCAATTCAACAAGCGGCAAACGAATATCGCGAGCAAGCACTTGCTGCGGTAAATAGTCACCGAGATGTTCTCAATGATTTAACTGAGCGGATTGCTGCATTGCGCGAACAGTGGGCACAGTCGCATATTGCGATTACCGAGCAAGTCGCGCGTGCCGGTACACATTTTGCTCAGGCAGAAAACCGAGCAAACGAACTCAGTACTTCATTACAGGAACGCCGTGAAGAATTAAGCAATTTAATGGCGAATCTTTCTGCAGGGATTCGACTTCCAGAACAAAGTGATAACTCCGAAGAAAATTCTAATAACTAAAGTTTCCAATGTTAGAAACTGAAAAACTACCCGTTTGGAAATTTACGGTTATTGGATTAGTAGCTGGATTAATGGCTGGCTTATTCGGCATCGGCGGCGGATTCGTAATGGTCCCATTGTTTGTCTTGTGGCTGGGCATGGCGCAAAAACGCGCTCATGCCACATCGCTTCTTTCCGTTGCCTTCATCGGGGTTGCGGCACTTTTGGGTTATGTGAATCTGGGGCAAATTGATTGGCCCGCCGCCGCATTAGTCACTTGCGGTTCGATCTGTGGAATTTTTGTAGGAGTGCGACTACTTGCAAGAATTTCAGAACGAACACTTAGTTTTATTTTCGCTGGAGTTTTGCTGGTTGCTGCAATTCGTCTGCTGATTTCGGCTACCCCGTCTCAACTTTTCCACGGAGTACTCGCCCAAGCGCTACTAGTTGTAATTGGGTTTGCGTCAGGAACATTGGCTGGTTTATTGGGGGTTGGTGGTGGAATTGTGATTATTCCAGCGCTAATCATCTGCAGTGGGATTGCACCTGAGGTCGCCCGAGGCACAAGTTTGGTGGTAATCGTTGCAACTGCAGTAATAGGCGCATCACTGCATCATCGATTAGGAAACATCGATCGCAGGATCGCTGTTTATGCGGGAATAGCTGGTATTCCATCGGCGGTCTTTGGTGCTTATGTCGCCGCGCATACAACTAACGCAATTCTGCTTCCATTATTTTGCGCACTCTTGTTAGTCTTGGCCGGGCAACTCGTATGGAGTAATCGGGGTCACTAGCCCCTTTTAGGCGATTAGAGTCTACGCTTTTGAGTAGGTCAACCAAGATTGTGAGAAACGATGAAGGTTTTTGTCCCTACTGAAACTATTTCGGGGGAACGACGAGTCGCCCTGGTTCCAGAAGCAGTTACAAAACTTTGCAAACTCGGGCTAGATGTGAGCGTGCAAAGTAGCGCTGGCAGTTCCGCAGGCCATGACGATGATCAATACAAAACTGCTGGTGCGCAGATAGTCTCTTCAGACTCTGTTGCAAGTGAATTAGCCAAAGCAGATGTAGTAGCAACTGTTCGCCCACTTAATCCTGATGTGGCAAAGACATTGAAACAAGGGGCTATTACAGTTTCGTTCCTGTCGCCTACAAACGATTTAGAAACCATTAAGGCACTAAGTGCTGCAGGTGTAACGAGTCTCTCGTTTGAATTAGTCCCTCGTATTTCCCGCGCGCAATCTATGGACGCATTGACTTCGCAGGCTCTCTGCGCCGGCTACCGATGTGTTCTGATCGCTGCAGAACGTTCAACAAAATTTTTCCCAATGTTGATGACCGCGGCTGGCACAGTTCAGCCCGCGAAAGTACTAGTACTTGGCGCCGGTGTTGCAGGTCTTCAAGCAATGGCTACTGCGCGTCGACTTGGTGCGGTAGTTAGCGCATATGATGTGCGCAGTTCAAGTGCTGACGAAGTTAAATCAATGGGCGCAACATTTATTGATCTCGGGCTTGATGCTGTTGAAGGTGCTGGTGGATATGCGCGCGAAATGGCGCAAGACCGAGCCAAAGCTCAGCAAGATGCACTCAAACCATTCGTAGCCGCTGCAGATGTTGTAATCACAACCGCCGCAGTTCCTGGTCGCCGAGCACCACTGCTACTCACCAAAGACATGGTCTGCGCTATGAGCGCAGGGTCAATCATCGTTGACCTCGCTGCTGAAACAGGTGGAAACGTTGAAGGCTCGGTTGCGGGTGAAGATGTTTTGGTTGATGGCGTGGGTGGCACAGTTACATTAATTGGTGCCCGCGATGTACCAAGCCAGTTGGCAGTACATAGCAGCAAACTTTATGCGCAAAATGTAGTTTCACTTTTGACGCTCATAACTAAAGATGGGGAAGTCACCCCAGATATTTCTGACGAAGTTATTGCCGGAAGTGCATTGGTATTTGCTGGCGAAGTAAAGAATGCGATTGCTCGTGAACAACTTGGCTTGCCGGCTTTGGCTAGCCCAGCGGAAGGAAACTAATCATGGATGCTATTTCATTATTAACGATTTTTATTTTGAGTATCTTTGTGGGTATTGAAGTTGTCTCCAAGGTTTCAGCGGTACTTCATACGCCATTGATGTCTGGTGCGAACGCAATCCATGGTGTTGTTTTGGTTGGCGCCATTTTGGTAACCGGGCAGTCAGATAAATACAGTCTCGGATTCTTCCTTGGGCTAGGCGCAATAGTTCTTGCTGCTATCAATATGGTTGGTGGTTTCGTGGTAACCGATCGAATGCTTGAAATGTTCAAGCCAAAGGCACCAAAGAAAGATGAGGCATAACAATGACTCCATTAATTGCGCATCTTTCGACAACTGTCTCAGCACCACAGGCACCAACTTGGGTCCGCCTAACTGAACTTGGCGCTGCGGTTCTATTCATCCTTGCGTTGAAGGGGTTGTCTTCACCTAAATCAGCACGCAGAGGAAACTTACTTGGCGCTTTGGGTGCAGGCGTTGCAACAGTAGTGATCTTTTTCTACGGCACTGAATATTATGGCGAGGGTCTAAGTAACTTAAAGGGCAACTTACCTTTCATCCTTCTGGCAATCACCATCGGTTCACTAATTGGTTGGATTGCAGCAAAGCGCGTGCAAATGACGCAGATGCCACAGATGGTTGCACTATTTAATGGTGTTGGTGGTGGAGCCGCAGCTGTTGTATCTGTTGTTGAATTCTCAGCACCAACTGCAAATGAATCTAAAGCTGCTTTGGCGGCGACAGTGTTCACCGTTCTGGTCGGCGCTGTTTCATTCTCGGGCTCAATCCTGACCTTTATGAAACTTCAAGAACTAATGACTTCAAGGCCAGTAGTTTTGCCGCTAGGTCGCTACATCACATCACTTGCTGGAATCGGAACTATTGCAGCAGCAATTCTCTTGGTAGTTGACCCGACTAATACATTGCTTTACGTATTACTTGGCATGTCACTTTTGATGGGACTTCTGCTTGTACTTCCTGTTGGTGGCGCTGATGTCCCGATTGTTATCTCACTGCTAAATGCATTCACTGGTTTATCAGTAGCTGCGTCAGGATATGTACTGGGCAACACTCTGTTAATCGTTGCTGGCACACTCGTGGGCGCATCAGGAACTCTGCTTACACGCATGATGGCTGCCGCGATGGGCCGACCACTAACGAATACCCTATTTGGCGCATTCACGGCAAAGGCGATAACCGCATCTGGAACAACAGAAGATCGCCCAGTGAAATCAGCATCACCTGATGATGTAGCAATCATGCTTAGCTACGCACGTAAGGTGATTATCGTGCCGGGCTATGGGCTTGCAGTAGCACAAGCACAAAACACAATTCGTGAACTCGTAGAACTATTGAGCGCCAAAGGCATTCAAGTTGATTATGCAATTCACCCAGTAGCTGGCCGAATGCCAGGACACATGAACGTCCTTCTCGCAGAAGCGAATGTTCCGTACGACCAACTAAAAGAAATGGATGAAATTAATCCAGAGTTCGCGGAAGCAGATGTCGCTCTAGTTGTTGGCGCAAACGATGTGGTTAACCCAGCAGCGCGAGATGACAAGACTGCGCCGATCTATGGCATGCCGATTCTTAATGTTGATCAAGCAGGACAAGTTGTCTTCCTAAAACGATCAATGCGCCCAGGATTTGCTGGCATTGAAAACGAATTACTTTTCGATCCAAAAACATCACTACTATTTGGTGATGCAAAAGAAACCCTAACCAAAGTAGTGAGTGCAGTTAAAGGGCTTTAAGTTAGGCAGGCAATCGCTAAGAGTGGTTGCTGTAATGGCGGTGTCGGTGGGAACCGTCGGCCACGTACCTGGGATTGACCACACACATTTCGGCCACAGCTCGGTGCTTTTAGAAACGGATCGGTGTCCGACTCCCAAATCCCGATAACACCGCAGAGCGGTGTCGGTGGGAACCGAAGTTCACGCTATTCGCGCAAAGTTAATGGTTGTGATCGGTCTGCTTTCGGTCGCGGCTCGGTTCTGCTGCAGAAACAGTCTGCTCCCGACTCCCAAATCCCCAATTCATATTCCGCCATCGCAAGGCAATCGCTTAGCGCGATTACCGCAATGGCGGTGTCGGTGGGATTTGAACCCACGGAGGACTTTCGCCCTCACACGCTTTCGAGGCGTGCTCCTTTGGCCGCTCGGACACGACACCGTCGCCTAGATTACCCCGAAAAGAGAGTTGACAATAAATTAAGAAGAAATATTTCTAGCGCTGGCAAAAAAGTCCGACAATACTTGGGCGCTCTCAGCTGCTAGAACTCCAGAAACCACTTCGGCTCGATGCGGCAACCGGCGATCGCGAACCACATCCCACAACGAGCCAACTGCTCCAGCCTTCTGATCAAAAGCGCCAAAAACAATGCGGGCGATTCTAGATTGCACAGCAGCCCCGGCACACATAGTGCACGGTTCAAGTGTGACCACCAAAGTGCAACCATCTAGCCGCCATGACTCCAAATGCGCAGCGGCAGCAGATAAAGCCACGACTTCAGCATGACCAAGTGGATTATGGCTAGCCTCGCGATCATTATGCCCAACGCCAATCACTTGCCCAGTTTCATCAAGCACAACTGCGCCAACTGGAACTTCGCCCTGGGTCGCGGCCACTTGGGCATGTTCTAGGGCAATACGCATGGCCCGCTCGTACTCTTGTGACATACCTTGATTCTGGCAGATGAGGTAACAATCGAGTGCCGCAACTTGCTAGCATTGGGGCTAGGTCAAGAGAGATAACACTAAGTACCGGCTAGTTATCCGACAACCCTTGCAGACCGCGATGGGGTGCCCCGGTGAACAGACCAGGCCACGCAAGTGGCAAGCGCGGGTCCAACTGGGCCCACTTGGGCTAACAACCGTTGTTACTCAAGGATGGACAATTATCAAGGAGATAAGCGTGAAAATCGCAACTCGCATTACTGCCACAATTTCGGCAGCTGTATTAGCACTGGCATTAACTTCATGTGCAACAAAGAGCACAGGTGCAATTTCATCTGACTGCACTAAAGATGGCCTAGCAACATTAACCGCCGGCAAATTAACTATCGCCACCGGCAATCCGGCCTACTACCCGTGGGTAATTGATGACAAGCCAGAATCAGGTAACGGCTTCGAGCCAGCAGTTGCATATGCTGTTGCCGACAAGTTGGGCTTCGCAAAAACTGACGTTGAATGGGTTCGCACAACTTTTGATGGTGCCGTAACTCCTGGAGCAAAAAACTTTGACTTCAACTTGCAGCAGTTCTCAATCACAGATGACCGGAAGAAAGCTGTCGATTTCTCGAGCCCCTATTACACCGCTCCACAAACAGTTATTTCTTACAAGGGAAGCGCAATTGATGGCAAGAGCGCAATCGCTGATCTAGCAGCAGCCAAACTTGGCGCAGCCGTTGGCACAACATCACTTAATGCAATTAACGACGTTATAAAGCCAACAAATCAAGCACAGGTATTCAATGACAATGCAGCGGCTGTTACAGCACTTAAGAATCATCAGATTGATGGAATCGTAGTTGACCTTCCAACAGCTTTCTATCTTTCCGGTGTTGAGATTCCAAACGGAATTATTGTTGGTCAACTTCCATCTAATGGCGAGGGAGATCAGTTCGGTTTGCTGCTTGCTAAAGATAGCCCGATTACAAGCTGCGTCTCTCAGGCAGTAGATGCAATCACCAAAGATGGCACACTTGCATCGATTACTGACAAGTGGCTTGGCTCAGCGGCCGGCGCACCGGTTTTGAAGTAATTAACTAAATCAAAAACCATGACTAAAACAAACAGCCCGATTCACAATCAAGTGAGTCGGGCTGTTTCATGGGCTCCTAGTCCACGCGAACAGGATCGTGCTCGAATCCGTAAATTGATACTTCGCAGACGCATACTGGTTTCAGTTCTTTCAAGCGCCGTCGTCCTCGGCTTATTAGTTTTGCTTTTAGTAACTTCCCCTGGTTGGAAAGTAGTTACGACCACATTCTTTGATGTCCAGTATGGACTTGAAGTGTTGCATTTAGTTGCCCGTGGGCTGGTCACAAATATTGAACTGACAATTATCGCGTCCATTGCCATTGGAATACTTTCATTACTTCTGGCCCTAGCGCGAACTTCGAGATCGGCTGCACTAACTCCATTGCGATTTTTGGCCACAGCTTATGTGGATATATTTCGTGGGATTCCCCTAATACTTGTCATATTGCTTATCGGCTTTGGCATACCAGCGCTTCGGCTCCAAGGCGTAACGTCTAATGTTTTTGTATTGGGAACAACTGCAATCGTGCTCACATATTCTGCATACGTTGCTGAAGTAATCCGAAGCGGAATACTCTCAGTGCATCCTAGTCAGCGGGCGGCGGCACGTTCGCTTGGTTTAACGCACAACCAAACAATGCGATACGTCGTTTTACCTCAAGCCATTAGGCGTGTGGTCCCGCCTATCCTTAACGATTTCATTTCTTTGTTAAAAGACACCGGCCTGGTCTCGATTCTCGGTGTAATTGATGCAGTGCGTGCGGGACAAATTGAAAGTTCGCGAACTTTTAACTATACGCCGTATGTGGTTTCAGCGATTCTCTTTCTACTGATCACGATTCCCCTAACTCGTTACACGGATTACGTATTAATGAAGTCCATCAACAAACAGAATGCGCAAGGCGCGGCATGAACGTTTTAGAGTTAATCAATATCCGTAAAAGCTTTGGATCAGAGCTGGTGTTATCTGATGTCTCACTCACAGTTCCCGAGCACACAGCGACAGTATTAATCGGTGCGTCAGGTTCTGGAAAATCCACTTTGTTACGTTGTATTAATTTGCTGGACTCGATTGATGATGGACAAATCATTCTCGATGGTGAAGAGATTTCAGATCCACTAATTGATGTTGACCAAGTCCGTAGAAAATTAGGCATGGTTTTCCAGGCATTCAATTTATTTCCACATAAAACTGTTCTAGAAAATATCACACTCGCACCGATTAAGGTACATGGCTTGAATCCTGATGTGGCAACTATGCAAGCGATTGAACTGCTGGACAGATTTGGACTCTCTGAGAAAGCTGATCAATATCCTGATCGATTAAGTGGCGGCCAACAACAGCGAGTAGCCATCATTAGGTCACTAGCAGTAAAGCCGCGGCTACTTTTACTTGATGAAGTTACTTCCGCTCTGGATCCGGTCTTGGTAAATGAAGTATTGGCTGTTGTTCGCGATTTGAAACAAGACGGCATAACTATGGTTTTGGCAACTCATGAAATGGGTTTTGCAACTCAGGTTGCTGATGAAGTTTGCTTCTTAGAGCACGGAGAAATTGTGGAGCGCGGAACTGCTGGTCAAGTTCTGCAAGATCCGCAGATGATTCAGACCAAAGAGTTTTTACGCAGAGTGCACGAAGCTGGCCGGCTCTAATCCTTGATTTCATAAATTCGAGCGTGAATAGAGGTTCGACCTTGCAAAGCAGCACGTACAGCGCGGTGCAAACCGGTCTCTAAATACAGTTGCCCCTGATAGCGCACAACTCGAGCAAAAAGGTCCCCGAAATAAGTGGAGTCACTCGCAAGAAGCTCGTGTAAGTCGAGGGTGTTTTTGATGGTAGATAGCTCATCAAGGCGGATCTGCCTCGGTGCTAATTCGCCCCATTGTTCGCCAGTTAACTCAGGCTGAGCATACGGGCGGGAATCTAAGACAGATTTGAAAATCACCCTTACAGAATAAGCAGATATTTGGCTAAAACCTGCGATTGCTCTAATTCAGGTGCATCGTGGCTTGTTCACCTATTGGCAGAACCTTTGCACTCACTTAGCGCAATGACCCATATCAGTAGTACCGTAAAGATTCACGACCTTTGAGGACTATACAAAAACGATGAAAATTAAGAACCTACTGCGCTCACCATTTGTCTGGATTTTTGTTGCGCTAACAGCGCTGATGATCGGAAGTAATGCACTTTCGACATCAGATAACGCCAAAAAGGTTGATACTTCAAAAATTATTTCCGACATTACGCATAGTCGCGCTAAATCAGCAGTACTGGTTGATAAAGATCAGACCATAACTCTTACTTTGACTGACGGTTCAAAAGAGATTTCTAGTTTCATCCAAGGCCAGGGCACAGACCTAGTCGACTTGTTGCGAGTCCAAGTTGATAAAAAGGGTCTTCCGGGTGGTTACAACGTTGTGGTGCCGCACGAATCATTTTGGGTGAGTTTGGCAGTTTCGATCATTCCGCTGATTTTGATTATGGTTCTACTGTTCTTCTTCATCGGACAGATGCAAGGTGGCGGACGGGTAATGCAGTTCGCAAAATCTAAAGCCAAGCTTGTCAATAAAGATATGCCACAAACTACATTTGCTGATGTCGCTGGTGCTGATGAAGCGGTTGAGGAATTAGTCGAGATAAAAGAGTTCTTGGCTGAACCAACAAAGTTTTTATCGGTGGGTGCAAAAATTCCAAAAGGTGTTTTACTTTACGGCCCGCCCGGAACTGGTAAGACTTTGCTTGCCCGCGCAGTTGCTGGCGAAGCTGGAGTTCCATTCTTCTCAATATCAGGTTCCGACTTTGTTGAAATGTTTGTTGGTGTGGGTGCAAGTCGAGTTCGTGATCTTTTCAGTCAGGCGAAAGAAAGCGCGCCGGCGATTATCTTCATTGATGAAATCGATGCTGTTGGTCGTCAGCGCGGTGCCGGGCTTGGTGGCGGCAATGACGAGCGCGAACAAACGCTGAATCAGATGCTTGTTGAAATGGATGGCTTCGATGCTAACTCTGGCGTTATTCTAATCGCCGCGACTAACCGTCCAGATGTTTTAGATCCTGCACTACTTCGCCCCGGTCGTTTTGATCGACAGATTGGTGTTGATGTTCCTGACTTAATTGGTCGTCGCGACATTCTGGCAGTGCATGCAAAGGGCAAGCCCCTTGCTCCAGAAGTTGATCTGATGGCAATAGCTCGACGTACCCCAGGTTTCACTGGTGCGGATCTTGCAAATGTGCTTAACGAAGCCGCGTTGCTAACTGCTCGCTTGGATCAAGTAGTAATTACTGATTCAATTTTGGACGAAGCAATTGATCGCGTAATTGGCGGACCGCAGAAGCGAACACGTGTTATGAAAGACCAAGAACGCTTGATCACTGCTTACCATGAAGGCGGCCATGCACTCGTTGCTGCGGCTCTTGCGCATACAGATCCAGTTCACAAAATTACTATCATGCCGCGTGGTCGCGCACTTGGTTACACCATGGTTTTGCCTGAAGAAGATAAATATTCAACGACGCGTAGCGAGATGTTAGATCAGCTGGCCTACATGCTCGGTGGCCGCGCTGCGGAAGAAATGATTTTCCACGACCCAACCACAGGCGCAAGCAACGACATTGAAAAAGCAACTGCGGTTGCTCGCAAGATGGTTATGCAGTTTGGTATGAGCGAGCGGCTAGGCGCAGTCCGATATGGCAATGACACCGGCGAAGTATTTATGGGTCGCGACATGGGCCATAGCCGTGACTACTCTGAAGATATTGCTGGTGCGATTGATGAAGAAGTTCGCAGTTTCATCGATATCGCGCACCACGAGGCATTCGATATCCTGCAAGAAAATCGTGAAGTGTTAGATGCTCTAGTTGTTGAACTTCTTGAGAAAGAAACACTCAACCGCGAAGAGATCGAGCGAATTTTCACTCCAATAACTCGCAGGCCAGAGCGTGCCGCCTGGACAGGTTCTGCACGTCGAGTTCCGAGCACTCAACCCCCAGTTGAAGCGGTTAAGGCAAAGCCGGCTGAGGGTGACGCGTGAGTTTAGACCCGATTGAACACTTGAACGAACCACCGGCAATTGCGCCGTTTGATTCGGCTCGAGTTGAGGCAGCAGTTCGTGAATTGCTGTTAGCAATTGGCGAAAATCCAGACCGCGAAGGTTTAGCACAGACACCAGCTCGAGTTGCTCGGTCTTATGCTGAGATTTTCGAGGGCCTTCATAAGCGCGCTGAAGATGTACTTACAACTACATTTGCAATTGGTCATGAGGAACTCGTTGTCGTCAAAGACATCGAAGTGTATTCAGTCTGTGAACATCATTTGGTTCCGTTCCACGGAGTCGCACACGTTGGCTATATTCCGGGCGAAGATGGTCACATCACCGGACTTTCAAAAGTTGCTCGCCTTGTAGATCTTTTTGCCCGACGCCCACAAGTGCAAGAAAGACTCACCACTCAAATTGCTGATGCGATGGTACGTATCTTGAAACCAGCTGGCGTAATTGTTGTTGTTGAGTGCGAACATCTGTGTATGTCGATGCGTGGCATTCGTAAACCAGGGGCCACCACAGTAACTTCAGCCGTGCGTGGGCAATTGCGCGATGCGGCCACTCGTAGCGAAGCAATGTCACTTATCAACGGAAAATAGTGAGATGTCACATCCGCAGGGACTACCAACACATTTAGCTGATTTATCGCGAACACTTGTGATGGGTGTAGTTAATGTAACGCCTGATTCCTTCAGTGATGGCGGAAGATTCGATACAACTAAAAGTGCCATTAGTCATGCGCTTTCATTGGCTAACGATGGCGCAGACATTGTTGATGTGGGCGGTGAATCAACTAGACCAGGCGCTCAGCGAGTAAGTCTCGAGGAAGAACTAAATCGAGTTATTCCAGTTGTAAAAGAGTTGGTGGCTAATTCGGTTGTAGTGAGTGTAGACACAATGCGTGCTGAAGTAGCCAAGCAGGCGATTGCTGTTGGTGCACACATAATTAACGATGTAAGCGGTGGTCAAGCAGACGTCGAAATGTTCTCAACAATTGCGCAAGATCGAGTTCCCTACATCATGATGCATTGGCGTGGACATTCTGCACAGATGGGCGAACAGGCAAACTATCTTGATGTTGTTCAAGAAGTTAAAGATGAATTAGCTGAGCAATTAGCCAAAGCGAACGAGGCTGGGATTGCAGTAGAGCGAATGGTTCTGGACCCAGGATTAGGGTTTGCAAAGAATCCACAGCAAAACTGGCCCATACTCAAACATATTTCTGATTTCATCGATTTAGGTTCGCCCTTACTTGTCGGCGCTTCACGCAAACGCTTTTTAGGCGAGCTGCTTGCAACGGAGGGTCAGCCACGTGATGTTGCAGCTCGCGAAGCAGCCACTACGGCCCTGACAACTTTGCTTGCGAGTCAGGGCGTTTGGGCAGTGCGGGTTCATGATGTGATTGCCGCACGAGACGCAATTGCTGTTGTTGAAAAACTAAAGGAGCAACAATGACTGATCTGATCACACTTAAAGGTTTACGTGGGTTTGGATATCACGGAGTTTTAGATCACGAACGTAGTGACGGGCAAGAATTCATCGTAGATGTTGTTGTAGAGACTGATTTTTCGATTGCAGCTAAAACTGACGATTTGGCTGCGACTATAAATTACGCACTTATTGCTGACTTAGTACTTGCCGAAATTACTGGCCCTGCTTTTGATTTGATTGAGACACTTGCAGATTCAATTGCCCAAAGAATTCTAAAAATGTCAAATGTAATTTCTATTGAGGTTACAGTGCACAAACCATACGCTCCGATTGAAGTGCAGTTCGACGATGTGTCTGTCACACGGAGACTGCCTTGATTCAGGCCGCATTATCTATTGGATCAAATCTTGGCGATAGATTCGCCAATCTCCAATTTGCTCTCGATGAACTAGTGAAGTGCAACTGCAACCTAGTCGCGTGTTCAGCGATCTATGAGACTGATCCAGTTGGTGGAGTTGAGCAAGATTCGTATCTAAATGCCGTTGTAATAGTTGATACCCCGCTAGATCCCGAGGAACTTTTACAGTCGGCTTTAAAGATTGAAAATTTGGCTCACCGAGTTAGGGAAGTGCGTTGGGGTCCACGCACTTTAGATATTGATGTGATTGATGTTTTGGGATTTTCCAGCGACACGGAACAACTAACTGTGCCGCATCCGCGTGCCCATGAACGCGCATTCGTGTTGGTGCCACTTTTTGAAATCGCACCAGAATGGAAACTTGGTGGCGATCGGCCGATATCTGAATTACTAGCACAGGTGGAAAATCAGAAAGTCACAAAGTGTGCTGACTTGAAACTCAAGGGGAGTCAAGAATGAAACTAGAGCGGACTCGGATTAGTTTTCTAGTGTGGCTAGGTATTTTTGCCGCGGCTCTGGGTTGGTCGCTAGCCCGACTTTGGCCACATTGGTTTCTCGTGCAATTCCCAGTTCCAAGTGTCAATGCAGTAACTATG
Source organism: Actinomycetota bacterium (assembly GCA_947373075.1). GTDB lineage: Bacteria > Actinomycetota > Actinomycetes > S36-B12 > UBA5976 > UBA5976. The sequence continues at coordinate 2,131 of CANBWF010000007.1, read as the reverse complement.
TGGCTGTTAGCGGGCACGCTATTAATCTGGACGATTCTGGCACGTAAGCGATTGCAAGGACATAAGCCTGGTAACCGCTTGCACCCACTAGTTGCTGCGCGAACAGTCGCACTTGCTATGGCTGGCTCTCGAGTAGGTGCGTTAGCTTCTGGCTTCTATGTTGGGTTACTCGCAGCGAATCTTCAGCTCACTCGAACACCAGATGTAAGCCAACGCATATTGACGATTGTGCTGGTTGCAGTAGCTTCATTAGTGCTAACCATTACTGCAGTTTGGCTCGAGAGACTGTGCGAGATTAAACAACCACCATCCGGTGGCGCCGACGCTGGAACAGCTTAGGCGTCTTTGAAGGTCGCTTGTGCGTCGATTCCGTGCGGCTGAACATTTATAAGTTGAACAGATCCCGCACATGCCTGCACAAGACGTTCAACAATGGCTAGCCCCAGCCCACTTCCGTGTTCGTCACTTTGTGCACGCCAGAAGCGATTAAAGGCGCGCTCTAAATCAACTTCAAGCATGCCTGGGCCTTCATCAACTACGTGGATTGTGGTGTGGCCATCATCATTTGTCACTCTTACGGTAATTGTCGATCCTGCAGGAGACACGTGTAAGGCGTTATCGATGTAGTTATCAATTACCTGTTCAATCACTCCTGGTATTGCAAGAATTCGCCCGGCAGAAGTGCTTGTGCTTTGCAAAGTCACATTTGACTCGGCGGCTAGAGCTTCCCAATGAGTTAGTCGTTCCTGCACGATCTGACTTATTTCTATAGGGGCTGGCGCAATTGTGGCTTGGCTTTCAGCACGACTCAGAACGAGTAGTCCTTCAACAATGTTCTGCAGGCGCTGGGTTTCAACTAAGGCCGCATCCAGTCGCTCGGTTGCAGCAGCAGGATCTGTTTCAATCAATGCAGTGGCACGTTCAAGTCGCAATTGCAATGCAGTCAAAGGTGTTCGTAACTGATGTGACGCATCGCCAGCAAATGAACGCTGCACATTTATAAGGGTTGTTAGTTGGTCAGCCATGTTGTTAAAACTCGTTGAAAGAGAGCGAATCTCCGAAGCGCCAGATTCGCTGTCAGCACGCACTTCGTGATTGCCGGCCGTAAATTCTTCTGTTACATTTCGCAATCTGTCTAAGCGACGCGTGATGCTGGTTGCTAAAAGCAGAGCAATGATGATCGCCAGAAAAAGTGTTATGCTCGCCACTGCGGTAAGTCCGCGTAATCGAGAATTAACAATCCCATCGACCACGCTCGCAGGAAAAGTAATGCGGACAGAGCCGTAAACCTTTTCGCCTTTGACCATTGGCACAGCGATGTACAGGAGTTGGTAATTCAGCGTGTTTGAAAAACGTCGCCCTGTCGCGACTTGTCCAGATAGCGCCTTCGCAATTTCCGGTCGAGTACTGAAGTCTTCGCCTGCGGCTATGTACTTATCGGTTGATGCGATCACAATTCCAGAAGCATCTGTGACGATAACTACTGCTTTACTTTTAGCGCGGTAGCTGTCGAGCGCCTTTTCCAAATCGGCCTGGTTGCTCGCGCTTGGCTCTTCGACCGCTTCGTGTGCATTGCCAACAATTATGAGACCATCGCGCTCAAGGCTCGTGATGATTCGATCATTTTCAACATTTCGTAGGTAGGAAGCCAGCGGGATGTCGTGGACAAGAAGCACAACTATTATTAACCCAAGCAGAGCCCCCAACATTCGCCATTTCACGAGGTCGGCACTGCCAATCTAAAGCCAACTCCGCGCACAGCTTCAATCCAAGCGGGATGATCTAATTTTTTCCGTAGTGATGCGATGTGTGCATCAACTGTCTTTGTGGTTTGGTACCAATCGGTATCCCATACCTCACGCATGATGTCATTACGTCGATAGACAGCACCAGGATCGCTGGCTAGGTATTCAAGTAAGTCGAATTCTTTTGGAGTTAATGGGACCTCGACAGAATCTACAAAAACGCGTTGGCTCCGTCGATCGATGGATAGTGCACCGATCACCTGATTGGCCAGAGCAACAGCAAGATCGGGGGCTGCACTTCGGCGGCTAACCGCTCTGATGCGAGCCACCAACTCGCGCATACCAAATGGTTTTACCATGTAATCATCCGCGCCAAATTCAAGAGC
>CANBWF010000006.1 GCA_947373075.1 Actinomycetota bacterium | reverse complement strand
GCAGTTCCGACCAGGAATGCCATGTACTTATAGAAGACCCACGGATTACCGAAAAATTTCTTAACTGGTGACGAAGACATGATCTAAGTTTGCTGCATGTGCGGCACTAATTCACGCTAGACACTTCGTCACGCACAATTCGAATCCATATCAACAGAATCATTAGGGCAAAGAAAATCCAATTAAATGTATAAAAGACGTTAAGCGTGCGTAACCCACCCTTGGTAAACGCTTGGCGAGATGGGACAACCTGAGTCAGAGAACCACTGACTCTATTTTCAACAATGAAGCCATCACGTATGTCCGTACTTGCATGAGTCAATAAATATTTAGTTGTAATCAGCGGCGAAGCAACTACTGCTACTGAATTCGGCGCATCCTCCGCTGGTTGAACAACTCCACTGATGCTTGCCAATCCAGTTGCAGAAGGGAAACTATCGGCTGAACTCTGCCAACCGCGAACGACAGCAACGCTGGTTCCATCTTTTAGCTTCAGCAAGTCAACTACCCAACTTCCAGATTCCGTTTGTGCTGACGATTGCGCCCCAACAAGTAGTTTGCGGCCATCGATTGGACGTTTGGGAAATAGAATTCGACTCTCTGGCTGCCAAATACCACTTACTTTTGTCAATTGACCCACTGAAGAGGGTGGCAAAAAATCTCGTACCTTACTCAACTTTTCGAAAGCTATCGACTCTGACACTGCTACAGCTTGTCGAGCGTAATGAGCTCGCTCCCACTGCCAATGACTAAGCAATAAGCAAGCAGCAATGAGGATTAAGGCAAGCACATGAGAAACCAACAAGTTGCCCTGAAAATATTTGCGCACTACTCATCAGTTTTTTCGAAATTAACGCGCTTGAGATGTCGGTTCAAACTAAAGAGTAGAACCACTAAGCCAACGATCAAGAAAGTCAGAATTACGCCATACCAAGCACCGGGCTGAACTCGTGAACTATCAAAATCTGTTGGGCTTGGATGAGGTGATGGGGATACACCTAAAGCTGAAAAAAATCGGTACACGATTAACTATCCCCTTAATCCGAAAAATAAATCTTCTTCGATTTCGTCAGTCTTTTGTAAATCTAGCCGACTCATCGCCAATTCGAAATCTTCAGTAGGCCAAAATTCCCGTTGAATTTCCAATGGCACACCAAACCACATTCCCTCAGGATCAATTTGTGTTTCATGAGCTAACAGCGCCTGATCTCGTACTTCAAAATATTCGGCTACCGGAATGCGGGTTGTGACTCTGTCGAACATCACATCAACGTCATCCATACGTTCAAGCCAATCGACATATGGTGATTCAAGACCGCTGGCTAAACATGCCTCGTGCAAGGTGCGGATTCGAGTCTGAGTAAATGTGAGATTGTAATAAAGCTTGGCAACACTCCAGGGAGCTTTATCTGAAGGATAGTTTTCGCTTGCTGCATGTTCGAATGCATAAACAGCAACTTCATGAGTGCGGATATGATCGGGATGCGGGTACCCGCCATTTTCGTCGTATGTAGTAATGACATGTGGCCTGAACTCGCGAATCAATTCCACCAGCGGAGCGGCCGCCACTTCAATGGACTGCGCGGCAAAACTGTCTTCCGGTACTGGTGGCTTTGGATCGCCATCTGGAAAGCCTGAATCAATGAAGCCAAGCCACTGGTGTTTGATACCTAGAATCTGGGCCGCCCGCTGCATTTCGTTCTTGCGAATTTCTGCTAAGTCTCGATCGCCAAGTTCAAATTTTGAATTGAGAATGTCTCCACGCTCACCACCTGTGCAGGTGGCGACCATTACTTCAACGCCTTGTCCGACATACTTCGCTGTGGTTGCCGCACCCTTACTGGATTCGTCATCAGGGTGCGCATGCACCGCCAACAGCCTTAATGGTTCATTGGCTTCTGGAAATACGATTTCAGGTGCGGACATACCTATATTCTCTAACACCGCCTATTGTGGAATTACCATGACCGAGCATGTCCAAATACCTGAACATCTGCGCGCCAGATATGGGCTCAATAATTCCCAATGGCGGCAGCGTCTGGCTACCAGTTTGGTGGTAATAGCGATCTTGGGGCTGATCGTATTTACCCAGTATCGAGTGGCTAATCCCAGTATTGAAGGCGAACTTGTGGCATTCAAGGTGGTGTCAGCCAAGCAGATTGATGTGAGTTGGAAAGTACAACGTAAACAAGGTCAAGAAATTTATTGTGCGATTCGGGCCCAAGACATCCACAAAACAGATGTCGGGTATGCAATTGTTCGCCTACCGCCTGGCGAGAAAATCGGACAAGCTAAATATTCCCTAACTACCAATGGAACCGCGGTACTTGCTGAGGTTCTCGGTTGTGGCGCCACCAAACAGTTACGAGTGCCACCAGCTAATTTCCCACCAGGCGTGCAAATTCCCGAGCAAAAGTTGCCAGGGTTCACACCAACGCCCTAAAAACTTGTACGCTTTTGCAATGACTGAAACCTGGCTAACCCAAGAAGCCTTTGATCGCCTAAAAGCGGAACTCGAAGATCGAAGCGGACCTCTGCGCGAAGAAATCAAAGATCGAATTGCTGCAGCTCGCGAAGAAGGCGATCTAAAGGAAAATGGCGGTTACCACGCAGCTCGCGAAGAGCAAGGGAAAAATGAAGCTCGGATTCGTCAGTTAGCCACGATGCTAGAGAGTGCAATCATTGGCGTTCCAGAAATTGAAGAAGGCAAAGTGTCACAAGGCATGATCGTGACCGTTAATTTTCCAGACTTGGACGATACCGAAACTTTCTTACTTGGCTCCCGCGAAGAAGCAGCTCACACTGCAATTGATGTTTACTCCCCGACCAGCCCCTTGGGCGCAGCTGTGCTTGGGCAAGATGTTGGCGCAGAAATTAGTTACGAAACACCAAACGGCAAGTCGCTGAAAATTAAAATCATCAGCGCTGAACTGTACGTAAGTTAGGCCTTCAAGCCACCGACGTTGCGGGTTTTAAATGCCCTTACCGCAAGTGGCGCAAAAATTGCTAGAAAAATCAAGGCATAAGCAAATGCCATTTGCACCGCATGTACCTCTGGAAATGAATGCCCTGAATTTTCAAAGACCGGAATTGGATTTCCAAATAACTTGCGGCAGGCAAGAGCCAAACAAGACACTGGATTCCACAACGCAATCGGCTGCAGCCACGAAGGCATTGTTGCAATTGGGGTGAATACGTTAGAGGCAAACGTCAGCGGAAAAATCCATGCCAAACCGGCTGTGCCAGCAACTTCAGGACTAGGCATATGCAACCCAATCCAAGCACCAATCCAGGTCATGGCATAAGCAAAAGTTGCTAATAGCAAATAGCCAAGTAGCGCATCAGCAACTGAACTTCGAATCCGCCAACCAACAAGTAGGCCAGTAATCGAAAGAATTATTAAAACCAGAATATTCTGGAATAACGAAGCAAGCGTGTGACCACCTAAAACCGCGCCTGGGCGCATCGGCAGTGAGCGGAAACGATCCATAATTCCACGGTTAGCATCTTCAGTTATACCCACTGTGATGCTTGCAACAGCGAACATGACAGTTTGAGCGAAGATTCCTGGAATAAGGTATTCACGATAATCTGCAGCAGCGCTTGCGCCATTTCCATTAAGAGTGATTGCACCGCCGAAGACGAAAGCAAACAGCAGAACAAACATGACTGGCTGAATCAAAGCAAAAAATAGAGATTCAGGTACGCGAGTGATTTTTAGGATGTGTCGCTTAGCTACTGCAATCGTGTCGTTGATTAACCAGCCTAAAGTTGGACGGTATTTAGTGGCAGTCTCTGATGTTGTCATGCTCGTGCTCCTCGTCGTGACCGCTGTTTCGCTTTAACTTCTGGCTTTTCTTCTTCTGCTGATCGGCCAGTCAAACTCAAGAAAACATCGTCTAGAGTCGGCCTGCGCAGTGCAATGTCAGCAATCGAAATCTTTGCTTCGTCCAATAATCGAACTGCTTCAACTACCGAGCGCGATCCGCCAGAGGTTGGCACAATAACTTTATGTTCAGCATCGTTGGTATTAATTTCACCCGATGCGATTGAGACGAGCGCATCTTTAGCTTGAGACAACTGGCTTGGAACTTCAACAACAACTTCAACACGATCGCCACCGACTTGTGATTTAAGTTCATCTGAGGTGCCCTGTGCAATCACAGAGCCATGATCAAGCACCACGCTACGCGATGCCAACTGATCTGCTTCCTCCAAATACTGAGTAGTCAATAAAACTGTGGTTCCCTGTGCAACTAGCGACTCAATGACTTCCCACATTCCAAGTCGACTGCGTGGATCCAAACCTGTGGTTGGCTCATCCAAGAAAAGTACAGAAGGACGACCAATCAAACTTGCCGCCAGGTCAAGGCGACGACGCATGCCACCGGAATACCCTTTGATACCTCGATCAGCTGCGTCCGCTAAATCGAATCGAGTGAGCAACTCGTCAGCACGCTGCGCTGACTGTTTTTTCGACAAGTGGAAAAGTTGTCCGAATAGTTGCAAATTTTCCCGACCAGTTAAGTACTCATCTACAGCGGCATATTGCCCAGTCAAACCAATCATGGTTCGGACCTGATCTGGCGAACTGTTTACATCAATGCCACTAACTTTGGCGATACCTGAATCTGCCTTTAGAAGTGTGGCCAGAATTCGCACAGTGGTTGTTTTGCCTGAACCATTTGGACCCAGAAGGCCCACGACTGTTCCTTGCTCGACCGTGAAATCAATCCCGCGTAGGGCCTGAACTTCACCGAAACTCTTCTGTAGTCCAGAAACCTCAATTGCTAACGTCACAATTACTCTTCTCAATCAATGATTTAAATTTAAACTAGCACGACTTAGGCCAAGAGCTCATGCAGGGCAAGCATTCCCCGTGTAGTTTGGAGACAATGAACACAATCGCGCGCCGCTATTTTCAAGACTTGCCCCGTGAGGTCGCAGTCGTAACGGCAATAGCATTTTGTGTCGCACTTGGCTACGGAATTGTTGCTCCAGTTTTGCCACTATTTGCTGAATCTTTCGGGGTTTCAGCCTTAGCGGCGAGCGCCGTAATCAGCTTGTTTGCCTTCATGAGATTTGTGAGTGCTACCCCTTCTGGCTGGCTTGTTAACAAACTTGGTGAACGCTGGGTACTTGGAGTTGGACTGAGCATGGTTTCAGTTTCGAGTGCTCTGGCAGGTACTGCCCAAACATATTCACAGTTACTTTTTTTACGCGCTGCTGGTGGACTAGGGTCAGCAATGTTCAGCGTCGCGGCCATGTCACTGCTATTGCACTCAGTCGACCCACAGCACCGTGGTCGTGCGGTCAGCATGTATCAAAGTGGATTCCTATTTGGTGGCTTGGCTGGCCCATTTGTTGGCGGACTAGTTGTGGGAATCAGCATCAGAGCCCCATTTTTTGTTTATTCAGGCACCTTGATGCTTGCGGTATGCACAGCGCTATTCACTTTGCCGAAAATGCCGAAGACGGCAGCACTCGAGAAGGAAGCGAAAAAGTCTGAAGTTGTAGACACTATGCAACTTAAAGAAGCACTTTCTTTTCGCGCGTACTGGACAGCGATGACGGTCAATCTAGTAACAGGAATGACGAGCTTCGGGCTGCGTATGACATTGATCCCGCTGTTCGTGATTGAAGTTCTCCACAAGGGTGCACAAACATCCAGTATGAGTTTTCTAGTTTCCAGTGTCATGCAGGCACTTCTACTATTGCCGGTTGGCCGGATGATCGATGTTCGCGGCCGTAAACCAGCACTGGTTATTGGGTGCACGCTTCTGACAACTTCATTAATGGTGTTAACCGCATCGAAGAGCCTCGAAGTTTTCTTAGTGAGCATGATGATTATGGGGGCTGCTAGTTCATTCTTAGGCGCGACTCCATCAGCAATGGTGGGAGATATAGTCAAGACGCGAAAAGGCGGACAAGTTGTCGGGCTGTACCAAATGACTGGAGATCTAGGAATAATAATTGGACCGTTGCTTGCTGGATATTTGAAAGATTCAACTGGCGGTTACTTTATGCCATTCATGGTTTCAGTATTGGTTTCTGCAGTTGCCTTAGCAATGAGCGCAACAGTGCGGGAAACAAAACCAAAAATGGCTAACAAACTAAGCCAAGAGAATTACGAAACAACATCCTCATAAGCAGGTAGCGCATAGCCGGTGTTTGCATGGCAGTCGTAACCATTTGGGTTCTTGATCAAATACTGCTGATGATAATCTTCCGCGTACCAAAAGACCTTGCCGTCAGCGTTTGCGATTTCAGTTGTGATTGGATCGAGACCACTTTGCAAAAGCACTTCTTCATAAGCACTCTTGCTTGCATTTATTAAAGCTTCCTGACCAGAAGTGGTCCAATAAACGGCGCTGCGATATTGAGTTCCGATATCGCCACCTTGTCGATTGCCTTGGGTTGGATCGTGATTTTCCCAAAAGACTTTTAATAAGTCATAGAAATTAACTTCGCTGGGTTCATAAACAACTAAAACAATTTCAGCATGCCCAGTTGAACCTGTGCATACAAGTGGGTAATTAGGATCCTCAGTTGTGCCACCCATGTAGCCAACTGCTGTTGTTACAACTCCGGGAACAGCCCAGAGTTTTTTCTCGGCGCCCCAGAAGCAGCCCATGCCAAAATAAATGCGTTCAGATGTGTCTGACCATGAACCATGAATGTCGCTGGGCAGAACTAAATGTTGAGTACTCATCGTGTTACCTCCTGACGAGTACCCCCGGTGGGACTTGAACCCACACTGGCACGATTTTAAGTCGTGTGCCTCTAACCGATTGGGCTACGGGGGCGAGCATCTAATCCTGACACGAACCGAACCAAGTTACCTAACTGGGGTGATTAGTTGGTTGAATTTGTCTGAACTAAGTCGAAAGCGATGCCGTCGAGAATATCGTGTTCAGAAACAACAACTTCGGCTAAACCAGTAACTTGCATTATGCGATCAAGCACAAGTGCGCCACCGCCGATTACATCTACTCGGCCTTCATGCATCGCACCAAACTGCGCCCTTTGTGCCCGAGTCATGTTTAGCAACTCTTGCGTTATCTGATGCACTTTGGTGGCACTTATCCGGGAACCATGAATCTTTGCTGGATCGTAACTTTTTAAGTCCAGAGCAAGTGCAGCAACAGTTGTTACTGATCCAGCTAGACCAATAAGACTCTTGACTTCAGCAAGCGGCACAACTGTGCCGGCCGAAGAAATAGCTGCGTCAATATCGGCAGTTGCATTGGCAATCTGCTGCGCAGTAGGCGGATCGGTATGGAAATGTCGTTCGGTCATACGCACACAACCAACATCTGTGCTTATCGCTGCGATCGGCGCAGACTCGCCAAAAACGAACTCGGTACTGCCTCCACCGATATCAATTACGAGATATGGCGGAGTTGGCGCATCTGGAAATTCGGCAAATCCGGCAGTTGCCCCAAGAAATGAAAGTCGAGCTTCTTCATCACCACTGATCACAGTTGGCTCAAAACCTAATCGTTCTTTTACCCCAGCAAAAAATTCCGCGCGGTTGGAAACATCGCGAGACGCACTTGTTGCAACAAAACGAGAAATGTCAGGTTTATGTTCGCGAATCAAATCGGCGTAGACATCGACGGCTGCGAATGTGCGAGCAAGAGCAGCCTGGGAGAACTCCCGAGTTTGATCCACCCCTTCACCAAGGCGAACAATGATCATGGTGCGAACAACATCCACAAGTTTGTTATCAATAACGTCTGCAATCAGAAGTCGGATGGAATTGGTACCACAATCAATGGCTGCTACCCGCATTTAGCATCTCCTGCGCAAGTGGAACCTTTGGCCCAATCACCAAGCATCGCTAACACTCGATCTCCCAATGGATTAACGCCAGGGCCAGCGGCCAAAGAGTGCCCAACCAAAACGTGCAGGCACTTCACGCGATTAGGCATGCCCCCAGCGCTAATTCCGGCAATTTCAGGGACTTCGCCTAAAGCAGCACGGGTAGTTAAATAATGCTCATGCGCTTGTTGATAATGTGCTGCAAGTTCTGGGTCAGATTCAAGTTCGTCTTGCAACTCACGCATAACACCGTTGGCTTCTAATGTGCCAATCGCACCAGTTAGTTTTGGGCAAGTGAGATAGAACGTTGTTGGAAAGGGAGTTCCATCCGGAAGTCTTGGGGCGGTCAATACGACATTCGGTTGACCACAAGAACAGCGATGTGAGACATCTAATGCGCCACGAATAGGTCGATCTAGTTGCGCTTCAATGGCAGCACGGTCAACAGGAGAAATCACAGAAACTACTTAGACTCGGCTTTGTCATGAATGACAAGTGGATCATTTTGGGTGCGTGGTTTATCGGCTAACTCAGTACTGTGCCAAAGTTTGCTGTACCAAGGCGATGAATCGTTTGGAACTAGTGCTCCAGGCACCGTTTCAATGGCTGTTGAGGTACCTCGATCAATTACAACTAATCCGATTTCGCCAGGGAAAACATAATTAAGCCGAGAACGAGCTAACGACTGCAAGTATGCACGATTGCGCAATTGTTTGGCATCAGCTTTTAATTGAGCAATCGACTTCTGCTTTTCAACGACCTGCGATTTCAGGGAAGAAATATCTCTGCGTTCTTTCACTAATGAACGCATTGGCACCGCAACAGTCATGATGATAAGCACAAATGCAGTGAGCACAATGAGTGCCCTCTTGTTGGGTTTTAGCGAGGAAGCCACAACGCTAGTTTGCCGTGACTAGCCCTTGAAACGTGGGAAGGCAGCCCGACCCGCGTAACGTGCCGCATCGTCTAGATCTTCTTCAATGCGCAATAACTGGTTGTATTTAGCCACTCGATCGGTACGCGCTGGTGCGCCGCTCTTGATCTGGCCACAGTTGAAGGCCACAGCCAAGTCAGCGATTGTGGTGTCTTCGGTTTCACCCGATCGATGACTCATCATTGAGCGGAAACCCGCACGATGTGCCATTTCAACAGCTTCAGCAGTTTCGGTCAATGAACCAATCTGGTTTACTTTCACCAGAAGTGCTGATGCTGAACTTTCCACGATGCCGCGGCTTAGACGCTCAGTGTTAGTCACGAAAAGGTCATCGCCAACAATCTGAACACGATCACCAATTGCAGCAGTAATCGCCTGCCACCCAGCCCATTCATCTTCAGCTAACGGATCTTCAATCGAAACAATTGGGAAGTCTGTAACAAGCCCGGTGTAGTAATCGATCATTTCCTGAGTGGTTTTGGACTTACCTTCAACCACGTAATTTCCATCTTTGAAAAGTTCGTTAGCAGCAACATCAAGTGCCAAAGCAATTTCAGTGCCAACTGCAAATCCAGCCTTGCCAATTGCCTCAACGATTAGTTCAAGTGCTGCGCGGTTGCTTGGCAGGTTCGGAGCGAAACCACCTTCGTCACCAAGACCAGTTGATAGGCCTTTAGATTTCAACACACCTTTAAGTGCGTGGTAAACCTCAGCACCCATGCGAAGTGCTTCGCCGAATGTTGACGCACCGATTGGGGCAATCATGAATTCCTGAACATCAACATCGCTGTCGGCATGTGCTCCACCATTGATGATGTTCATCATTGGCACTGGAAGTACGTGCGCATTTGGGCCACCTACGTAGCGGTAAAGCGGAAGGCCAGCAGAAGATGCTGCAGCTTTGGCAACCGCAAGAGAAACACCAAGGATTGCGTTTGCGCCTAAGTTAGCTTTGTTATGAGTGGCATCTAGCTCGATCATGATCTGGTCAATTAGGCGCTGATCACTAGCATCTAAGCCAAGAATTTCCGGCATGATTTTGTCTTCTACAGCTTCAATCGCTTTGATGACACCCTTACCCAGGTAGCGTGACTCGCCATCGCGAAGTTCTACTGCCTCAAATGCACCAGTTGATGCACCAGATGGCACAGCTGCGCGACCAGTTGCTTCGTTATCAAGTGTTACTTCAACTTCAACGGTTGGATTTCCGCGTGAGTCAAGGATTTCACGGGCACGGACATCGGCGATGCTGGACATAGGGTTACTCCAAATTTCTGTCAGATTCGATTGTTGAGGCTAACGACTCTAAGCGTGCCTCATTGCACTGTGCCTAGCCTAGCGTATGCATACTGGCTCACTTGGGAGCCGACACTTCTGCGCACTAAACCTTGCAAACAGTGCAATTTAGGCGCGACTGTCCAACTCGTGCGCTACAACAACCGCTCGATACTCTCCCATAGCGGCCCGTAAGCAAGACTCAGCATCTAAATCCTGGGTTCGCGCTAATTGCACAGCAGAAACTAGCAGTTCAGCGATCTTCTCTTGCGTTACATCACCAATTAATTCGCCCAGCGCATTAGTCAGTGCCTTGTTTTCATATTCAACATCTAGCTTGCGTGAGCGATACAGCAACTGGGTTGCTAGTTGCAGCGCTGGTAATGCATTAGGCACTCCATCAGTTACAGATTCGCGCTGCTTTTCTTCACGTTTAATTTGGGCCCAGTTTTCTTCAAGCTGTTCCTGCGTTTGCACTTCCATGTCGGTAAAAACATGAGGATGGCGGCGTTCGAGTTTGGCAACTACGTTTGAGGCAATTTCATCCAAGGTGAAACTTGGGTCCAACTCTTGGGCGATTCGAGCATGAAAAACAACCTGCAGCAGTAAGTCGCCCAGTTCTTCGCGCAAGGCAGTGGTATCTGCTTGATCCATTGCTTCGAGAACTTCGTAAGTTTCTTCCAGCAAATAGCGAGCGAGCGATTCATGAGTTTGCTGCGCATCCCACGGACAACCGCCCGGTGAGCGAAGTTGATCCATGACCGAGACAAGTCGATCTACCGACTCAGACATGAACTACTGCGCGCTTTGCTGCGCAAATGAAAGTTTGTTGTCTACACCAACTGCTTGCAACTGCGAAGGGTCCCAGGTTCCATAACGCGGAGCTACTTCAACTTCTAGCGTGCTAGCTAGTTGTAGCAAGTACTGCCCGGTTGCATTGCTGCGCTCCTGATCAGTGCCTTTAGGAAGAACTGCTGAACCGATATATCCCTGGGCTAAAACGGTTCGAAAAAATGCATCAATTTGGCTAAGTGGGACTCCCTGTCCGGAGGCAAGCTGCTGTTCTACAACATCTTGTCCGTATTGCTCATAGACCGAATACCGCAGTTTCACTACTTCAGATTCGGTTACCTTCTGCCCCAACTTTTCGAGAGCGCGATCCACGATGTCAGTAATGATTAAGCGGTTAACAATCTTTTGCCCAATAGTTCCAGCATCAGGTGCTTGCGCAGTAGCAGGCGCATTTTGAATCTGAGCCATAGTCTCAGTTAACTGAGTGGTTACCTCGGATTGCTTGATTAATGTATCCCCAACTCGAGCGGCAGAACCAGCGTGAACAGGTTTAGCTGAACAACCAGCAACCAGCAACAATGCAGCGATACATGCGCCTAATTTCCCAAGTTTTGTCACAACTAACCATCCCTCTTTACGAAGCTACTATCAAACTGTTTACCGCCTGTGCTACCCAGCCAACAAGGTCAAATTCTTCAACGTCCTTTGTTGAAAGACCTAACTTTTGCTGTTGTGGCAGCGGTAACACAATCGTACGCGTTGTCGGCTGTATCCGACTGCCTGGGTAGAGCCGAGTTAGGCGAAGTTGTTTGGACTCGGGCAATTCCATTGGTGAGATTTTTACCGTCGTTCCCGCTGCGATTACATCAGTGATGCCAACGGAGTGCAATAACACGCGTAGCCGAGCTACATCAAGCAAACGTTCCACTTCTTGGGGTAACGCGCCATAGCGGTCCTTTAGTTCTTGCGAGATTTCGCTAACAGCGGTTTCTGACCGGGCATCTGCCAACCGCTGATAAGCCTCAAGCCGCAATCGCTCTTGTGGAACGTACTGATGAGGGATGTGGGCTTCCACTGGCAATTCGACCCGGATTATCGTTTCAGATTCGGCCGTTGCACCATCACGAACTTCAGCTATCGCTTCACCGACAAGTCGAACGTAAAGATCAAATCCAACTTCAGCAATATGTCCGCTTTGCTCGCCGCCTAAGAGATTTCCAGCCCCGCGGATTTCTAGATCTTTCATTGCTACTGCCATACCCGCACCTAAATCGGTATGGGCGGCAATAGTTGCCAATCTGTCGTGTGCAGTCTGTGAAAGTGGCCGCTCTGGTTGATACAAGAAATACGCGTACCCACGTTCTCGACTTCGGCCAACGCGACCACGAAGCTGATGCAATTGCGACAGGCCAAAAGTATCCGCCCGGTCAACAATCAACGTATTAGCATTTGGAATATCCAAACCGCTTTCAATGATTGTTGTGCTAACTAGAACATCAAACTTATGTTCCCAGAAATCAACAATGATTCGTTCGAGTTCGTGTTCGTTCATCTGACCATGCGCAATTGCAATTCGGGCATCAGGTACGAGTTCGGCCAACTTGCTCGCGACTCTGTTTATGCTGGCAACTCGATTGTGAACAAAGTACACCTGGCCGTCTCGCAAAAGTTCGCGATGAATCGCAGCAGCAATATATTTCTCATCGTATGGTCCTACGGAAGTTAGGACAGGCAAGCGCTCTTCAGGTGGCGTTTGGATGGTAGACAATTCTCGAATACCAGTTACGGCCATCTCTAAAGTCCTAGGAATAGGCGTTGCCGACATTGTTAACATGTCTACATTTGTCCGAAGAGCTTTGAGATGCTCTTTGTGTTCAACGCCAAAGCGTTGCTCTTCATCGACGATTACTAAACCCAAATCCTTAAAGCGGACATCGGCACTGAAAAGTCGGTGCGTGCCAATGACAACATCAACGGAACCATCAGTTATCCCAGCCAGCGATTTCTTGATTTCTGATTCTGTTTGAAAACGCGAAAGTGGTGCAATCGTTAACGGGAACTGTGCGTAGCGTCTCGAGAAAGTTTCGAAATGCTGCTGTACCAACAGGGTTGTCGGAACGACAATCGCTACTTGTTTGCCGTCCTGCACAGCTTTAAATGCGGCGCGAACAGCAATCTCAGTTTTTCCATAACCCACATCACCACAAATGACTCGGTCCATAGGAATTTCGCGTTCCATGTCAGCTTTTACATCGTTGATGGTAGCTAACTGATCTGGCGTCTCGACAAAGTCGAAGGCATCTTCTAACTCGCGCTGCCAAGGTGTGTCAGGACCAAAAGCAAATCCGCGACTTGCCATTCGAGCTGCGTACAAACGGATTAGTTCACCAGCGATTTGTCGCACGGCCTTGCGGGCTCGCGTCTTTGTGGCTGCCCAGTCTCCCCCGCCGAGTTTGTTCAAACTCGGCGCTTCACCACCAATATATTTTGTGACGTGTTCAAGTTGATCTGTCGGCACAAAGAGTCGATCGGCTGGGTGTCCGCGCTTACTTGAGGCGTATTCCAAAACCAGATATTCCCGAACTGCGCCTTGTACTTCTCGAGAAATCAAGTCGACATAACGGCCAACTCCGTGCTGATCATGTACCACGTAATCGCCGGCAGTTAGCGTGAGTGGATCAATTGTTGCTTTGCGCCGAGTTGGCATACTTCTATTTGCCCGACCAGTTTCGCGGGTACCGAAAATATCAAACTCGGTTAACACAGCCAAATTGGCATCAACTGCAATCACACCGTGCTGCTGATGGCCAACAACTACTTGGACCACGCGAGGATCGAAATCGAAGTTTGTTGAAACTCGGGCTGCTACATCCAGTTCAGACAAAGTCTCAACCAAACGTGCAGCAGTACCCGCGCCATTCATAACTACCGCTACGTCGATTTTTTTGGACCACCACGATCGGATGTCGCCAACAAGTTTGTTCATATTGCCGTGATATTCAAACGGCATAACAAAATCTAAGTCGATGTCATCGGGTGCGCGAAGGCTGGAAAGTTCACACCAAGTGATTCGACTAGAACTACTTCTAACTTCGGCATAATCACGCAGTCCAGTGCCAGCCACAGAAAGTGGTGAAACATTTCCTTCGGCGGCATTTTGCCAAGCAGCTGCCAAGAACTCTGCACTTGTGCTGATGATTTCATCAACTCGGGCTCTAATGCGCTCGGGCTGAACCTCGACACCTACCCATTGACCCGCCAATAAATCCGTTACTAATTGCACGTCATCTGTGAGTAAGGGAATCAGGCTCTCCATACCCTCAACAGCAATTCCTTGCGAAATCTTTTCCAACATCTCTGAGATTTCAGGCATTTGCGATTTTAAATCGTTAGCTCGATTGATGACCTTGTCAGTAAAAAGTAATTCACGACATGCAGTTGCAGTTAACCCGGCAACGGTTCCACCTATCGATCTTTGATCTGCGACTGAAAACTCCCTGATGTCATCAACAGTGTCGCCCCAAAACTCAATGCGTAACGGATGAGCATCCGTTGGTACAAAAACATCAACAATTCCACCGCGTACTGCAAACTGGCCGCGACGATCAATAAGTTCTACGCGCTCAAAACCAAAATTGGCCAGTTGTGTGCTCAACTCGTCAATGGAAATTTCTTTCCCAACCGTTACTTGGATGGGTTCGAGTGTCGCCAGCTCGCGCATCACCGGAGCAATCAGTGAACGTACTGACATTACGAGGACTCGAAGGGCTGGATAGTCTGCAGGATTGGCTAAGCGATTCAAAATAGCTACCCGTCGCCCAACAATTTCACTACTTGGACTTAAGCGCTCATGTGGCAAAGTCTCCCAAGCAGGGAAGAAAACCATCTGTGTTTGATCAACAAAATCGGAAAGGCTTTCGACCAACTCTTCGGCGCTTCTTTCGCTGGGTGTTATCACAAGCAGCGGCTGCGGATTAGTTAAGAGTGCTCCGATAGCAAAGGCAGATGTTGTACTTGGCGCGCTCAAACTAACATCATCGCAAGTTTCCAACGAGGACAAAACTGATGCAAACGCTGGTGCGCTACTAAAAAAACGAGTTAAAGATTCGAAAGTCATAACTTTTCAGCCAACACTTGCAAAATTGAATTTGTGTATCGCGAGCGACAAATAATTGCACCTGGGACTTCAACATTTACTTGATTGAATTCGAAATCAGAGCCATCCGGCAACAACACCGATAGACCGTAGTGACGAGCGACTGCTAGCGGAGCGGCAATGTCCCATTCATTGAATCCCCGGGTGTTCACATAGATGTCAGCATTTCCACGAATTATATGTGCCATTTTTGCGCCAACTGATCCACGACGTTCAACGGTTACATCTTGATTGAAGTCATTTCGCAACGCACTGCACATCGCATCCAATTGTGTCGGCGGATTAGATGCAGAAGTCACAATTCGGATGTCATCTCTTGCAGAAAGTGTCCACCCCACTGCTTGCAAATGCATGTTGCCGTGCACAGCTGAATCAAATTCAGTTACGAAATGTACTTGGTCGGCTGTTGAGAGCGTGGTTTTTACTACGGGAACACTGACTGCCGCAGCTGTTATTTTCCCTGGGGTGTTTGCTTGCGTTTCCCACAGTGCAACATGCACTGCAAAGCCCGGGTAACCTCTTGAAAAACTTGCAGTCCCATCAAGAGGATCAATTATCCAAACCCGCTGTGAATTATGCCGAGCTTCGGGATCAATACTTTCTTCACTCAAAACAACATCATCAGGTCTATGAAGTTTGAGCTGATTAATCAAGAACTCGTTGGCAGTGCGATCCCCTAAATCACCTATGGCTTTAATTTCATTCGCAGTGGGATTCTCCGGGTCATGTGGCTTATAGGTTGCCAGAACTTCCAGCAAGATTTCGCCAGCCTGCGCAGCAAGTTTTTTTGCTAGATCATGATCGTTCATGAATTGAAACGATTCTGCGTTTCTTCAAGCGACGAGGTCACTAAATGTTCAACCGCTTGCGCACCTCGTTCAATTAAGTCAGAAACTTCTGCCTGTTCAGCGGAAGCGAAACTCTTCAACACAAAATCAGCTGGGTCCTGCTGACCAGGTGGACGGCCAATCCCCAATCTGATTCGATACCAATCGCCCGTGCTCAAGGATTTGCGGATCGACTTCAATCCATTGTGGCCGTTATCTCCACCGGAAAACTTAACGCGAATTACGCCTAAGTCGATGTCTAGTTCATCGTGTAGAACAATAATATTTTGCGGGTCGACTTTATAAAAAGTCGCGAGTGCCTTAGTCGGTCCGCCAGATTCATTCATAAATGAAGTTGGAGCGGCGATCACAACATGCTTGCCATTTAACC
Organism: Actinomycetota bacterium; assembly: GCA_947373075.1. Classification (GTDB taxonomy): domain Bacteria; phylum Actinomycetota; class Actinomycetes; order S36-B12; family UBA5976; genus UBA5976. The sequence goes on along the minus strand of CANBWF010000006.1, from coordinate 12,894 downwards.
GAATCTCAGCAACTAGGGCCTGCGCTCGCTTGTGTTTGCTCAGAGTTGCGCTCGCATTCTTGGCCAATGCCTCAACTACTCGGGCACCAATGTTATGCCGAGTGAACGCGTAAGTGGGACCCGGATTACCGAGTCCCACTACAAGCCATGTGTCTGTCACAGATTATTGCGCTGACTCGTCAGCACCCTCTGTAGCTGCTGAATTATCATCACCAGTGGCGCCAGCTTCTTCTTGACGGGCTGCGCGAGTAGCTGCCTTTGCGGCAGCAGACTCAGCAGCAGCAATCGCTGATGCTTCTGCAGCGGCTGAAGCTGCAGTTGCTTCGCGCTCAATCGTTGCCGCTTCAGCAGCAGTAACCACGACTAAGTCAACGTGTTCTACGTGACGACGCACTGGGTCGATCTGAATATCGCGTGGGGTGACAATTTGTGTTTTGCCATCCACAGAAATTTCTATTGACGAAGCACGTTTGCGCAAAGTCAAAGTTAGTTCATGTGAATCAATGCTTACGTGCACTGCTGCTTGACCGTGACCGTAAATAACAGCTGGGGTCAGACCTTCACGGCGAAGGCGACGTGCTGCGCCTTTTCCAAAATCAGTGCGGGGATTTGTTGCTAACGGCATTATTACTCCTCAGGTAGGTTGCGGAAATGCTCCGCAGGAGACCTTCGTCGATAACGGCTTTCGCATGAAGCGAAGCCCTCGCCGAGGAGCAAGATAAGGCTAAAGCGTAAGACCCAGCGAGGTCAAACTAGCCGAGGAAATTAGACGCCTACGTGGTCAAAAAGCCCAGCAACAGAGCCTTCATCAAAGACTTCGCGAATTGCTCGGGCTAGCAGTGGTGCGATTGGAAGAACAGTTAATCGGTCGAAACGGTTCTCCGGTGCAATCGGCAGAGTGTCAGTTACAACAACTTCTTTGATGCGCGAGTTTTGCAAACGCTCAATAGCAGGGGACGAAAGAATTCCGTGGGTTGCCGTAACGATTACATCTTCTGCACCGTTTTCAAACAATGCTTCAGATGCCTTCACAATGGTGCCACCAGTATCAATCATGTCGTCAACAACGATACAGATGCGACCTTTAACGTCACCAACAACTTCGAGAACTTTTGCTTCATTAGGCACATCTGGATCGCGACGTTTGTGGATGATTGCCAGCGGCGAATCCAAAATGTCGGTCCAACGTTCAGCTACGCGAACTCGACCAGCATCTGGAGATACAACTGTGATCTTGTTTCGGTCAACCGTGCGACCAATGTGCGCAGCCAAAATCGGCAACGCAAACAAGTGATCTACTGGACCATCAAAGAAACCCTGAATCTGCGCAGTGTGCAGATCCACACTCATTAGCCTGTCTGCGCCAGCTGCGGTAAATAGGTCAGCCATTAAGCGAGCAGAGATTGGTTCTCGACCAGCATGCTTTTTATCTTGACGGGCATAGCCGTAGAAGGGAGCAACAACCGTGATTCGCTTTGCCGAAGCTCGCTTAAGCGCATCGACCATGAGTAAGTGTTCCATGATCCATTCGTTAACAGGCGCAGTGTGTGTCTGCAATACGAATGCATCGCAACCACGAATTGATTCGTCGAAGCGAACAAAAATTTCACCATTAGCAAAGTTGTATGCACGAGTTGGAACTAGTTCGACACCGAGTTCTTCAGAAACTGCCTGAGCTAATTCTGGGTGAGATCGACCTGCCAGAAGTACCATCCGCTTTGCATTGCTCTGGGTGATTCCGGTCATGCTTATTGCCCTCCGCCGATTTCTTGGTAATGCTCAGTCTGCCACTGCCGCTTTGGCAGAGTCACTACCGGGTCGTCGCCTAAGCACCCAGTCCAAAATATTGCGCTGTCGCGCACGTCCAACTCCCATTGCACCGGCCGGAACGTCTTCAGTAATTACCGATCCAGCCGCGGTGTAAGCACCATCGCCTATGGTTACTGGGGCAACGAGCATGGTGTCGCTACCAATGCGCACATGCTTGCCTACAATCGTCTGATGTTTCGTAATGCCGTCGTAATTTACAAAAATTGTGGCAGCGCCGATATTGCTACCTTCACCAATTACTGCATCACCAACGTAGGAAAGATGTGGAACTTTAGCCCCATCTCCCAACTGGGCATTCTTGATCTCAACGAATCCGCCAGCCTTGGCTCCAGTACCGAGCACTGTGCCCGGACGCAAGTAGGCGTACGGACCAACGGTGGCATTTTCCCCGATGACCGCGCCATTTGTTGTGGACTTAATTACAGTGGCATTTTCTAATACCCGAGTATTCTCCAAAGAGCAATCTGGGCCAATTACTGCGCCTGACTGCACTGAAGTCTCACCAGTCAATCTGACATTAGGCAACAAAGTTACATCTTCATCTATACAAACTGTTGATTCAATCCAAGTTGATTCAGGGTCTTGAATCGTAACTCCAGCTAACATCCACTTGTCTAAAATGCGATGGCGCAAAATTTTGCCAACTTGAGCCAATTGCTTTCGGTCGTTTACGCCAAGAATATTTTCAGCTGAAGTGACATGAGCATGGATGGCCTGTCCATCGCGACGCAAGATTTCGATCACATCGGTTAGATACATTTCGCCTTGTGAATTGTTAGTGCCTAACTGCGAGAGCGCACTGCGCAATAACGCCAAATCAAAACAATAAACACCAGAGTTAACTTCGGTGATTGCAAGCTCAGCATCCGAAGCATCACGATGTTCCACAATCTTTTCAACGTCGCCATTAGCACTGCGCACAATACGGCCATAGCCATCTGCGTTACCAAGATGTGCAGTCAATACTGCTGCGGCCGCCCCTGTGCTTGAACTGATCAATTCGGCGATGTCAGTAGTTGTTAGAAGTGGTGTGTCTCCAGCAACAACTAAAACCGAACCGACTGTTGTGTCCGGCAAATTTTCTAGTGCCACCGAAACTGCGTGACCGGTTCCATTTTGCTGATCTTGAACTACCGCCTGAGCATGCGAATACTTGGACGTCACATGTGCTTCAACTTGTTCGCGCTGATGGCCAACGACGACAAGAGTTGAATTGGGATTAGTTGGCGCAGCCGCACTTAGAACGTGATCAATAAGTGGCAAGCCCAGGACGCTGTGCAGAACTTTAGGAGTAGCTGAGCGCATTCTGGTACCTTGGCCAGCGGCGAGCACTACTAGCGCAGCGAGGTCATTTGTGACTAGATCCTTGGACACAAATACAACCCTACTTAACAATTGGCTCCCGGTAGAGGACTCGAACCTCTATTCAGTGCTCCAAAGGCACTTGTCCTGCCGTTAGACGAACCGGGAAAGTCCTTAGAAATCTTAGGCTCTACGCCTACTTTTCCCAAACTGCGGTACAGATTTGGCAGTGTGGTTACCAGATCTGTTTCGTACGCTAGCCTTAAGAAAACGACTTCCGAGCCGGAAAAGCAGGTTTTAGGGAACAAATGGCAGTAACAATCGATCACGAAGATGACGGATTAGAAGCCGCACGTCCTCGCTTAGTTGATACTGATCGAGTTCGCATGACCGGCCATGAACGTCGAGCCCAATTAATTGAAGTTGGTCGTGCACTTTTTGCTGAAAAAGGGTTTGAAGCGGTAACTATCGAAGAGATCGCCCTCACAGCCAAAGTTTCAAAGCCAGTCGTTTATGAACACTTCGGTTCAAAAGACGGGCTTTACGCCGTTGTTGTTGACCGCGAAATGAATTATCTACTTAATTCCATCACTCAAGCGCTAACAGCTGAACATCCACGCGTATTACTTGAACAGGCATCTTTCGCTCTTTTTGATTACATCGAGACGCACACTGATGGCTTTCGAATTTTGGTGCGCAACTCACCGGTCGCAACAGCAACAGGCAACTTTGCAAGTCTGTTATCGGATGTTGCATCACAGGTTGAAGCGCGGTTGGCTAAAGAGTTTGCTTATCGCGGTTTTCCAAAACGAATGGCTCCAATGTATGCGCACATGTTCGTGGGCATGGTCGCACTAACTGGACAGTGGTGGCTTGATGTTGGTGGCGCTAAGAAAGATGAAGTTATCGCTCACCTTGTGAACTTGGTATGGAACGGCGCTGTTGGTTTACAGCGTGAACCTCGACTAATTTCTCGGCGCTAATCTTCGTCGTGCTGGCCGATATGTTGATCCAGCGGTAAAACTACTTTTCGCAGCGCATTTGCTAACTCGGCAAATTCTTGTCCAGCAATGTTTTTAAGAAGTTCCCGCTCACGCATCAACAAATCCTCAAGCGCCAAGTCGACTTTTGCTCTGCCGACAGATGTCAAAGCAACCAACACTCCTCGACCATCTGATGGATCTGGTTCGCGCTTCACAAAATCTTTGACCACAAGTCGATCAACTCGGTTAGTCATTGTTCCGCTTGTAACCAAAGTTGCATTGACTAACTGCGATGGAGTTAGGGCATAAGGCGAACCTGCGCGGCGTAAAGCGGCCAGGACGTCAAACTCACCAGGTTCAAGATCGTGAAGTGCGAAGGCTTCTCTTCGGGCAATGTCGAGATGTCGGGCTAAGCGAGTAACTCGCGAAAGCACTTGCAATGGTCGAACATCTAAATCAGGGCGTTCGCGTTGCCAAGCTGCTATCAGCTGGTCTACTTCATCGGATGCTGCCACACACCAAAGTCTAAATGGTTGTTTATTTCTTGGACGCCTAAAAGCATTAACGCGCTAGGGTTCTAGCCCCATGCACTGGTCCATGCGCTCTAACCGCTTGATCAACCAAGCCAGAACTAGAAAGCGCAACTACTAAATCAATTGCTGCTTTTTCATCCTTGACTAGAAATGCGCAAGTAGGGCCACTGCCCGAAATAATTGCTCCCAACGCACCATGATCTAACCCAAACTCGAGAGCAGAAGCCAAAGCTGGCTTCATTGTGATGGCTGCAGTTTGCAAATCATTACGAAGAAGCGCGCCGAGCGCTACTGCGTCACCTTGGGTTATTGCGGCCAAAACTTCAACCGGAACATTTGGCGCTGAGTCAAAATCAGGGCCGCGAAGATTGTCAGTTCGTTCGTATACCGCCGCGGTAGAAAGCCCATCGTTGAATGTGCCAAACACCCAGTGAAAGCTTCCACGCGTCATTACCGGCGCTAAGACATCGCCACGACTTGTTCCGATTGCGCAGCCGCCATGCAACATGAAAGGCACATCCGAACCTAGTTCGCCAGCCATGGCATCGAGCTGATCTCGTGGAATATCCGCGTGCCACAAGGCATCACAAGCCAATAAAGTTGCAGCAGCATCAGCGCTGCCACCTGCCATGCCAGCTGCAATAGGTATTGACTTGTTGATTGTGATTTTCACTTTAGGATCACGGCCACATGCTGCTGCAACTAATTTTGCCGCAGCCCAAACTAAGTTTGATTTATCTGTTGGTATTCGTTCGGCAAAATTTCCTTCAGCAACAATTTCAAAATCATCTGAATCCTCGACGGTTATTTCGTCGTAAATATTTACTGATTGAAAAACCGTGGCTAGGTTGTGAAAGCCACTAAATTCTCGTGGGCCAACACCAAGATAAACATTCACTTTGCCTGGCACGCGAACAGTTATGGAATGTTTCACAAGGTCACTTTACTTGCTGCGCTGCCTTCGATATCGCTAAAAAAGCGTCGATATCTAGTTGCTCGCCGCGTAAACCTGAATTTACTCCAGCGTGTGCCAACACTGCATCTACTCGAGCCGATCCCCCTAGGAACGAACTTAGGGCTGATCGAAGTGTTTTGCGTCGTTGACTAAAGGCAGCATCCACTACCGAGAAAAGCTGCTGTTTCATAGCCAAGTCTGGAGATTCTTGATGGCGAATAATGCGCACAAGAACAGAATCAACATTTGGCACCGGCCAGAAAATTTGCCTACTGATTGTGGCAACTTGGGTTACCTCACCATAGAAACGGGCTTTAACACTAGGAACACCATAAATTTTAGAACCCGGGCCAGCTGCCAGACGTTCGCCGACTTCTGCCTGAACCATGACCAGAACTTCGCGAATGCTAGGAAACTTCTCCAAGAAGTGCAGAATCACAGGAACTGAAATGTTGTACGGCAAATTAGCCACCAACTTGGTTGCTTGGGTTGGAAGGTCCGCAAGCTTTAACGCATCGGCATTCAGGACGATTAGCTTTTGCGCCAAGTCTTTATCTAGTTCAAGAATTGTTTTCGGTAACTGTGTAGCCAGACGTTCATCAATTTCTACCGCGACTACCGAATTTGCTGCCGACAATAACCCGACGGTTAGTGAACCTAACCCCGGTCCAATCTCAATTACATCATCGTCGGCCGTTACGCCACTGACATCAACGATGCGCCTAACAGTATTAGGGTCAATAACAAAGTTCTGTCCCCACTTTTTGGTTGGAGATAGATCTAATGAACTTGCAAGTTGGCGAATCTGAGTTGCGCCAAGGAATTTTTCCGACATGTCGTTGGATTAATACCAGCCAGTTGAATTTGAGTGCTCCAACGCGCCACAAGGAGTGCTATAGCGACGGGAGATGTAGTTAGCTCCCCACTTAATTTGGGTAACTGGGTTTGTCTGCCAGTCGGCACCAAACTGGGACATCTTGTTGCCAGGCATTGCCTGTGGAATTCCATAAGCACCACTATTGCGATTACGTGCTGCGTGATTCCAGTGGCTTTCTCGATTCCATAATGAAACCAAGCAACCGAACTGAGTTTGATTCCAGTTGTACTTTTCGGCGATATAAACCTGAGCGAACTGCATGTTGCCTTTAACTGTTCCAGTATTACCCTGCGCAGCCTTCACATCAATATTTAGTTTCGCTGGTTTACCAGTGCCGACGATGTAGACAGCTGGCTTGGCTTTATTAACAATTTTCTTTGCAACTAACGTGCGGGCAATAGTTTTACCTTTTAAAACTTTGACCTGGTAGACATAACGAACGGTTCCTCGGACACCTTTGCTGCGTAAAATTTTGGTGCCACGTTCAACACTTGCCGAGTGAATAATTGTGCTCGAAACTTTAAAATGCTTGACTGTAGTCACATTTCGGATGGACCGAACTCCGGTAACAACTTTTACGTGGGTCGACTTAGTCGAAGGCACCTTGCTCGGTGAGCCAGACGCAACCAAAGTGTTACCTGTTTGTGAGGTAACTACTGCTGGGGTGCCTGTTGCAGCTGATCCGCCCAGTACTAAAACTGCGCCAACAGCGATTGGGCCCAGAAATCTAGAAAGCGACTTGGGGCTTGCATGACGAGCTGGGGCGCGGCGACGTCCGCGTGAACTCATACAGGTCTCCAAGACAGTAGGCAACAAAACATTCGTTTGAGGAAGTACCCCTCTACCGTAACCCGAACTAGGGGGGCAAATGCAAGTCGAAAAATGCTAAAAAGGGCCAAAAACCCTTGCAGCGTTTGAAAAAAGAGCCTCACAAATTTCTTGTTCCGACGCGCCCCGAGCGTGTGAAATGGCCCTAACCGTCAGTGGCAACAGGGTCGAAGCATTGGGCCGACCGCGGTATGGAACGGGAGTCAAGAATGGCGAATCGGTCTCAACAAGCAACAGCTCCAGTGGCATGACTTTGGCTGCTTCGCGCAACTCAGGCGCGTTCTTGAAAGTCACAGTTCCGCTAAAGGAGGTGTACCAACCATGCTCGGCACAGATGCTTGCCAATTCAACTCCGCCAGAAAAACAATGGAAAACTACCGTTTCGGGGGCTCCATCCGATAGCAAGCTCCGAACTACATCATCATGGGCATCTCGATCATGAATGACTAGGGCCTTGCCAGTCTCCTTAGCGATCTCGATGTGCCGTTTAAAAGATTGGTGTTGTGCAGCAATGCCCTCGGGGCCAGTGCGGAAATAATCCAAGCCCGTTTCCCCGATTGCCCGAACTTGGGGCAATTTCGCTAATTCGGCAATAACTTTAAGGGATTTTTCAAGGTCCGGATCATGCGCCGCCGCATTTGGATGCAGCGCCACGGCAGCCCAGACATCAGGATGAGTCAAGGCAACTTCACTTGCCCACTGCGAACTAGCCACATCACAGCCGACTTGGATCACTTTGGTTACCCCAACGCTTTGTGCGCTGGCCATCGCCTCATTGACACTTGGGAGCACGTGGTCCTCGTCATATTGCACATCCATATGACAGTGGGTATCTACCACTGGTGACACTAGAGGTTCGACTGACATAAGCGCATCCACACTCTAAGGCTAGCGGGCGTTTAAGTTAGCCTTAATGAAACTCTCTAGACGAGAACAAATTTTGTAGGAGCTCCAGTGCGCATGCGATTTAGCGGACTCGATGGACTCCGTGGCATCGCAGTCATAGTCGTTGTGCTCTACCATGCTGGAATTTGGCAGATACCTGGCGGATTTCTTGGCGTAGATATTTTCTTTGTCTTATCTGGATTTTTGATCACTTCACTTTTATTGGATGAAGTTACTCGCACCAAAACGTTAGATCGGGCAAATTTTTACTTACGCCGATTACGGCGAATCATGCCTGCACTTATCAGTATTTTGATTTTTGTAGTAATTGCCGCAGCGGCATGGGCTCCCGATGCAGCATATGGGGTACGTCGAGATCTTCCATGGGCCTTAACTTCCGTCTTGAACTGGTCCTACCTATTTTTTAACCAGTCCTACTTTGTAAATATTTCCCGGCCGCCACTGATGCAACATTTATGGTCGCTATCAATTGAGGAGCAGTATTACGCAGTTTGGCCACTCGTTGTTCTGGCATGTGTTAAAACCAAGTGGTTGCGCGGACACTTCCGAAGTGCAATTTTTGTGCTTGCCGGACTTGGCGCATTGGCAAGTACCTTGTGGATGCGCTGGCTTTCGATAAAGCACGGCTTCCCTGTTCCGCACGATCCAAGTCGGGTTTATTTCGGTACCGATACCCATGCAATGGGTCTGCTAGTTGGTAGCGCACTAGCTGCGGCTGTTCGTCCCGATAAGTTCAATGTGAAAATCACGCCAGATAAAAAGACTGCACTTAACGCGCTCGCACTTTTCAGTATTGCGGGACTCGGTTACTACATAACGCGAGTCGGCGAATTAGATGAGTCACTCTTCCGCAGTGGATTCCTAATAGTTTCCTTACTCACAGCCGGACTGATTTTGGCCTGTATTCATCCTGGCTTGATTTGGGGTCGACTGCTCGATGTTTCTGTACTGCGCTGGTTTGGTCGGCGTTCATATGGAATTTATTTGTGGCACTGGCCAATCTTCATGTTGTTGCGCCCAGGCGTTGATGTTAACTGGCCAGAACCAATTGTTCTTGGCACACGCATTGCATTAGTACTTTTAATTAGTGCGATTTCCTATAGATATCTAGAAATTCCAATTCGTAATGGCGTGCTGAAGAAAACTTGGCTCCGCTGGCGCACACTTGGGGTGCCTCGACCAAACCCATTCCGACTAGTTTTCATCTTGGGAATCGCTACCAGTTTTATATTTTGTATTACTGCGGTTTACCAACAGCCCATGCCAACAGCAGCAAATGACGCCGCATTCGGTGGAATAACGACAATAGATACTGACCCATCTACCCCTCCAACACCATCTAGCCGACCGAAGCCGTCGGGCCAGCCAAAGCCACATAAGAGCGTGAAACCTAGCGGAGCCATGCCAGTTAACCACGGCAAAGTGGTTGTGTTTGGCGACTCCGTAGTGCTTAGCGGGCGGTTTGCCTTGCAGGCCACACTGAAAAGTTTGTCCATTGATGCAGCTGTTGGTCGCCAACCTTGGGAAATCGCGCAACGCATCAAAACTAGGCGCTCTGAAGGACGACTCTCAGACTTTGTGGTAATTCACATGGGAACTAATGGACTAGTTACTCGACAAGACCTTGAACCCATCTTGAACCAATTGAAAGATCGTAAACGCGTGGTTGTCGTTGATGTGCAAGTTCCGCGAGTTTGGATGCACCAAACAAATGAAATGGTATACGCGCTGTTTCCAAAATATAAGAATGTTCGATTGGCTAGCTGGCGTGTGGCTTCACATGGGCACAGCGGGTACTTCACGCCAGATGGAGTGCACCTGACATATGCTGGCGCGAAAGTTTTCGCAAAAATAATTCGAGATGCACTGAGCGCACCTTAAATTGTTTCAGGCTCTTCAATGCGCGGGAAAAGTGATTCGCTCTTAGTAATAACCACGCCCGGCTTTAATTGACCCCAGTTTCCTGCAGTTGTTATCGACTGAGTTAATCCGGATTCAACAGCGCCAATGTCACTCCAGAGTGAATTCATAGCTTTTGGCATGAGCGATGCGTACAAAGTGGATACCGCACGAAGAGAATCACAAATCACATAAAGAATCGTGTGTAAGCGTTCTGTTTGTGACTCGTCCTTTGCAACCACCCACGGTTGTTGCTCCGTCACATACAAGTTAACGGCATCAATGAATTCTTTGACTGCCATGATTCCATTTTGAAAATCAAAATCTCTAATATCTCGATCAGCTTTAGCCACTGTTTTAGTAAGAAGGTCTTTGATCAAGTTGTCTGCTTCAGTTAGATCACCAGGTACTGGCAATTTACCTTCGCAGTACTTGCCAACCATTGCTTGTACTCGACTCGCTAAGTTTCCAAGGCCATTGGCTAATTCTGAGGTGTAACGCGCCACCAAATCTTCCCACGAGAACGAACCATCTTGACCAAAAATAATTGCGCGCATGAAGTAGTAACGGAATGCATCTGAACCAATCAGCTCAACGATGCTTTGTGGAGAAATGCCAGTTAACTTGCTCTTGCTCATTTTCTCTCCACCAACCAAGAGCCAGCCATGTGCGTAAACACACTTGGGTAGCTCTAGGCCAGCAGCCATCAACATTGCTGGCCAAATGACAGCGTGGAAACGCAAAATATCTTTACCAACTAGGTGCACATCGGCTGGCCAAGTTTTAGCAAATTTTGCTGCACCTTCAGTTCCAGGTTCGTCACCTAGCCCTACTGCAGTTGCGTAGTTAAGTAGCGCATCAAACCAAACGTAAACAACTTGGCTCGTATCCCAAGGAACCGGGATTCCCCAATCAAAGGTGGATCTAGAGATTGAGAGATCCTGTAAACCAGATTTCAAAAATGACATCACTTCGTTGTACGCCGAAGCTGGTCGGATCGCTTGTGGATTCGCTTCGTAGTGCGCGATTAACTGTTCAGTGAATTTTGATAATGAAAAGAACCAGTTGGTTTCACTTACTTGCTCAACAGGCTTGCTATGGATTGGGCAAATCGGTTCGCCAGATTCGTTTTCCGCAAGGTCAGCGGGAAGTTTAAATTCTTCGCAGCCCACACAGTAAGGCCCTTCGTATTTTCCTTCAACAATGTGACCAGTATCTTTTAGCTGCGTTAAGAATTTTTGTACTCGAACAATGTGACGCTCTTGCGTTGTGCGAATGAAATCATCGTTCTCAACATCGATTACATCAAGTACCGGAAGCCAGGCTGACTCAACCAGTCGGTCAGCCCACTGCTGCGGGGCAACCCCATTTGCTTGCGCAGTCCGCAAGACTTTCTGACCGTGTTCGTCAGTTCCAGTTAAAAACCAAACATCTTCCTGGGCCAACCGATGCCACCGAGTAACAAAATCAGCAGCAACTGTTGTGTACGCATGCCCGATGTGTGGGGCATCATTCACGTAATAAATAGGCGTTGTTAAATAAAACGCTTTATCTGCTGAAACTGTCATGGCACTAATTCTAGAGCGAATTGCGTTAGTTAATTAATCAGCCTTTTTTCGGTGACTAATAACGGCGTCATAAACCTCGCGCTTTGGCACATTAAGTTCAGCAGCAACATCCGCAACTGCATCACGAACCGAAATTCCTAAGTCAACACGGCTCTGAGTCAGCGCAATCCACTGCTCTGGGTCGCTGTTATCAATAGGACTAGCACCTGAAACAACTAATGTGATCTCGCCAAGGATTTCGCCCGAACACCAAGTTTCGAGTTCGCTGAGCGAACCTCGAATTATTTCTTCATGTGTCTTAGTCAATTCTCGGCAAATAACCGCCGGACGGTCTGCGCCAAAAACCTGCGCCATCTCACTTATGGTTTCGGCTAATCGATGAGGAGCTTCAAAGAAGACCATTGTGCGAGGCTCAAATTGCAATTCATTGAGTTGGCGCACCCGCGCGCCTGACTTACGATTCAAAAATCCTTCGAATGTGAATCGGTCTGTGGCTAGACCACTTATCGCCAGTGCAGCCAAGACCGCAGATGGTCCAGGTAAAACTCGCACCAGTACTCCCGCTTTGATTGCATGCTGCACAATGCGATATCCCGGATCGCTTACTGTTGGCATCCCTGCATCTGAAATGACTACGACAGTTTGGCCCGCTTGAACAGCAGCAACTAAATCGACGGACTTTGCTTCCTCAACGGCATCGTAAAATGAAACGATTTTTCCAGGCGCAGTTATGTCTAAATCACGCAAAAGTCGCACCGCCCGACGGGAATCTTCAGCGGCAACGATATCTGCTGATTGCAAGATCTCTACCAATCGAGCCGACGCGTCTGCAGGATTGCCAATCGGAGTGGCAGCGAGAAAAAGAGTTCCAGACACGAGACCATCATTCCCTATTAAGGCTCTTACCCTGTAACTTTGTTGGTATGGCTACAAAACGTCGACCAGTTAACTCCCCGAGTAAATCTAAGCCCGCTACAAAAAATGGTGCAAGAAAACCGCAAAATTTCGAAAGCACTACCTCTGTTGTTTTTGAACGCACTGGCGAACTTGTTGGTGGCTGGCTTGGCTGGCTCGGACCGCTATTAGCCACGCTAATCGCAGCAATACTTCGCCTGCCACGGCTTGGCACACCACACGCCCTGGTATTTGACGAGACTTACTACGCCAAAGATTCGCTCTCACTTCTCTACTACGGCTACGAGCGAGCAACTAT
>CANBWF010000005.1 GCA_947373075.1 Actinomycetota bacterium | reverse complement strand
TTCTCGAATACTCGCCCATACTCTGACTAATTTACGTGCGAGCCTGCAAGATTAATTTTCTATTCGCGTCTTAAACAAAGCGAAAATTCCAGTTATTGAGACTGTCGCAACTAACGCACCACCAAATCGAGCGAAAGTTCCGCTTCCACTTAATGGCAAGTAGGCAAAAACTAAAAGCGCGAACACCTGAATCAAACCATATGGGGTTCTTGCCCAAGACTTACCCAGCCATAGCGCTCGAGTCACTACAGCAATGGCAACTGCAAAAATCAGAAATATTACGAATAGCACCAACGGATGAGGGCCACTGCCTCGAACACCGTTATCTGAAGTCTCTTTAACCAAAACAGAAATGGCGAAAGCCAAAAGGCCTATTGCCTCTATCAGCCCACAGATCAGGGCAACTTTACGCATGGAGATAGGTTACCGCGATTAGGCTGAACACATGCGAGCGCTTCTGGTCTACAACCCGTTTGCAACCAGTACTAGCGAATCGACTCGCGACCAGATAGCAAAAAAATTACAAACTGTTTGTGACTTAACTATGCAGCCAACAACTGGTCGTAACGATGCAATGGAAATTGCTCGCACTGCCGGGGCTCAAGGTTACGAAATTGTCATAGGTTACGGCGGTGATGGAACTGTAAATGAATTAGCTAACGGCTTACTTCATAAAGGACCAAACCCAAGTGGTCCTCGACTTGCAGCTTTGCCCGGTGGGAATGCAAATGTCTTTGCCCGAAACCTGGAGTACTCATCAGATCCATTAGAAGCTGCAGAACAATTAGCACAAGCAATTTCTTCGAATCGCACTCGAGTTGTTGGAGTTGGCTCAGTTGCTAATGCCGAATTCAACCGATGGTTCCTATTTAACGCCGGACTTGGAATTGATGCAGAAGTTCTAATGGCTATGGATGAGCGCAGACAACACGGCAAAAAAGCATCAGATTTGGCTTACACATTAATTGCCGGTCGCAAACTAGTTTCCGCCCTTAAAGATCGACATCCACACATAACTTTGCGAAGTCCTGCGGGGGAAATGTCTACCCCTTTGCACTTCGCTCTCATCATTAACGTGGCACCTTGGATTTATCTAGGCTCTCGCCCGCTTACGCTTACCCCAGATGCAACTCATGACAAGGCACTTTCTGTTTTTGCTCCAACAAGTATGTCGTTACTTTCATTTAGCAAAATAGTTAGAGGCATCGTCGCTAATCAGAATCTTGACTCGCAAAGCGATGTGCTCGCTCTAGCTGATCAAAACGATTTCAGTTTTATTATGAAGACTCCGACTTGGCTACAAGTTGATGGTGAAGTTTTATCTCAGGTCACGGAAGTTTCAGTTAGGCATACAAAAAACGCGTTGACTGTTTACGCGTAAGGAAACCCTCAATCCAAAATTTTTTTAAATTCAAATTTCGCTAAATAAGTTGAATTTTCAAGCAGAAAATCAAAATCGCAATGTATGAAAAGTGAAAAACTTTTGAACAATTTCGCTTTTGCTATTGCGACTGCCCCAAAACTCCGAGATGATAGAGGGGTGCTTGTGAAAATTAGCACAAAACCGCAGGAATTTCGGGCCTTCGGCCTGAAAAACCGTTTATTTTCGAGGCTTTGGAGGTTCAAGTGGACTGGCGCCATAAGGCAGTCTGCCGCGAAGAGGATCCTGAACTCTTCTTCCCTATCGGAAATACCGGACCTGCACTCTCCCAAATCGAGGAAGCAAAAGCTGTTTGTCGGCGTTGCCCTGTGATTGAACCCTGCTTGAAATGGGCACTGGAAACAGGTCAAGATTCAGGCGTTTGGGGTGGCACCAGTGAAGATGAGCGTCGCGCAATTAAGCGTCGGGCGCAGCGTGCACGCGCGCGTGGCGTGGAACCAGTTCCACATGTTTTTGAATCGGACGTTCCTGCTCTGTAACGAGCAAGTCAATATTTTTACTGCTCTATTTATTAAGTGGCAAAGAAACTACAACTCTAGTTCCGCGTAACTGCGCAGTTTCATCAACGTGTTCGAATTTAATTGAACCGCCAAGTTCTTCGCCCACCAAGGTCGTAACAATTGCTAGCCCCAGCCCACTACCTTCAGCAACCGGTAATGCAATGCCTGGACCATCATCTGTAATTGACACATTGATGCGAGATTCCGTGCGCTCGGCGCTGACAACTATATTTACTAAACCTCGACCAGAAGCTGCATGTTCCACCGAGTTAGCCACCAGTTCAGCTAAAACCAAAGCCAGTGTGGTGGCCATGTCGCTTTGAAGAATGCCGAATTCACCATTGAACTGAGTTTTAACTTCGACAGTTGAAGTTGTTTCGATACTGAGCGGAATAACTCGACCAAATACTTCATCAAAATCAACTGCCTCACCTGGATTGTGGGCAAGCAAATCGTGCACGATTGCGATTGTGGCAATTCGTCGACCAGCTTCTGCAAGTTCCAATTGGGCTGAAGTGTCTTTCAAGCGGCGGCTTTGCAAGCGCAGCAAGGACGCAACCGTTTGCAGATTGTTCTTAACTCGGTGGTGAATTTCCCGAATTGCCGCATCTTTGCCTAAAAGTGCCTGTTCTCGTCTGCGCAAATCGGTGACATCTCGCATCAAGACCAAAGTTCCTGCTGGACTTAAGCCATCAGCATCTTCATTGCTGGAAACAAGCGGAATAGAGCGCAAGGTTGCAGATGAATGCGTGCCTTCAAGTTCGGCAGTTGCCTGAATTCGGCCTCGGGCCACCAGACTTAATGTGTCATTGATTGGGACACCTTGCCGGTTCAACTGTGAAACCAAGTCGGCTAATACTTGTCCTTCAACATCGATTGCAACGCCTAAGCGGCGAAATGCTGAAGTTGCATTAGGGCTGGCAAACTCGATTGTTCCCGTTGTATCCAGAAAGATCAGGCCGTCACCTACACGCGGAGCACCACCACGACCACCTGTGCCTTGGTCGTTATGTGTCACGCGAGGGAAAGCGCCGCTACTGAGCATTTCAAAAATGATTTGTGCGATGCGATCATAGATTGATTCGAGGCGACCAGCTTCGGATGGACTTGAGTAACGGCCAAGAACAGCAATGGTGCGACCCAAAAATGAAATCGGAATAGCTTGGGTAATTTCATGTTGCTTGTCAGGCTGGCCGGTCCAAATTTCACCAGTGAGGAATGCGCGATCTAATTCAACATGACGACCACGGGGTACGAAATTGCCCGTAACGTCTTTAGGAATATGAGTTCGGGTAGTTGCCGGGCGGATTTGGCCAGCAGCAACGAAGCCTGCTTCATTCCAAGTTGGGAGCCAAAGAATTAGGTCAGCGAAAGCTAAATCAGCAATCATGGTCCAATCACTCAATAGCAATTGGAGATGCTCTACTTCAGCAGGCGAAAGATCGGTACGCTCAGCAGCGATACCAGGTAATTCAGTGCTTGTGACGTTCACTCAATCAGCGTAACTTGATGACGCAATTATGAATTTGGACGACGACCGTGATTTGCTTTGTTCTTCTTACGATCACGCTTTTTGCGGCCACGCTTGCTCATGTGAACTCCTTGATAAAAATGTCTAGTTATAAGGATAGAGCAGTTCTGGGGGTGCTACGAACCCTCGGTGTACTCAACCTGAATTTGGGCAATGATTTGGGTGATTTTTAGGCGAAACTCACTAGGTGCTGGGTCTGGGCAACAAGATCTGGCAACCAGAACTTTCATAAGTTCCAAGGCATCTCGCTCAGCGCCACACGAAATGCACTGATCTAGGTGGATGCGGATCTGGTCTTCGGCTACAGAACATTGCTCCTTGTCGATGAAATAGATCAGCGACTCTAGAACCTCGGTACACGCAGTTTCGTGTGGATTGCCGCAACTCATGACTTATCTTCCTTCAAATATCCATTTTCGCGAGCGTAATCGGCAAGCAGTTCACGTAGCGCTTTACGGCCTCGATGTAATCGCGACATCACAGTGCCAACTGGTACATCCATAATTTCGGCAATCTCTTTGTATGCGAAACCTTCAACGTCGGCCAAGTAGACCGCGTTACGAAAATCTTCCGGCACCGCGGAGAACGCATCCGAGATAACTGTGTTCGGCAATAGATCTAGCGCTTCTGCTTCGGCCGACCGTAACCCGCCAGATGTGTGTCTGGCTGCATCAGCCATCTGCCAGTCATGTATTTCATCAACTGGGTTTACTCGTGGTTCACGCTGTGCCTTGCGATACAAGTTGATGTAAGTGTTGGTGAGAATTCGATACAACCAAGCTTTGAGGTTTGTGCCTTCTTGAAACTGAGCAAAGGCGCGATACGCCTTTATGTAAGTCTCTTGAACTAGATCTTGTGCGTCACTTGGATTACGGGTCATGCGCAGGGCGCCTGCGTAAATTTGATCTAGGAATGGCAAAGCATCGCGTTCAAATCGCTCAGTTAATTCCGGAGAATGTTTAACTCTTATTTCGCTGTGACTGGAATCTGAAGCTGCTTCAGAATCGTCGGTGCTCATATAAAACGACCCTACTCCTTGCTTTTCCTTTGTGTGATGACTACCTAACCCTGTTTGAGTAGTGCCAGAGAAATCAATGAGTGCTGCCTGCGTTAACTCCCACTGAGCTTTCTGCTCGGGGGTGCAATCTACGCACGATTTAGCCATACGGGGTTCAACCAATGAATTTAGGAAATTATTCCATCAACCGAATAGCTCTCTGTTTGCGTAAGTTTCGTCAACTACAGAAACAGCAAGAGGGAAAGGTCTTCAGGTTCCACAGGTTCGATTAGTTTTGGGTTGTTATTGCGAACCTGCCCGACTGCTGAACTAACTTCCCACTGTGTGAGATCTGTTGCAGGCACTGCCTGCATGCGAAGCTCAGCAATAGCTGCCGCCCCTTGTGTTAGCCAAAGTTCTGTTGACTGCGCTGGCACCAGTAACGGCATGCGATCGTGAATCTCGCTAAATTCAGGATGGGCATCGGTGGTGATTACCGAACATGACCACAGTTCGGTGCCATCCGGTGTCTGCCAAGATTCATAAATCCCGGCAAACCCGAGTAGTGCTTTATCGGTTCGACTGAAATAGTGCGGAACTTTTTTACTTTTACCGAGAGTTTGCCATTCGAACCACCCATCAGCCGGAATTATGCAATGACGTTTGGCAGCCGCACTTCGAAATGAGGGCTTTTCTAAAATTGTTTCAACTCGGGCATTAATCATTCGTGCACCAATACTTGGAACTTTTGCCCAAGACGGGATTAACCCCCATTGAAAAGTAGTTAAAGTCCGTTCGTTGTCGATTTGGACAATCGCTGGAATCTGGTGCGTTGGCGCAATGTTGAAACTGGGTAGCAAAATTTGTTCGGTCAACTTGTCAGCGGAAATGGCTTCGGCAGTAAACATTCCAAGATGGCTCCCCGATACAAAAGCCTTATCTACCCCAAACTGAGACGCAATGCGTTTTGGGTCCGTTTTCAAAGCATATCTTCCACACATGATTCTTAGTCTGTCAGCCGTTAGGCTAAAGGTGTGATTGATTTGTGGAATGCGCCGATGCGCACTGCCCCACTAGATGCGCGTATTCGCATCCCAGGATCAAAGTCACTTACCAATCGCTGGCTGGTTCTGGCGGCTCTGGCTGACGGACCGAGCCGAATCACACATCCCCTAGTTGCCCGTGACACACGTTTGATGGCTGGAGCTCTTTCTACTCTGGGCACTGGTATCGAATTTTCAGAAGATGCCTATGTGGTTACGCCTGGACCGCTTGTTGGGCCAGCAACAATTGATTGCGGACTTGCTGGAACCGTAATGCGCTTTGTGCCGCCAGTTGCGGCGTTAGCCAATGGCGACATTCGCTTTGATGGTGACGCTGGTGCTCGCACAAGACCAATGCATCGAATTATTGAATCTTTGAAGTCGCTTGACGTTGAAGTTGATGACCAACTGCGTGGCACGCTGCCATTTACGGTGCATGGCACAGGGCGGGTAGCTGGAAACACTGTAACGCTTGATGCTTCCGCATCTTCTCAATTCGTGAGCGCGTTATTACTCGCAGGATCGCGTTACGACGGTGGACTTGTAGTTGTGCATCGAGGTGGCGTACTGCCTTCAATGCCACACATTGATATGACTATTGAAGTTTTGGCCCAAGTGGGCATTCGTGTTGATACTGAAATCGAAGACGAACGCCATGCACGTTGGACTGTGCATCCAGGAATCCCTGCTGCGTTCAATGTGACAGTTGAACCCGATCTTTCTAACGCTGCGCCATTTGTTGCCGCTGCTCTCGTTTGTGGCGGGTCAGTATCTATTCCAGACTGGCCGACACACACAACTCAAGCTGGCGATGCGCTTCGCAATCTGTTGCCGCAAATGGGTGCAAGTGTTTCTCGAGCTGGAAACGATGTAACTTTCACCGGCGGGCAATTGCATGGCTTGACTGCAGACCTGCACGATGTTGGCGAACTTACTCCAGTTATTGCTGCGCTTTGCGCCCTTGCAGATAGCCCATCACATTTATCTGGCATCGCCCATTTGCGTGGACATGAAACTGATCGCCTCTCGGCACTTGCTACCGAAATCAATCGACTTGGTGGCGACGTAACTGAAACTGCTGATGGATTGATCATCAATCCAAAACCACTTCATGGCGGAAGTTTTGCTACTTACCATGATCATCGAATGGCGATGGCCGGCGCGGTAATTGGTTTAGCTGTACCTGATTTGAAAATTGAAGACATCGCAACAACTGGTAAAACATTGCCAGACTTTGATGTGATGTGGCATGCATTGGTGAACGTGTGAGCGAAATAGACGAAGACTCATATGGGCGGCGACCGAGCCGCACCAATTCTCGTCGTCGCTCGAAAGATCGCCCTGATTTTTCTGATGCCGAAGTTGGCATGGTTGTTGGCGTTGACCGCGGCCGAATCACCTGTGTAGTGCCTGATGGCGTGCCACACGACGAGCAAACTCAAGTGGTTACTGTGAAAGCACGCGAGTTAGGTCGCAAGGGCGTGGTGATTGGCGACAAAGTTCGCCTTGTTGGCGACTTAAGTGGCACACCAGACACTCTTGCTCGCCTTGTTGAAGTTTTAGAGCGCTCAACCACCCTTATGCGAACTGCGGACGACACAGACCCAATAGAGCGCATCATTGTGGCTAATGCCGATCAGTTAGCAATAGTTACCGCAACAACTAATCCAGAGCCACGAGTCGGTTTAATCGACCGCACATTAGTTGCCGCATTTGAATCTGGGTTGGAACCAATCTTGATTCTGACAAAAACAGATTTGAAATCTGCTGATGACCTTTTGAGTAACTACAGCGGGATGGATTTGAAATACATCTCGGTAGATCAGACAACTAAACAAGGAATTGAAGAAGTCCGCCAGCAACTACTTGGACACACCACGGTATTCATTGGTCATTCTGGCGTTGGGAAATCGACGCTAGTTAATTCATTAGTACCTACAGCCGAGCGCACCACCGGCATTGTTAATGATGTGACTGGGCGTGGCAAACATACTTCAACCTCAGCTCAAGCTCTTGCCTTACCTGATGACACTGGCTGGGTAATTGATACGCCCGGATTGCGCTCGTTTGGTCTGGCTCATGTGGACCCAGATGCAATTATTGAAAGTTTCCCGGAACTAGTAGATGGTGCATCCGAATGTCCGCGCGCATGCACACACGTAAACAGTGATGGCATTGCCCCACCAGATTGCGCACTAGATGCTTGGGTTGCTGATGGTAACGCGGGACAAGGCGGATTAGCTCGCCTAGATTCGCTTCGTCGACTACTTTTCGCGTTGCAGTCGCACTCTAGCTAACTCGTAATGTTCCTCGGTAATTGCGCCCGAAAGTTGGCGCAACACCATCATCACAACCGTTAAGTCGTCGGTGAATCCGAAACCGACAATCCAATCGGGGATCAAATCAAAAGGCATGATGAAGTAAGCCAGCGCAGCGCCAATAAGTGCTTTGACTTTTAGCGGAGTTTTGGAATCGCGTAATGCGTAATACATAGCTGTGGCTTGAGTTGCAAATGTGATCTTGCCCGATGATTCGCTTAGTTTGCTTGGAAACTCGGAGATTATCTTTTTGAGTGCATCAGGATTTTTCTGTAAGTAATCGGCCCCATGCTTAACCGCTTTCATAGCAGAGCTTGTTGCTTTATCTGACTTGCCGAACCAGCGTGCCATGATGACTCCTGCCCCACTGAAATACCTAAATCGCTCCGTAGGCGATACGGTTAAATCGTGGATGTTGATTTAACTCTTGCTCTAAAGTTAGCCGACCAGGCTGACATCATCACCATGAATCGGTTTAGAGCCTTAGATTTACGGGTTGACGCTAAACCTGACAGTACGCCAGTAACTGAGGCAGATCAGGCAGTAGAGCAATACATCCGCGATGAACTTATGAGCGCCTGCCCCGGCGATGGTGTGATTGGTGAAGAGCAAGCCGACACTGGACTAGACGCAAACCGTCAGTGGATTATCGACCCAATTGATGGCACAAAGAATTATGTGCGCGGCGTTCCAGTTTGGGCGACGTTGATTGCGCTTTCCGAAAACGGCGAACTCAAATTAGGAGTTGTCTCTGCTCCAGCTTTAGGTAGACGCTGGTGGGCTGTAACTGGTGGTGGAGCGTTCACTAAAGATGTTGATGGGACAGTTCGACCAATCCATGTATCGGATGTAGGGCAACTTGCCGATGCTTCACTTTCTTACAGCGACGCTGTTGGTTGGACTGGCTTTGAATCTGCATTGGGCGACCTGCAAGAGTCAACTTGGCGCTCACGTGCCTATGGTGATTTTTGGTCGCACGTGATGGTGGCTGAAGGTGTGGTAGATATCGCCGTGGAACCAGAACTTAGTGTTTGGGACATGGCAGCGTTCATCGCTATTGTGCGTGAAGCCGGCGGGACTGTGACTGGGTTTGATGGCAGTGATGCGCTAACTCACAAGAGCGCTGTTACAACAAACTCTGCATTACATGCTGCTGCGTTAAAAGTTATCGCCGGTAATTAATCTTTGATGCGCGTCAGGCGCATTGGCAAGCCACCTTGTGGCCGTAAAGTAACTGAAGCATCTACTGGAACTTGCTGATTGTGAATCGGGCTTAACTGCCAGTTTTGGGAAATGTGACTCAAGATTTGTGCGCCCTGTAACCGAGCCATGTCTCGACCAATACATAAGCGTGGACCTGCGCCAAAAGGCAGGTAACCAAGCATCGGTGCGCCATTGGCGAAGCGATCAGGGATGAACAGTTCTGGGTTTGGCCAGACTCTTTCATTGCGATGCACAACCCAAGGGCTGACTATTACCAATGCATCGGCTGGAATTAGAAAACCTTCAACTTCAACTGATTCGAGTGTGCGCCGAGTGATTACCCAAGCAGGTGGATAGAGGCGCAAGGTTTCATCAAATACCAATGCGGCGCGTTCTGGATGCACTTGGAGTCGCTGTGCTTCTTCGGGGTTACTGCCCAGTAGATACCAAGCCCAAGTGAGCGCACTGGCAATAGTTTCGTGCCCGGCAACTATGAAAGTGGCAACTTCATAGCGAATTTGTTTGCGACTAAGCGGCTGCTCCAAAGTTTGATCCATCAAAACGTCGAGCATGTCGCGAATTGGCGCACCCGGCGGCAATGGGTCGGCAAGTCGGCGATCAATAATTGCGTTTACCGCGGTGTCTAACTCTCGAATTGCTTTTCGCATACCTAAGTTGTTTGGCGTTGGTATCGCTAGCGGCACCGGTAACGGATTACGCGCTCGCACTACTACCCCATGCAGCGCTCGCAAAGTGGCTGAGGTGAGTTGATCAACTTGTCCCGTTAAGTCGCTACCAAATAATGTTGCACCTGTTATTTCTAGTGCGAGGTTCATCATTGTTTGATCAACATCAATTAGTGCAGAGCCCTCAGATGTTAGTTCTGCCCAATTTTGATCGAGTCGATTGAGCGCAGTTGCAACATGGTTTGTGGCTAATGAAATCATCTCGTGATGAAAAGCTGGCGCCAACTGCCGGCGTGATGTTTTCCAAGTTTCAGTATCGGCAGTTAGCAATCCTTCACCAGTAACCAACGACAGAGTTGAATACTGAATAGTTCGCTTGCTCATGGCCCGATGATTGTTTACTAAAACGTCTCTTGCGCCTTGCGGTGAACTAACTAAGTAACTGGCAGGACGCGGAATCGGAAATTGCACCACATCGCCATGTAGTTGCCAAGTTTGCAGCAAGAAATTCAGCGGGTTGTGCTGGATTTCGCGAAACCGTTTGAGCATCTCGCGGTTTTCTGGCCCGGGCGCTGTAACGGGCGTATTCCAACCATGCCGAGTTCTAGAACCCGGTGGCGCTGTCCAAGTCACAGAGTTACTCAGATGCGGGAGTTGCAGTCATGTGTTCCAGTGAGTAACCAAAACGATCTGGATGCGCGGTGTATGTTCCAGCGATTAGGTCGTGCAATGAACGACCGTGCTTATCAAATAGCGGGAACAGCAAATCAACAATTAAAACAGTTGCTGTTAGCACGTTGGTGGCATTAGCAAGTGATGACGAGAAACTACCTACAGCAGAAATAGCACCTGCGATTACGCCCATGCAAAGGTAGCGAACAATCGCTGTTCGGTAACTAGGGAAAAATGCGCCGTCAGTAACTGCGTAAATTCCAACTAGCCCATCGCCTAACGAACGGCCTTTGCGATGAACGCGAATGATGTGATTGTAAATAGCGAAGTAGAAACAGCCCGCAATGCATACGAAGATTATTAGCCCTTGCATAACAGTTAGGTGCAAGTTATCGATGTAGGTATTGATTATCAAGTTGCCGAGATCGTTCGGAGTTTTACCACTTGCTCGATAGGCATTAATCAAATCTTGAATCTGCTGCTGAACATTGCCTGAACTTGCAATGCCATCAACGACGTCGCCGAGTTTGGTGCGAACATCCACAATCGTCTGAGTAACCGCAGTCCAAATCACTTTGCCAATGATGGTTGCAGAAATGAGACCGGCAAACCAAATCACGGTGAAGCCCAAAACATCATCGATCAGCGTAGCTATCCCGCGGCGCCACCAGCCGGCAACAGGTAACCCACTGGGTGTTGTTTTTGACTTGGTACCGAACTGCATAGCGACTCCTCAAATGAGCATGTGATTCTGAGTCTAGATTGCGGGGGTTAATAAATGCGGAAGTTGCGAGTGATTTTGAGGGGTTAAGTGTTAGCGGGGACAGGACTCCGTGGAAAGTAGCGAGGACAGGAACCGTCCAAAGTAGCGGGGACAGGACTCCGTCATGGTTTTCCAGAACAATGAAAACCATTCCTCCTCAAATCCTGGCAATCCTTACTTAGATAAAAAGAAAAGACCCCAGGAAGGGGTCTTTTCTTTTTAGTAGCGGGGACAGGAACCGTCGTGTTTCGCTTCCGCGAAACACTCCTCCCAAATCCCAGTGCCGCGGATAAATGAAAAATGGGCCCTCAAGGGACCCATTTTCATTTAGTAGCGGGGACAGGATTTGAACCTGTGACCTCTGGGTTATGAGCCCAGCGAGCTACCGAGCTGCTCCACCCCGCGTCGGTTTCCTAAGAATACGACAACATTGGCCACGCAACAAATCGCGCCAAGTAAAAAGGTAATTACTTACCGACTTTTTTACCCAACTCAGTGATCTGTGCCAAAGCCGTGGCAAGACGCTTCTGCGCAGCACCATAGGCAGCAAAGTCACCCTTAGCGAGTGCGGACTGTCCCTGTTCATAAGCAGTGTTTGCAGCAGCAATAGCCGTTGCCAGGCGCTGAGTCAGCGTGCCAGTCGGATTGCCATTAGGCGTCGGTGTCGTCTGACCCGTGAATACCTTAGCTAACGCTGTTGGTAAATCGTCTTCGAAAGCAACTTTGGAACCGAAAGAAACCAAAACTTTACGGAGCAGCGGATAGCCATCGCCCTGACTTGCTCGAACATACACAGGCTCGAAGTAAAGCAATCCCCCACCAACTGGAAGTGAAAGCAAGTTACCTAAAACAACCTCAGAGCCACCCTGTCGTAACAACGAAAGTTTTGCTGAAACATCAGGGTCAGACTCAAAGTTATTTTGCACCTGAGTTGGTCCAGGAATAGTGGTATTACGCGGCAACTGCAGCACTCGAATCTTGCCGTAGTCGGGACCAGGCTCGGAATTTACCGCCATGAAAGCAGCTAAAGTTTGGCGCTTATTCGGAGCAAAAGTTGTTGTCAACGAGAAAGTTGCCTGCTTTTGATCCGGCATCTTTAACGTTAAGAAATACGGTGGCTGAGCCTGACTGATCGAAGGTTTGGTCGGGTCATCCGGCAAATTCCAAAAATCCTGACCTGAATAAAAGGCCTGCGGATCTTTCACATGGTACTTAGCCAAAATGTCGCGCTGAACCTTAAACATATCTTCTGGATAACGCACATGCTTTAAAACTCCAGCTGGAATTTCTGACTTCGCTTGCACAACGCCTGGGAATACTTTGGACCACACTTTTAGCAGCGGATCAGTGGTATCCCATGCATAGATGTGGACTGTGCCATCGTAAGCATCAACGGTTGCCTTAACTGCGTTGCGGATGTAAGTGATGTCTTGTGAGTAGAAAGAACTCGTTGACTGAGCGTTAACCGAGTCTGCGGTTGCATCACTTAACGAAACTCGAGCTGAGTACGGGTAAGCATTGGAGGTTGTGTAACCGTCAATAATCCACTGAATCCGGCCGTCAACAACGGCTGGGTATGGGTCGGTATCGAGGGTTAACCATGGGGCAACCTTGCGCACGCGAGTTGCTGGATCACGGTCGTAAAGCAACTTACTTTCACTAGAAATTTGGTTGGACAACAGAATGTTTACGTCCTGATAGTGCAAAGCAAAAATAATGCGCTGGAATAAGTTGCCTACTGGCACGCCACCTTTGCCAGCATAAGTATTGTTCTTCTGGCCATTTGCGCTGCGGTCATCTGGGTAATCCAACTCTCGAGGCGCTACACCTTTTGGCGCTCCAACTATCGAGTAGCCCGGTGATTGCTCGCCGAAGTAGACCCGAGGTTGTTTAATGTCGAGCGAACCTTTTGGTGGAATGTCACTTTCCAAGAAACTTGGTGAGCCGTTACTTGTCACCTTATTTTCATGTGCAGCTACAAGACCATAACCATGTGTGAACACCATGTGGTCGTTGAACCAGTTGCGTTGATTGTCTGCAACACCAGCAAGACTCACTTCACGAACTGCTAGCACTGCCCCACGCTTAGAACCATCCAACGAATAACGGTCGATGTCTAATGAATCAGGGAAAGCATAGAAACCACGAATCTGCTGCAAGTTTCTAAACGTTGGCGAAACAATACTTGGATCAAGCAAGCGAACATTCGACAGAGTAGAAGCGTCCTGGCCCAAGGCAGCTCGCGATGGATTATCAATGGCTTTGTATTCAGCAATCTGTGCTTTGCCTAAACCATAAGCGGCAACCGTAGATTCCAAGTTACGTTGGATGTAAGGAGTCTCCCGCGCAAGCTCACTTGGCTTCACCTGGACTTGCTGAACGAAAGCCGGATACAAGCCGCCAATTAGCAAGGATGCGCCAAACATGGTGCCAAGTGCGATAAATGGCACTGACCAGCCAGCACGGAATAGCGATACGAAAAACAAGATTGCGGTAGCAAATGCGATGTAGGTCAAAATTGTTTTAGCTGGCACCAGCGCATGTACATCTGTGTATTTCAAACCAGTTATCAAGGCGTCGGATTTTGTTGCAAGCGCAAATTTATCAAGCGAGTATGCAATGCCTTTCAGTAGAGCAATGACACCTAAAAAGAAAACAATGTGCTGACGAGTTGCCTGATTAATTCGGCCAATGTTTCGTGGGTTAAAACCACCGTAGACATAATGCACTACAACATTTGCAAGACCGGCAAAGACTGTGATTGTGACGGTGAAGCCCAAAAGGAAACGCCAGAACG
This sequence comes from Actinomycetota bacterium, assembly GCA_947373075.1. Lineage (GTDB taxonomy): Bacteria > Actinomycetota > Actinomycetes > S36-B12 > UBA5976 > UBA5976. The sequence continues at coordinate 15,224 of CANBWF010000005.1, read as the reverse complement.
GCAAGTCGAACATGTAAAACGATAAATCTTTTCCGAACTGTGGGTCTGTTTTGCCAAACGGTGTCGAGTTGAGCCACATCAAATATGTTCGCCACTGCGCTGCTGCAGAGATACCGATTAATAAACCAAGAGCAGCAGGAACAAGCGAGAATAAAACTTTACGCAAAGGCTCAAGCCCATCGCGATATTGTGAGATCGCAATTTCTTCCGGAGTTACCGGCACCAAGATCGGCCGGCCGCGATAAGCCAAGCGAACACTTGCGCCTAAGGCCACAGTGGTTACTAAGCCCGCAATTACAAAAAGTAACAGCCTAATTTTTAACTGAGTCAGGAAAACATCTGAGTGTTCTACCGAGACATACCATTGCCAGTCAGCCCAAAATCCAGCCGTAATAGATAGCAAGATGAAGGCAAAAACCAGAACGGCGATAAAGATGCCAAGTGGATTGCGACGGATGTTCGGACTAATCGAATTGCTCACACCCCTAGCCTATGTGCAAGGCGGATATTGGATGCGTCAGAATTGAGCCCATGAGTAACGATTCAGTGCTAGCCGATACGGTTCGCGAACTCGATCAGCATGTCGCCGACAGTGGATGGGATCAGGTTGCCCGCCTATTTGCCATTGTTCCAACGGCCGATTTAGCAATAGATCACCCGGAATTAGTTTCCGAGGGTCATGCCGGTCAATTCATGTTTGTGGAACAAGATGCCGAGCTGGATAACGAAAACTTAATCAGTTCGCTCGAACAAATCTCCTGGCCAGAGCAGATTACCGGGGCCGCGTTAGCCATTGAACGATTAATTTCAATGCAACCTGATGATGAGATCGACCCTGATGTCGAGTCTCAAACTCAAGAACTGCGAATCATTGCCCTTGTAATGCGAGATGGACGCAACATTAATGCGATTCGTCAACGTTCATTCGACGATGTTAACGATGTGGCAGTAGCAAGTGATTTAGTGCCAGCACTCAATAAAGCACTTCTGCAAACATTTGCCTAATCTGCAAAGAAAAATATTTGTGATTTAAGGCTGGTCACCAGTGTGAACTGGTTCGCCTGATTCAATCCAAGCCATAGTTCCACCAGTGATGTTCACCGCATCAAAACCTTGAGCAATCAAAAACTCGGCAGCCTTGGCAGAGCGCGCGCCCGACTTGCAAATGATGTACTGGGTTTGGGACTTATCAAGTTCATTATTGCGAACTGGCACAGTGGCAAGTGGAATCAAGTTCGCACCTGGAACGTGTGCTTCCACGTACTCGTCTGGTTCACGCACATCAACTAAATTAACTTCGCCTAAAATCGCCTTTAGTTCTTGAACAGAAATCTCTTTCATGTTTACTCCTCTACTTCGTTGAATTAACTGGGCAACTTGCCAATGGCTTCTTCGCATTGAAATCGTTTAATACTTTCACTGCCTGATTCAATGTCGCTACGGGAACTACTTTGAGACCAGCCGGTACATGACCAACAATGTCTTGGCAGTTGGACTTCGGCGCTATGAACAACTGTGCGCCATGATCTGCAGATGCAATCATCTTCTGAGCAATGCCGCCGATTGCACCGACTGATCCTTCAGGAGTTATTGTCCCGGTACCAGCTATTACTTTGCCATCGGCCAGCGCACCCGGCGTCAATTTATCGATAATTGAAAGCGCAAACATCGTTCCACCACTTGGTCCGCCAACATCGTCCACTCCGAAGTCGATTTTGAAGGTAGCTTCATAATTTGTATCGACTCCAATGCCAATGAATGGCCACTTTGCATGTTCAGGATGCGAAACCGTTTTCATCTGCACGTTCTTGACTAGACCTTTACGCAAAACGCTCATACGTACAACTTTGCCCACTGGTGGAATTCGAATAAGCGCAACTGCCTGTCGAGCCGAAGTTACTTCCACCCCATTAACAGAAAGAACTACATCTCCAGGTTCAAGGACACCGTCAGCTGGCATTCCCTTCTCAATCGAACTAATCAAGATCTTGCTCTGCACTGGTAAATTCAAATAATTCAGCGCTGCAGCAGTTGCATCACTTTGCGATGCAGAGAAATCTGCGACACTCTCTTGCTGTTGCTGCTGCTCCGTAAAATTCTCTGGATAAATAACTTCACGCGGAACCACATTAATTTTTGGACTAAACCATCCACCGATTGCCTGAATAAGGTCAATGCCTTGTTCCGGGCCGCCATAAACCGAGACGGTAGTCATATTTAGTTCCCCACGAGTTGGGTAAGTTTTCGTTCCAGAAATGGCAACCAATTGAGTGCCATCAACTTCACCTAGAGTGTTGAACAGCGGACCTGGGCGCTCGAGCACATACGGCACGGGCTGAAATAGCGCAGCTACCGCCAGGGCAACGAACACAACGGACAAACTAATTAGGCGCTTCTTTGCCACTGCCTACTCCTTTGCCCGAAAACCTTGATACCACTAGCGTACGGGACTTAGCTCTGAGGTTTTCGCCAGTAGCGTAGCGTCTTCAGGGCCAAATTGCAGATTGGTCGCTTAGGCTGAGAACAGAGCCCCGAGTTCCTTAATCGGGGCAAATTGTTAGGTGGCGATTACGTGTCGATTCCATTCGGCTTTAGCCCAAGCGACGATGCAAATCAGGATCTGAACGAGTTTTTTGCGAACCTGAGCAAAATGATGCAGTCTGGATCCGCACAAAATACCGGGCCGGTTGATTGGAACGCAGCGCAGCAGGCAAGCGCAGCGACTCTGCGGGCAAGTACCCCAGCTAACGTCGCCTCAACTTTTTCACAGAGCGCCGAGACCGCAACCGACTTAGCCAACCTATGGCTGGGTGAAGCAACAGCACTTCCTAGTGGTGGGCACAAATGCGAACTCCTCACGCGCGAGAAATGGATCGCCGAGACCCTACTTGCCTGGCAGGGTTTAGTAGACCCCGTTGCCCACGGACTCGCTAAAGCAATGTCCACCATAATCCCGCAGGATATTGATGCTGGCGCAATGAGCATTCCACCAGAAATTTTGGAACAACTTCCACCTGAAGTTGCTACGCAAATTGAGCAACTAATTAGCTCTGGTGACATAAACGATTTACTTGGGCCAGTTATGGACATGGCTAAATCAATGGGTGCAACTTTGTTTGGCAACCAATTTGGTCATGGACTAGGAACAATGGCAACACAGGTACTTAGTGCAACAGATGTTGGCATTCCACTTACGAGTTCCCATAACCCAAGTTTCATCGCTAGTAACGTTCAAGAATTTAGTGATGGCCTAAATCTTGAGGTAGCAGATGTGCTGATCTTCCTGGCTTTGCGAGAAATTGCCCATCAAAGACTTTTTACTGCTGCTCCTTGGTTGCAGTCACACATCCAATCAGCAATGGCAGCGTACGCATCCGGGGTTCAGATTGATACCAGCGCAATTGAGAAAGCACTTGCTGAAATTGACCCAACAGATATCGAAGCAGTGAACTTAGCGCTGAGCGGTGAGTTGTTTACCGAATCTCGAACACCCCAACAAGAAGCTGCACTTGCCCGACTAGAGCTCCTAATCGCCCTAATTGAAAGCTGGGTAACCGTAGTCGTAGCTGACGCGGCAGCAAATCGTTTACCAAGTAGTAATGCACTGGCTGAGACGCTACGCCGTAGACGTGCCGCTGGCGGTCCTGCCGAAAAATTCTTTGAGGGAATTATCGGTTTAGAGATTCGACCACGCAAAATTCGTGAGGCAGTTCTCGTGTGGCAAAAGCTAACAGAAACAATCGGCATTTCGCAGCGCGACCAAATTTGGACTCATCCAGATTTGCTACCAACATCTAGCGACTTAGAGGACATCGATTTGTTCATCGCAAACATGAGCCATGATCTGATGTCGGATTTGCAAAAAGTAATTGATGAGCAGCCACCCACCAATCAGGATGACGACGTCAATTAGTTGTTTCGATTACGTGCGTGAGCGTAACCGGCTAGATACGCATTAGCTCGCTCAATCTCGGGAAAACGATTTACCAGTTTGTAAAACTGCGCATTGTGCCCTAAAACCACCAAGTGAATTAACTCGTGAAATAACACAGCATCCTGCACATACTGTGGCATGCTTTGCAGTCGGTGCGATAACCGAATTGCTCCAGTGCCCGGGGTACATGAACCCCAGCGCGAATTCTGGTTGGTCACCCACCTGATTGTCACTGGCACAAGGTGGGTTCCAATGATGTCTTGATCTAGGTATTTTGCTACCAGCTCACCAGCCCGTCTCATTAACAGATCTGGATCAACAGCGACTTGTTCGCGCCGCTTTATCCGTCCTACAAGTTCAGCAACTGTAATTTCAACTTCTCGTTGTGACATACGAGCTGGAACTTGAACAATTATTTTTCCGCCTTGCAGAAATGCAGTACAAGTTTTGCGGCGCTTTTTACTTCTTTGAATTTCGATTTCCGGCTCTGATTTTTCCGGTGAAGTTGCAACATCATCTAATTCTTGTGCGCACTTATCTGATTCAAGAAAATCAAACAATGAAGTTTCAGAAAGCTCGCTCACGTTTGCAACAGTAGAGCATGGCCTGACAAAAAAGTAGGAGCCCCCGAGGCGCGTGCCACTCGTTCGCCTTCCCCTTGCGAACGTTGACTCGTTATCTCGAGAGCTCCAACGAATTCTGAATCTAGGGCTTAGGGAGCACTACTGCCAAGCGAAAAGGCAAAATTCGCTTTGACCCATGTGGATAAGGCTGTGGAAGTGTTGGGGAAACCTACGTGTTATCTGGGGATGCACAGTGAATAACATGTGGAACAATCTGTGGAACAAGCCCATTTCGCCTGCAAATAAAGGGAAAAGCCCGCCTAGAAATGTGGATAGAAAATAGTTTGCAGGTTAACAAGGGGTAAACCCATCCCCACAATTATCGGAATTAACTTGCTAAAACTGCGCTGTGGATTACTTGAAACACTGGGCGCAAATCCTCGGCACTATGGCAACATGTTTAAACCAATTTTCACAGCTGGAATCAATGTACTGTGGCGCACTAAAAATGAAGTTCAATTCGGAATTGATCCGGCGACGCAAGTGCGAACAGATGCACAAACCGCTGCACACTTAATCGCAAACTGCACCGGTCATCTAACGCTAGATGAAGTGGTTAAAGCTGCAACTCGCGAAAACTTGGATACGGAAAAATTACTCTTTACCGTTTCACGATTAATGAAATCAGGGTTGATGACGACCGATGCTGATTTAGTTGAGCGGCGAATATTTTCTGAGGCGGAAATCGAAATACAAGGTGCCGGCAGATTGGGCACAACTATTGCCATCTTGCTAGCGGAGCGTGGGTTCACAAACATACATATTCATGACCCGAACAAAGTGACACTCTCGGACATAACCGCTTGGGGAGCAAGCCGAGTGGATGTTGGCGCCCGACGAGACCACACTGCGCTAATGATTATTGATCGAATTCAACGTGGGGTTTGGCCACGAATGGTTCGAGCAGCAAAGTCGCGGGGAAATCGTCTGGTTGTTCTATGTCCTGACCAGGTTGGTCAAAGTGTTTGGTTTGCTCCCGACCTAACTGATCACCTGATTGCCGCAGACCTGCCTCATCTAGTTGCAGGTGCGGGGAAGAATCAGGCATCGGTTTCCACAGTTTTGCATCCGGCTCATACGGCTTGCCTACGATGTCACAACGCGCGACTGGCCGATATGGATTCCGCATGGCCACTGCTAACAACGCAGCTCATCGGACGACCAAAGCAAGACTTAGCGCCGACTGGCTTGTTGCTACACACCGCAACGTTGGTGACGGACATCGTTTACCAATGGGCACAGGAAGCTAACTATCTAGAATCTGGATTCTGGCAAATTGACTGGCCCAGTGCCAATAAATCTTTCAGTCAGCTAAGCACACACGCTGCCTGCGGTTGCCAATGGAATCGTGCGGCCTAATTTGCAAACTTAAAGAGTGTCTTTGATTTCACCAAGGAAAATCGAGGACGAGCGATGCGCTTTTGTATAACTGTTACGCGACTTTGCCCAAGAAATGTGCAGATGATTTTTAGCGCGGGTTAGTGCCACATAAAACAGTCGTCGTTCTTGGCTAATCAGAGTTGGCGTTTTTGCATAAGTAATTGGAAGCAAGCCATCACTCAAACCCGCCACAAAGACCGCGTCCCACTCCAAACCCTTAACTGCATGGATCGAAGCCAGCGTTACCGCATTAGCAACTGGATCATGGTCGTACTCGTTTCGATGGTCAAGCATTGCGATGAATTCGGGTAATAGAGCAGCTGGATTTTGCCCCGCAAAATCATCAGCTAATTGCACGAGCGTATTCAAGGACTCCCAAGTATCTTGCGCGGCCCGGCCAGAATCTGGCGACTTAGGCGCCCAACCCAAGCCACTGACTATGTCGCGCACAATAAAGTTCATCTCTCGAGCATCTGGCGCTTGCAAGTTAGCCCGAAGGTGCAGCAAGGCATTGCGGATTTCAGGTCGTTCAAAAAATCGACTTGCTCCGCGAATTGTGACTGGAATTTCAGTGTTTCCTAGTGCTGTCTCAAACGCTTCAGACTGACTATTGATGCGATAAATGACAGCGATGTCCCGCGGCTCTAATCCCGCAGAAATCAAATTGCGTATGCTGCTGGCAATTTCCCGAGCTTCAGCCTCATCGTCTGAAAATGCATCTATGGTCACTTTTTGGCCATCTGGTCTAGTGGCTTGCAATTTCAAACTATTGCTAGAAATTCTGGTCAAAACTTGATTAGCCACCTGGATAATTTCGGGTGTGCTGCGGTACGAGTTTGTCAGTTCAAATGCCGAGGATCGGGGGAAGTGTTTAGCAAAAGTAGCCAAATATTCTGGTGTTGCACCAGTGAACTCGTAAATAGTTTGCGCTGGATCGCCAACAACACAAACATCATCACGGTTACCAAGCCAAAGTGAAAGTAGTTCAAATTGAATTGGGCTAACGTCCTGAAATTCATCAACAGTGAAGTAACGATATTGGGAGCGAACTTGCGCAGCTAACTCAGGATAATTTGAGAGCAGCGCAACAGTTGTAAGTAACACATCTTCAAAATCCATCAAGTGAGCTTGATCTAAAACTTTCAAATAAGTTTCATAAACTTGCGCAACTTGCTCAGCACTCAAATTGTGACCAGGCATCCGACCTAACTCAAATGCAGTTTCCCGATACATGTCGGGTGAAATTATGTTGACTTTGGCCCACTCGATTTCACCAGCCAAATCTCGAATAGTGTCTGGGCTGGCATCTATGTGACATTGAGTTGCAGCCTGGGCAACATAAGTCGCTTTACTAGATATCAAAGTTGGAATTTGGTTCGTAAATACCTGCGGGTAGAAAAACCGCAATTGCCTTAGCGCTGCGCTATGAAAAGTACGCACTTGCGCGTTTGGAATGCCAAGTTCAAGCAGTCGACTACGTAACTCCCCCGCAGCGCGATTTGTAAACGTGACAGTTAAAGTCTGACTTGCTTCAACCACACCACTTTGAATCGCATAAGCCAATCGGTGCGTGATAGTTCGAGTTTTGCCGGTGCCTGCTCCTGCGTGAATAACTACAGGACCACTAACGCATTCAGCTGCAGCTCGTTGCTGGCTATCTAGCGCGTTAAGGATTGCGGACACTGCCCTATTGTCGCAAGAGCTGCTGGCAGACGGACACTTCGGCTAGGAATTATTAGCCAAGGCCCAGAATTTCTTTGACCTGAGCCAGACTTGGGTTGGTTAGCGCCTGACCATTTGGGAAAACTACGGTCGGAACTGTTTGGTTGCCACCATTTACGCTCATGACAAAATCTGCAGAATCTGGATCCTGTTCGATGTCGATTTCTGCAAATTCAATACCTTCGCGGCCCAATTGCGCTTTCAAGCGCTGGCAATATCCACACCATGGAGTGCTGTACATCGTTAATTTATCGGCCATTTTGGCTCCTTTTTCGTTACTTGTTGCAACATCTTTAACCACGAGTCCATTCCGGATTCAACGGTTGCCCATACCAGTGTTCAATTAAATGCCAAGAGATTGCTGCTGGGTTTGGCAACTTCAACATTCCACTTTCACACTGCATAGCTAGCTCTTCGCGACTGAGCCAACGAATCTGTGCAATCTCATCTTCGGCCGGTTTGAACTCTGTTGTGATGGCCCGAGCTGAATAGCCAAGCATCAACGAAGCTGGATACGGCCAAGGCTGACTGCCAAGATACTGCAAAGATTTGATATCAATTTCAACACCAACTTCTTCGCGAACTTCACGTACCACCGCAGCTTCGCAGGATTCTCCTGCTTCAACGAAGCCGGCCAAAGTTGAATACCAATTCTCTGGCCAGTTGGTTCGTCGGCCTAACAAAATTCGATCGTCCGCATCATGTACCGCAACAATAATTGCTGGTTCAGTTCTTGGAAAATGTGTAACACAATCTTTTGAACACCTGCGCGACCAGCCGGCTTCGGACACCTGCGTAGGTAAACCGCACTGTGGGCAATAAGTATGTGTCTGATGCCAAGTGGCAAGTGCGGTTGCGGTAATCGCTAAACCAACATCAAGCGGCGAAAGTTGAGCGCCTACATCTCGCAGTGTTACCCACAATGGCGCCACATCAGTCTGCTCGTCCAACATCACAGCGAGGTAAGCGTGATCGGAATCAATGCCAAGAAGTAAAGCACTTTGGACATCAACTAGGGGCTGAGTATGTGATTGAACCAAAATTAATGACAGCTCAGAAGTTACTGGAACTTGATTTTTGTTTATGTACAAAACTCTGGTTGATTCAAGTGCCCAGAGTTCGCTTAGCCAATCCTTATTGGTACGCATTAATGCGCCTCGATCCACAGCGAATCTGGCTAACGGTAAATCTGGAATTAGTCCCACATAACTAACCTAAGGTTCTGCGCGCAATTGTGCATCATCGTAGGCTGATTGATATGCGTATTGCTACCTGGAATCTGCTCCATGCCACCCCCATTATTGGTGCTGGCAATGAAGTGAATCTGGTAGAGCAAGCCCACAAGATTCGTGCGGACATCATTGGAGTACAGGAAGTTGACCGTGGGCAACCCCGCAGTGATCACACACATCAACTTCAAGACATCGCTGTTGGCTTAGAACTTCCCTATTGGGTTTTCGCCCCAGCAGTTATTGGTACACCGGGTGAACAATGGGAATCGGCTGATGATTCTTCTGTTCATTTGCACAGCGATGAACTTTCTGAATCAACCAGCCCGCACTACGGTAATGGTCTTGCCAGCAGATATCCCTTAGATCAAATTGAAGTGATGCGATTCAAAGCAGCGCCAATGTCGCTTCCACTTGCAGTTCCATCTGACGATGGCTGGCGCATGCTTAAGGTTGCCGATGAACCAAGAGTTGCAATCATTGCCAGAGCACAAACACCACTTGGCCCTATGACTATCGCCACAACTCACTTAAGTTTTGTTCCGGGTTTCAACATCAAGCAATTGCGCGCCCTTAGCAAAGCACTAGCCAAACGCGAATTACCTTCGCTACTTTTCGGTGACTTCAATTTGATTGGCAAACTTCCGCAAAGAGTCACCGGCTGGGATTCACTTGCGCACCTGCCAACATACCCAGTTGTAAAACCGCGGATTCAGTTTGACCACATTTTGGCTCGTGGGCTATCAAGTGAAACCATCAAGTCTGCCCGTGGCCGAGCCCAACGGATGGCACTAGGCATTAGCGATCATTGCGCTTTGGTTACGGAACTTGAAAACAAAAGTTAAATCAATTCTGAGAGCTGTTCAACTGTCATAATCTCGGTCACTACTTCTATCTCATCGTGGCCAACGAAATAGAACGCAGCATCTACTTGTTCAAGTGGCACACCTTTGTGCTGCGCCCAAGCTGCGCGGTACGCATGTAACTGCAGTGGGTCAGCTGAGCCTGGTGCTCCGGTTTTCCAGTCGACAACTGTCCACTTAGGCGAAGAGGGATCATCAATTGAACCTTCAAAGATGGCATCAATGCGGCCAATGAGTGGTCTTGCGCTGACAATAAGTGCGAATGGGAACTCTAGATCTAATGGGCGACGTTGTGCAAACTTGCCGTCGGTGAACGCCTGCTTGAGTTTGGCGAGCAAGGTGTCGTCGTAGATCGGTGAATCGCTACCCGGTGGCGGTTCTTCCAAATTCGCTTGTTTACGAATGCCGTAATAATCCTCAACCCAGGCATGGAAAGCAGTTCCACGCACTGCCTCGGGTGCTGGTTTGCGCGGCATTGGGCGAACAAGTGCGCGAACAAAGTCTGCTTCATCTTTGTGCAAAGCAACTAGCTGACTTGCCGTCAAAGTATCTGGCAATTTAACCGTGCGTGACGTCTCGGCAGCCCGGGCTAGCAAACCTAGCAGCGCTTTGATGTCATCGTCCCAACTTGTTACCTGATTCAGATCATCTTGCGTCAATCCTGAAATTTCCTGCGCGGGATTTGCGGCTTTCACTAACTGGGCTTGTCTTTGAAGTTCAGCAAATTTTGTTTCATCAAGGGGATGCGGCCAAGTCACATAGTCGCCATCTTTGGCATTTGGATTCTTGTCGCCCTTAACGGGAGCAGTAGCATCGGACTTCGAGGTAGTCGCATGGTTTTCGATAGATTTCAAAAAGACACTCGGTCCCCACGCAGTTTTATGAGATGGTGTACCCCAATAAGAACCTGAGGCAAACAAAACTTGCTTGGCCCTGGTAGCCGCAACATATGCCAATCGAGTTTCGTCTAACTGATGCATCTCATTGAAATACGCTTTGTAATCGTCAATGATCGCTTTGTCTGGGTTTTCAGCTAGGAGTAGTCCTAGAACGCGCGGATCATCTACATTTTGGTTCTTTAGGGCAAAAGGTAATTTGTCTGGGTTGGTCATCCAATGCAGCGTCCTTGGCTTACTTGCAAACTGATCCTTCGACAGCATCGGTACAGCGACAACTGGGAATTCCAAACCTTTTGATTTGTGCGCAGTCATAACAACCACCGCATCATCAGTCAGCGTCAATTCGCCCACTGGCAAATTATCAAATAGTTCACCATCAGCTAAGAAACGCAAGAACGCATGCACACCGGCTTCGCCATCGAGACTTCGGTACGAACCCGCTAGGTCGATAAGTGCGCCAAGTCGATCGCCATGTGACTTGCTAACTGCATTTGGCTTTGCAAGTGCTTCAACCCCTAGACCGGTTTCGCGGATGATGCGGGTGATGGCATCAATCGCAGTATCCCCAACATGTTGGCGCAGGTTCCGTAACTGGGTCGCAAGCGCAATCATGCGCTCGCGAGCTGCTGTGGAATACGCAAGTTTTGATGTTGCTACATCTTCAAGGGCATCGAGTAAGCAAACTTGATCTGCAGCATCTGTGCTACCGACAGCATTTTCTAACTGCAACGCCATCGGCAAATGCTTTTCGGCTTGGTAATCCGAATTGGCAAGTTTGCGGGCCTGCTGGCCCAGTAAAGCTAAATCACGAGCCCCAATCCGCCACTTTGGTCCAGACAATAAGCGAACTAACGCTGTGTTCGCTGTGGGATCTGCCATCAATTCCAGGTAACACAGGACATCGCGTACTTCAGGTAGATGAACCAGCACGCCCGCATCGGCTACCTGAACTGGAATGTTTCGTGCTTCAAGCCCAGCGACAAAATCGGTGCCATACTTACCAACTCGCAGCAGGACTGCAATATCTTTTGGTGCAATGCCCTGTGCGATCTGTGTTTCAATCTGATCACAAACCCACTCGACCTCTTCGGGGAAAGTTTCTAACAAAGCAGTATGAATCTCAGCGGGTATCTGATCTTTGCTGCCTGCTACAAGTTCGACTATCTCGGTATGTATTGCACGCAGTGGATCACTCAAAGTATTAGCAGTGTCCAGAATCAATTGACCCGAACGGCGGTTAACCGACAACTTGTATTTTGTTGCTAGCGAGCCATCAGCGCGGGTGAACTCTGTAACAAAGTTTTCAATATTTGTGACATCTGCGCCGCGCCAACCATAAATCGCTTGGCATGGATCTCCGACTGCCATAACAGGATGTGCGTCGCCAAAAAGTCGATTCAACAGAAGTTTTTGTCCAACCGATGTGTCCTGATATTCATCAAGGAGCACCACTGAGAACTGTTCACGCAGCATTCGACACATTTCGTTTGAATCGCCAGCGGCTTGCGCAGAAAGTCGAATTTGATCCGAATAGTCAATGATGCCCTCTGTGATTTTCGCAGCCCTAAACTGTGCAACGACTTGCGCAATTGCAATTCGGCGTTTCGAGATTTGCATCATGGCTGAAGTTTCATCAGTTGGATCTAAAACTTCGGCAAATCGGTTTATCAATGTTTGATCGTATGCAATTACCTGTTCAGGCGATACAAGGTAGTTAGAGCACTCACTATCAAGTTCAAGCACTGCTTTAACTACGTCTTTGACTTGCTTGAAATCAAGCCCGGCTAATGGAACTTTGGTGCGTGAGACAACACGCATAGCTAACTGGTGACGCGTTGCATCAACAAGTACGCGAGCATCAGGTTCGATACCAATGCGCAAACCATGTTCTTTGAGTAACCGGGCGCCAAACGAGTTATACGTTGAAATCATTGGTTCGCCGAGTTCGTCTGCTTCACCTTGATTTGCTGGGAAGTTTGCAAGTCGATAAGCCAGCGCTTGGTCACGGCGCAGACGCACCGCCTGGCCAAGTTCGCGTGCGGCTTTTTTAGTAAAAGTTAGACCCAAGATTTTTTCAGGGGCAACTGCTCCAGTGGCAATTAAATAACTGATGCGTGAGGCCATAGTTGTGGTTTTCCCAGTGCCAGCGCCAGCAACAATGATGCTCGGTTCAAGTGGCGCAGTAATGGCAGCCCACTGCTCGATACTTGGCACCATTGGTGGTTTGGTCTTATCGATATGGAAAACACTTGCGAATTCTTCAGGAGTTTTCATTACAGCACCTGCCTTCCTTCACTTTGCGCGGGACAAAGCATGCGCACCGCGCAGTAATCACAGCGACCTGTGTCGGGTCGCGCTTCATAGCGCTCATCCAAAATTATTGCGGCTGCATTAGCTAACCGATCGACAAGTGGAATATCGTTTTTAAGATCGTGTGTTCCGTTTGCGACTTGTTGTATTTGCGGCATACCTGGCTCGGTTTTATCTTCGAGGCGCAAGTTAATTAGTGCGCCACCGGTAACGGTTTGCCCAGGCTCAAGGGTGAGCTTGTTTTCGCCATCAGAGAATGTGCCATTTTCAACTAAGTAACTGTAGAGCGCCAACTGCACATTCTTCTGAATGTTTGTGGTGGCTTTACGGCCAGTTTTGTAGTCGTAAACCACAATGTCATCGGCATTAAATTGCACTCGATCTGCCGAGCCCGTGATCTTGATTGAGATCTCGCGCGTTGACCCACCAGCATCGGTAACTGGCAAAGTGGTTTCAAATTCAAGAGTTGATTCAGCGATACTTCGAACGTCAGCATTTGCCTGGAACCAATTCAATAAGCGTTCTGCCGCAAGGCCAGCTTGTTGGCGCTCGTTGGTCGATATCCAATCCGCTTCGTATGGCATTGATGCCCATACTTTGTCTAACTCCCCTGAAATATCGTCAAGGTTTGGGGCCAGCTCCCCAGTTTGTAACCCCTGTGCGATTGAGTGCAAGATTGTGCCAAACACCATGTGATTCTGGGTCTGCGCAACTGCTGAAACCTGTCGGGTTAAGAACCACTGAGCTGGACATTCTTCCAAATTATTTACCGCAGTAGCTGAAATTGAAATTGGTTCAACTGGTTTGTTAATTTCATTTTTCGTTGTTGGCAAAATGCCCCACCAGTTATCTGGGTCAGCTGTGCGCAGCGCTGCAAAATCGGTGCCAGCTAATTTTGCCAAGCGTGACGCTGCTGCTTTCTGCAAAGCCTCGCTGGAATTTGGATTAGCCAGAGTGCGGCGCAACTGCGCAACAATGCTGTCGGCACTGAGCGCTCGTGCTGGTCGACCTGGCATGTGTTCAGCGGTAACGATAGCTCCCGACAACCTGACGTCATCAATAAACCGTGATGGAACTTCACCTTCATCTTTTCGATCTTCAAAGACTGCGGTAACAACAACTCGTTGCATTGCGCGGGTTAGGGCTACATAAAACAGACGACGTTCAGCCACAAGTGCTTCGCGCAAAGTTGTTGGTAGTAATTCGGTGCGGTCACCAACGCGATCGGCTTGCAACAATGTCTGACGCATGCGCAGATCTGGCCATAGGTCTTCTTGAACACCGGCAACAATTACTAGCGGCCATTCGAGACCCTTTGCCCTATGGGCCGTGAGAATTCGCACTGTATTTGCGCGAACCTGATTATCGGCAAGCGCCTCCGCAGGAATTTCTTGCGCGGTGATTTCATCAAGGAAAACGCGGATCCCCAACGATCGATTTTGGCCAACAAATCGATTAGCTTGGTCAAAAAGTGAACAGATTGAATCTAAATCACGATTCGCCCGCCCAGCACTTGCCCCTTGGCCAAGCGCAGCTGCGAGTAGTTGGGTTGGCCAAGTTGAGCCTTGCCATACCTGCCACAAAACATCGTGAGCTGTAGCGCCTTTAGAAATAGCTGTTCGACATTCGACGATTAAGTTGCCAATGCGCGTGAGACTATCGATTACTTTTTTATGCCGAGGTTCGTTAATGACGAGTAAGTCGCCAACGTTATTGATAGCTTCAACCAGTAACTCGCCTGAAGGCCGGGCTACTCGTTCGGGCGCGCGATCTTCTTTTCGTAGGTACTGCACAAAGCGGCGCAAATCTACTGAATCGATTTGCCCAATAGGACCAGTGGCAAGAGCGACTGCCATTTCTGGCGTGAGCGCAGTAGGTTTTGCAATTACTTCGAGAATTTGAATCAAGGGCGCGCTAGCTGGGTCGCGGTGTAATGGAATTTCATCAGCTGCAACCTCAACAGGAATACCGGCAGCAACAAGTGCGCGATAAATCGTTGGAATCGAGTTAGCTGCTGAGCGGACAATCACCGCAATATCAGACCAAGCTAATGAATCCTGCGCGTGCGCCCGGGCAACGAGGTTGGCAATGTGAGCAGCCTGGGCACCATCTGAATCATAAGTCAGAAGTTCAATGTCTCCATCATCAGATTCGCACTGCAGATTTCGATGTGTATTAATCAAGTCAAAGCTAAAACCTGCTGGATGATGTTTTTCGATAACAGCCTTAGCGGCATTGCGTAAATTAGCGCCAAATCGACGGCA
>CANBWF010000004.1 GCA_947373075.1 Actinomycetota bacterium | reverse complement strand
TGCCACCAGTTGATCAAGAGGCACTTACCGGAGAGAGTGGCGAAGAGATGGCGGAAATTTTCCGCTGGGCAGTTTCAACAGGAGTCGATGGTTGGCTTGATGACGACATTGCATTCGCAAACTCTTGGGGTTTTGAACTTTCCGAGATTGTGAACCCGCTAACTATCTGGCAGGGATCTGAAGATTTAATGGTTCCATTCGAACACGGCAAGTGGCTAGCCAAGCACATCCCAAATGCTGATGTTCAACTAATCCATGGTGAAGGACATTTGTCGATTGGAACTCGCGCGCTCGAAGAAGGTTTCGCATTCCTGCGTAGTCAAATTTCTTAACAAGCAGATCGCTTTAGTCGGATTCCCTGGCAAAGCAGTTCGATAAGTTCTTGCGCGCTCTCGAGATAGCTGAACTTGCACCACCGACGGAAATTCCAAGAACAGCTGCGACTTCAGGTGGAGTAAGTCCTTCCCAAGCAACAAGCCGCAATACTTCTCGATCACGCTCGGGAATTTCTAACCAAACTCGTCGCATTTCATTGTGCTCAATTACAAAATCTGCGATGTCAGTTTCAAAGCCTTGTGCCTCGCCAATTTCGATTGGCAAATCCGATTGTTTGCGGTGGGCATTGGCTAATACAAACCAGGCGGTTCGGTAAAGCCATTGCAATTCAAAGGTGTCTGGAATTTCATTCCATTTTTGCCACGCCAAAGTGAAAACCTCAGCGACTAGATCTTCAACATCGTTGCCAACATGGCGCCGTGCTACATATTTATAAACATCCGATGCGTGAGTACTGAATAACTCGTCGAACGCGGTGTCCTTCATTATGTCCTCTCGCACGATTCTCGCTTACCCAACCTATGTGTTTGGCGCTAGAAATCCTGCATAACTTCACGGATATTTTTACTCGGCTCAATTTGGTCGTGCTTGCAGGAATTCGTCCAATTGAAACATAAAGGAGTGTAGACATAGAAAGGACTACCAATGAACACTAATGATTCGGATTTAAACCTTCCTGATGATGGCGAGTACGGGCTACAAGAATTGCGTTCTGCTGATCCAGCGTCAGGCATTGCACAGCCTGATTTAGTGACCATCCGTGAGAAAGTCGATACCAGTGGTTCGGCTGAAGTGACTAGCCTGAGCGAACATGCGGCCCGTCGTGCCCGCTTCCCTCGCTGGTCTTACGCTGCGGCAGCATCCGTGTTGATGTTGGGCGTTGGAACTGGGGCTGGTTACTCGATTTCAGCTATGCATTCTGGAACTAACCAACAACTTACAAGTGCCAATAGTTGCAAGGCGAGTGCACCAAATTGTAACGACACTGGCACAGCTGGTCCGCAGGCCCTTATCCCCAATGGCTCGGCAGGAGCTGATTTTAAGTTGTCAGGATCCTCTGCCTCCAGTGCGCTCTCGAGTTCGGCAATACGTTTCGGAGTTAGACCATGGCTCAATCCGTCTGATTCGCTTTCTGACGAGTCAGGCATTGGTCATGCATACATATTGAGTACCGACCACTCGGACAACACCAAAGCTGTGGCTAACCTAGTCGATGCCTTCAACTTTGGACCACACAAAATCAAGGCAGACAAATATTCAACAGATATTGAAGAGACTGGGTCTAGTGCACGAATCACTCTTTTGACAAACAAAGCAGCTCCACTGGCAAATTGGTACTACGAAAACCCTGCTAATGGAAACGATGCCTGCAATAATTTCCCTGGTAATAAGCAGCCAGATTGCGAACCAAAGACTGGCGTGCAGCTTTCTGATGAGGTAGCAATCTCTGTGGCCAAAGAGGTTTTTGGCAAAGCTGGACTTGACCTAGAAAATGTCACTTGGGAAACACACTCAGGCAAAGATGTATGGGGCTTAGACAAGAACGATAAGCCTTATCCATACGTACAAGTCATTGCGCATCTGACTGTAGAAGACAATGACACTTCACTCTCTTGGAACATTGAACTTGCACCTGATAAGTCTGTTATCCATGCAAATGGCTACCTTGCCAAACTAGTGCAGGTTGCCGACTACGAAACAGTCGGTGCTAAAACAGCAACACTACGCACACATGATGTGAAATGGTCTCAATTCACTTATGCCAATCCCAGTTTCGATGGCAACTTAGTGGGAGCCCTGGTTGATTACGCACAAGGATACGGTCCTAACAACTATTCATTAGATCTCGATGATCAGGGCCGACCAGTTCTCAACGCTAATGTCTATCAGGCAGAAATCACTGGTGCAGAGCCAGCACTTGGGGGCTTCTACATGAACGGATCTTTGGTGATGCTCCCGGTCTACAAACTAACTGATGGTAAAAACACTTGGATGCAGCTCTCAGTTGCAGATAAATATCTGAAAATGAATTAGTCAGTAAATTTAGAAAGGCGCAGGTTTCTATGCCTGCGCCTTTCTAATGCCTAAATTAGGCTAAATCAGTTAAGAGAAACCTAAATCTGAAATTAACGCAATGATCCGGTGACCCAAGCTTTTGCTGCGCCAGCTCGTTGGCGTAAGTACTCGAACCGAGCACCGATAAGCAAAAGAAGTATGCCGGATACTGTGAATGCAATCCATGGCTCGACTGCATTGAACAATGAAGTGAGTGGATTTTGCGCCAAAATTATGCTCGCAATTAACCCGACCGTCAGCATTCCTACATAACGCAATCGAGCGCCCACAACTAAAAGCAAAATAGCTGCAACGAGTGAGGCATTGAATCGCGGCGAGTAATTTAATGATTCAGTGGCGCGCAATGCAGACGGAATCAGCACAACACCACAACTTGGCCCGAGCCAAAGAAGTGACGAAATCTTGGCATCAATTCGCATTGCAAAAAGTCCGCCGATTAAAAATACAGCCGCTATAGGCAATGTGAATGCTTCAAGCTTGGTGCTGTCCAAATGAACATTTGTGAAGATAGTTGCCAGCGCCAGAAATCCTGAACCAATAGCAACAAAGTCAGTTCGCTTGGCCAGCCAAGCATGGTACATAACAACTAAACCGGTTAAGACGCTGAGACCAGCAGCATAAAGTTGCAGTTCATCTGGCGAATTGACTGCGAAACCGAAAAATAACCATGCTCCAGAAGTTGCGCTGATCAGAAGCGCAGTTGGGAACTTAAAGTCCTTACCAACTCTTAGCGATAGCAGAGTAAATGATGCAGGGAACGCTACTCGTTCTGCAATTGGCATTCCCGAAAAGCCAGCGCTTAGTGCTACTGAGCCGGCCAGTAACGGCGCGGAAAATGCACGTAATCTTGGCTTGGAATACGAAAACACAGCGAGAACAACGAGGTGCAAAGCCCACGCAAGTGCGACGTAATCCCACTTTAGGGAGAAAACAACATAGAAGAATGTGAACCCCGAGAAAACAACTAGGGAAAGTGTTCGGGAAAGACTCGAAAACGTTCGCTGAACAGCAGCGCCGTTATCTACCAACAGCAAGATTGCCACAGTGAAAGGCAGCGCTAGAGCTGATAGATAAAAATCATTCACACCGATTGATTTATCTATGGTTAAGGCAACGCTGCTCATCGTCAGGCCAACCGAAACTGGGATAGCTATCTGACCAAGGAGTTCCCAAATCGTGTTAGCGAACCGCTTGCCCAAGAAACTGAAAACTACTGCTGTGATTATTGCGAGCAAAGTCGGGATAACTAGGGTGGTAACAACCCAACTGGTTGGGTTCCAATCGGTATAAACGATATGAATTACCCAACCAACATCAATCAACCAAGAACCAACTGTTAGTGCTGATAGCGCAGTAGCGGTTGACTCAATTCGAGTGGATAACCGATTTGCCAATACTGCAAGCAACACTGTGATCGCAGCCAAAACTGCTCCCTGCCCGACTGTGCCTAAATAGTTCCACATAATTCCGACAAAAGCGGCCAAGCCGGCGAAAAGCAAAACTGATCCGCTGCCCACTAAGTACTGATACGCGCCGGCCGGCTTTTTTGGTGAAGTTTGTTGAGCGCTAAGCGCTGATCCTTCAGGGCGCAGTCCCCGACTAATGGCATCTTCAAGTTCAGTTAAACGTGCCTGCCATTTTGGCATTCCGGCGCGCAAGTAGTTCGCCTCTGTAACATACGGAGCAAATGCGGTAAACCCGCAGGCACACAAAATCTCATTCTGGTTCGCAAGCACTGTGAGAACTTGTGAACAACTTGGACAAAGAATTGGGTTTGCTGAATTTACATTTGTCTCAGACACGAAATCCTCCATTGCGAATACGAATTTTCACCGCACAGTGAATCAATCGTTACTCATTAAGTCAAGTGTATGGTGACTAATTGTTTTATCCAGCCTTTGGTAGTAGTAATAAATAGACAACACGCTTTTAAATTGCCTCAACTGTTGCTGTGCTATTAGATTGCCAGACCACAATTGCAAGACCGAAAAGAATTACAGCCATGCCGATTAATGCGGTAAGTGGAATGCTCTGTTTCAATAAGATGGCAGCAAAAATTGCAGCGCCCGGTGGCTCGAAGAGTACAGCGATACCAACCACCGCAGGGGTTGTGGTTTCCATCAAGCGGCTCATCAGAGAATGTCCAAGTAGCTGCGCTCCGAGGGTCAAGACACCAATGAGGATCCAGTCTTTTCGGCTGAACCCCCACAGTGGTGTGCCGATACTTACGGCAACTACTGCAATAGACACAGCTGATACAGCGTAAACAATTACGGTGTAAACCGAATTAGGCACGCTAGATCGCACATGGCCGCCGATCATCAAATAAGCACCAGCAGCAACTGCGCTAGCCAATGCCATCGCATCACCAATTAATGCCTGAGTTGAAACACCGAAGTCAACGTTGACCACCAGCATTACGCCTGTGAATGCGACAACCATGCCCCACCACACTTTGCGGGGAATGTGCTGACCAAGTCGTTTAGTCATTAGCAACATCCAAATCGGTTGTGTAGCGACCAATGCAACAGAATTCGCCACTGACGTTAACCGCACACTTGGAATCCATAACGCAAAGTGAATTGCAAGCGCTAATCCAGCAAACGCGCAGCCGCGAATCTGCTCTTTAGTTAAAGATGAAAAACCATGGTTTCGCAGCGCGAATGGAAAAGTTAAACCGGCGGCAAAAATGCAGCGCCACACCGCCATGGCCAGAACCGGAGCGGTGCACAATGCAATAACTGGCCCAGAGCTAGAGATTGCGATAACAACCACTGCCATCATCAAGGCATCAATGCGAGAAAGCCGCCACTGCAAGGCGCTTGACTCGGCCGGTTTTGAAGACACTTGTTCTCATCTCTGTCTTGGATAACTTTAGTCTTTCTGCCACATATTTCCGTTCCAAACTTTGACCCTTGGCGCCTTTTTACCCGACATATTCTCTTATTCCCTACCGTTGGCACATACCTGCAAACCTCTCTACATTGGATACATGGCGATACGTGATACCTTTACAGCGTTTCGCCATCGCAATTTCAAGATTCTGTTTACTGTCAGTTTCTTTACCAATGTTGGCACTTGGTCACAACGCGTTGCCCAAGACTGGTTAGTGTTGCAACTTTCTGGCAGCGGCCGCGAACTTGGTTTAGTTACAGCGCTTCAGTTTTTCCCAACACTTGTATTGAGTTTGGTTGGCGGATTACTGGCCGATCGATTCAGCAAACGCAAACTCCTAATGATTACAAATTTCGGTAGCGGAATTTCAGCAGGCATACTGGGCGCACTTGTTTTGAACAACTCGGTCCAAATGTGGCATGTGTATGTTCTCGCGCTAACGCTAGGAATCTTCAGTGCCATAGATGCACCTATCCGACAAAGCTTCACCTCAGAAGTCGTGGGCAAAACAGATCTTGCAAATGCAGTGAGCTTGAATAGCGCCAATTTCAACTTGGGGCGGCTAGTTGGCCCAGGACTGGCCGGCCTATCAATTGCAGCTTTTGGAACTGGTCCATCCTTTTTAGTAAATGCCGCTTCTTACTTGATCGTTATCGGCGGACTACTTGCCTTACGTGAATCTGACTTACATCTTCAAAAACGTGAGGAAATTCGGGCAACGCTTAAAGATGCCTTTCAATATGTAAGGCAACACAATCAGATTTTAGCTCTAATGATTGTGGTTTTCTTTGGCGCAACATTTGGACTCAATTTTCAAATTTTCAATGCACTAATGGCAACGAGCGAATTTCACAAAGGTCCTGCGCAGTTCGGCGCTCTTGGTAGCACGCTAGCTATTGGCTCCCTGACTGGTGCATTACTCACTGCCCGACTACCCAACGGCAGAACTCCACGACGAATTATGGGCTTCGCAATCTTGTTTGGTTCGGCATTATTCGGTATTTCATTCGCCCCTACATACCTTGCCTATTGCGTTGTTCTACCAATAGCCGGGGCGTTAGCAATCACAACCATGGTTTCATCGAACTCTTATGTGCAGACCAACACCGAACCTCGTATGCGCGGCCGAGTTATGGGGATCTACCTAACAGTTTTTATGGGTGGCACTCCTATAGGCGCACCAATCGTTGGATATCTAAGTACGGCATTTGGCATCCGTGACACTATGCGACTTTGTGGACTGATTACAGTGATTGCAACTTTATCGGCCATGACATTTTTAAAGCGCCGCCAAGAAATAGTCGAATCTAGTCCAGCGACTCTGTAGCTGCGACCCATTTGAGTGCAGGCTTGTCCGATTAACTGGAATTATCCAATGGTTTCTAGTTTTGTCTTGGCAACTAATACGATAGAAGCACTTAAGAATCTAATCCAAAGGGGAAACCGATGGCTGAATACATTCTGCAACTGCAGTGTGCCGATCAATCTGGCATTATTCATGCAGTTGCGAGCGGCCTTTTGGATTGCCAAGCGAATATCGTCGAGCAGGCACAATTCAGTGACCCGGATTTAACCCAGTTCTGTTTGCGCACAAGGTTTGAAACCGACATGCAAGATATTGAAGCAGTTGAGGCTGCCATCAATGCCCACGTACAGCGCTTTAACCCGCGTCTTCAACTACGCCACAGCAACGACCACCGCAAGGTTCTGATTCTTGTTTCAAAGTTTGATCACTGTCTAGAAGATCTGCTTTATCATTACTCAATTGGTGACTTGCCAATAGATATTGCAACAATCGTGTCTAACCACGAAGATTGCCGAGCAAGCGCTGAAGCACACGCAATTCCATTCATCTACTTACCAGTTACACCCGAGACCAAAAACGACCAAGAGCAAAAGATTATCGAGTTAGTCGCTGAGCACAACATTGATTATGTAGTGCTCGCCCGATACATGCAGATCTTGTCGGCTAACATTTGCCAGCAGCTCTCCGGTCAAATCGTTAACATTCATCATTCATTTTTGCCAGGCTTTGTCGGTGCTAAGCCGTATCACCAGGCTTACGAACGGGGCGTAAAAATGATTGGCGCGACCTCTCACTTCGTAACTCCAGATTTGGACGAAGGCCCAATCATTGACCAAGACATTCAACGCGTTGGTCACTCACAGACTGTCGATAACTTGGTCAGCATCGGTCGCGATGTTGAACGACGAGTACTTACTCGCACAGTTGGATTACTAGCTGAAGACCGAGTATTCCTTGTTGGTCGTCGTACTGTAATTTTTGCCTAACTAAGACAAGCCAGCCGAGTAATTAGAAAGAAACGAAAGAAGCCAACTTTTACAAATTAATTACTTTGCCAAATACTGCGCGCCAGCTTTAGAAAATCTTTGAATACCACGATGTTTCCATTAGGCGACAAGTGATGCTGATCTATATAAAGGAATCGACCGTTGACCTGCGAACGACAAGGATTTGCCGGGCACAACAGGTTGAATGGATCCCAAAGGATTGCACCTGTTTGCGCACTAAGACTTCGATACGAAGTCATAACCGGTGCTCGAAGTTGCAACTGATATCCACGATCCGTTTTGAAACCGGCCTTGCAAGCTGGATTATGTTGATTAAACCACCTATGACAACGATCTGGTGGAGTTTCGAATACCGGAGTAGGCGCAGCCAAAACAACAGTTAGTCCCATTGCTTGCAGTCTTCTAACAACGCCAACTGAACTGGCAAGCACATCAGCCCGGGCCTTCGAGGCTTGTTTACCTTTTACCCCAGCTAGCAACGCTTTCTTATCCAGAGGACCCCAGAGTTCGGCAATTCGAGGAATCGAGAATGAGGACAAAACGACAATGTCACCAGGAGAAGTTGCATTCTTGATCTTTTTAATAAAGAAGTCATCACCAACACAAGTTTTTGGAGCGGAGTGCATCAGGTTGACGAAGCCACAACCGTATTGGCGAATCATCAGTTTCTTCGAACCAGTTTTAGCCGCAGTCCACTGCGCAACGTGCTTGTAGTGCCCTGCATGTGAGTCACCAACAAATACAACTTCGTGGCCACGCCCAACTGAAGTCTTTTCCACCGAATTCAACATCTTGGCAATTGCAATATCATCTCGGAACCATGGCAATGCTGCTTTGCTGTTATGGACAGTGGCCCAACTAGATACTGCAACAACAAATTGGAAACAAAGTGCGCCGGCAACTAAACCAGTTACAACTACCAACAAATCGCTGCGCTTTTTAACCCATGCGTTTCGCCGTGGTGGAGTTTCTATCCAGCGATAGCTAAACCAGCTAGCGAAGAAAGTTAACAAGAGTGCAAGTGCTTTTGTCCAGAGACTTTCAATTCCGATAGTCCATCGCATTAATACGAAAATTCCCCAGTGCCATAAATAGAGTGAGTAGGAAATCTTTCCGATAAAGACGATTCGCTTATTAGTAAACAGCGGTGCAATCTTGGCCAGAGACGGGTGGTCTACGTTGTTTGCGACTTGAATCAAAGCCAAGGCGCCAAACACAGCTGGAATCGCCCACCAAAATGGGAAGTTAACAACCGTCGCATACACAAGGGAAATAACGACCAGTGCTAGCCCGCCAAGAAATAACACAGGAATGAATTCCGGTTTATTTAACTTATGCTTTGGGTTTCTTGAGACCAAAATGAAAAGTAAGGCGCCAGCGGCAAGTTCCCAAAAACGAGCTGGAAGCAAGTAGAACGAACGAAGCGGGTCAGCTGATGTTTGCCCAACACAAATTACGAATGAAGCAACTGTTGCCAAGACCAATATCAGTTTGCCAAGTTTTTCCAGACGCCGATTTTTGCGATACAAAGCGATGCTGATCAACAAAAGAATGATCGGATAAATCAGATAGAACTGTTCTTCCACCCCAAGCGACCAAGTTTGGACGAACGGGTTGTACGGCATTCGATCTCCGAAATATCCATCACTGGAAATTACGAGTTGAATGTTACTAGCGCCAAATACTGCCCACTTAGCAGTATTAAAACTCCCCTGTCCCAGAAAACTTCGTGGCACAAAATAAGCCGTCAATACCGAAGTAATTGCGAGATAAAAGAAAAGTGCAGGAGCAATACGTTGAAAACGACGGCGGTAAAAGCCAAGGAAGAACCGAATACCATTTGAAGCTGGCCGCTCTAGCAAGGTCTTGGTAATCAAATATCCGGAAATGGCGAAGAACATGTCCACTCCGATAAAACCGCCGGGTAGCCATTTATCGTTTAAGTGGTAAAGGATTACCGAGACAACTGCTACAGCCCGTAATGAATCGATACCAGTTATATAAGAATGTTTCTTAACCTCAGGTAAATCAACTGTGGTCGCGGTCAATTTAGCGATTCTCCCTAAGCGATTGGGTACCTAAAGCAATCTCTATAAAACAATTAAGTGCTCGGTTCCTAATTCTACCTTGCAGTCAAAAGGAATCCTGTTGCACGAATCGGATGAATATTGTGAAAATGACTCAAACGGGTTATGTCGACCCCGTTCAGGGGTACGATTACCACAAGTAAGTGACTTAAATCTAAATCGGGCATTTGTGCGTGCTCCAAAACTTGAGTAGGCATTGACAAAATGAAGCCACAGGCGCTAAATCGTAATCTGAAAACCCGTACTTTTAAAACCTTGATTGTGGCTTTTGCAATTTTGTCTAGCAGCTTTTCTCAGGCTTGGGCTGGACAGGGCCAAGATTGTTCGGCTTTTGGTGATGCGTCAATGATTTGCGCACCAATTAGCCAACTTGAGCAGACGCTAAATGATGGAACAGCGGTGGCTGTTAGTAATGGCTCATCGTTCCTAGCAACAAGTGCCACTACGGTTAAATTCGTTTTCACTTCCAATTCCGCAAATAGTGGAAAAAACATTTATTTACAGTTCTTCGACGTATCGCAGGGCCTAACACTTACCCTGCCAAATCCTAAGTGCAGTTCGGTTCAGATCCCGAGTAAAGGCTGCGTTACTGCAGTAGACAGCAACGGATCAGCAACCGTTGCAGTTTCAATTTCAGGTGCAAGTGCTGGAATGTTGTTCAAATATCAACTCAATGGACCAGCTGGTTTCACTTCTGGATTCGTCACCACAACATTCACTTCAAGCGGAGGTGGCGTCAATACACCTGAGGCTTGTGGTGGAGATACAACTACCATCTGTGCACCAATAACTCGACTAAGTGCAACAAGCGCCGGAAAAGCAATCGCTGTTTCTTATGATGAAGCGACTCAGGATGGACAGTCGATTATTTTACCCACTACAACTTCAATCACCTACAAATTTGAATTTCCAAGCGACTACATGAATAAGTACATTTTTGTTCAGTTTTTTGATATAACGACACTCTCGCTTGTCATTCCCGGTGGTGCAATAAATTCAAGTACATCTTGCGATCCGCAACCAGCCGCAACCGCCGGTTGCAAACTCCAAATAAGTTCAGATGGCAAGGCTTCATTTACCGCACAGTTAAGCAATACTGTGGTGGGTTCGAATTTCAAATTCATGATCGCTGGTCCTAATTACGCATCACATGTAATCCAAACAACGGTCGCACTTGCGCCAGCACCAACACCGAAGCCAACGATTACTATCACTGCTGGCAAAGGCAAACTAACCCTCAAAATGAACAATGCCAAAGGTCAGAATGCCACAGTTGCGTACAAAGTGGGCAAAAAACTGAAGACCACTACCATACGAGTAAATAGTGACAAAGCACTTATGAATGTGCCTGCACCAAAAGGAACCTACTCAGTTACGGTGACCGTTGGAAGTGTGCGTCTGACAAAGAAAGTAACGGTTAAGTAGTCATAAATTAGCTGCGAGGCTTTTGGACTACTGCAAACCCTGGGACGCATATGCTTCGCGAAGCGCAGGTGCTAACGCCTGCGCCATTGCAGGTGTGAAGTGGAATGAGTCAGCATAAACGATATGCGAATCAATCACTGGTGGACATTTGCCTCTGACACACAGCCATGGAGTCAGATCCAAATAACCTGCAGAATATTGGCTAGCTAAATTCTTCTGCACGTCGCGATAACTACCAGCAAGGCGTGCGTCACCAAAACAATTCGGGGTTAGTCCAAACGATTTAGTCAAACATTTTGAAAGGCCGCCCGTAGGTATACCTGGATGCATGCCAACGACGAGCGTCTTCTTGCTTAGCGCCGTAAGCTTTTGCAAACTCGAATCAACTCCAGCGCTCCAGACGTCCACTTTCTTGCCGCCCGCAGCCACAATGGGGTGAATGCTTTCTTCAGTTAAAATGAGTAAATCTGGAGAGATATCCTTAACCTGATTAGTCATCCAAGTTCGCGCCGTTGGGCAACCATTCATGTGTTTTTTATCCTTGTAGCCAACGGGTGTTGTGTCGGCCCACATGCATTCAAGGCGGAAAATAGCGGTAACTTGCCACTTCTTTAAATCAACAGAATTCAATACAGCTGGCATAAGTGATCCAGCAAACGAATCGCCCATCACCACCAACTTCTTGCCACCGGCAACTGGCGCAGTTGAACAGTAAGCCGTAGAAATGTTGTCGGCAGGCGCAGGCAATTGCCCATCAGACTTACAAGTCATGGTTTTTTTCCATTGGTAATCCAGGATCTGGGTATTTTGTAATTCTGATTGCAGCTGAACTGGGATGGATTTAAGCGACAGCGCCTCATTAAGTTTCACAGTCCAAGCAGATAGCGGGCTAGCTTGTGCGGTTTTTGTACCCGTTGGCTCAGGAGATTTGGATTCACCAAAAATCTGACTTGTCCCCGGCACCCAAGCGCTAGCCTGCACGCCATCTTTACCGATAGAAATGCCAGAGTAAGTGAACAGCCACAGAACACCAATAACAACAGAAACTGATACTGCAGGCAATGCAAACGATTTGCCAGACTTCTTTAGAGAGACCTTTTTCTTATTCGGTAATGGAATTCGCAAGAAGAAAAGTTCGATAAATCTGTAACTTAACGCGGCCAAGACAAAGCACAATAACATCCCAACCATTCGCTGACTTAGGGTGCTCATTAGTCCAAGATCTTCACCGAAAACGAAAATCGGCCAGTGCCATAAATAAAGCGAGTATGAAATGGCGCCAATTGCAATAAATGGTTTGTTTGCTAAAACGCGGTATGTCAGATCGCTTGAGTTTGATTCACCGGTCAAGAGGACAAACCCCGTTGCAAATACTGGCAAAAATAATGTGTAGCCAAAATTATCTGGGGTTACGATTCCGACAGAGCCAACGATTAGGAGCGCAGCGACTGCTCGTATATGTGGCAATTTGCTGCCCAAGCGGGCTTTGAACGCCTCCGCGGTAACTAGGCTCAAAACTCCGCCGAATGCTAATTCCCAAGCTCGGCTGAAGGTGGAGAAATATGCAGTCGTTGGATTGGCTGTGAACTCAACTATGAGCCAGATTAGAGATAAAGCTGCAAGAACAGAGACCGCCAGGCGAACCCGAGCCTGCCAACGAATTTTCTTACCAAATATTTTTAGTCCATTTAGGCGAGTGGCGGCAATAAAGAGAATCGGCCAAACAAAATAGAACTGCTCTTCCACCGCCAGAGTCCAATAGTGCTGTAATGGCGAAGCAGTATTGTTTTGGGCAAAGTAATCAGTGGCCTGTCGTAGGAAGTTGATATTGGCCATGAAAAGCAATGTCCAAATGGAATCATTTTTGATTTGTGCGCTTTGCAGAACGTTTAGGTTGACCAGAGCATATACATTTATGCAAACTACGACCAAGATCGATGCTGGCAAAATTCTTCGCGCACGTCGCAAATAGAAACCACTGAATGAAATTTTTCCACGCCGTGATTTTGTGGAGTCCTTGACAGCCTCATCAGAGTCTTGTCGGCCACGACTACGAGCTGCAATGCTCGAGGCATATTCTTTTACTAAGAGCCCAGTGATTAGATAACCGGAGATTACAAAGAAAATATCTGGACCAATAAATCCACCACCAAATCCAGGAATCTGGAAATGGCATAGCAAAACGAGTAGAACAGCAACTCCGCGCAGTCCTGCAATGTCAGCACGGAAGCCGGATTTCTGTGCTGAAGTTTCGCCTTTAGTTGTCAGTTTCGCCATATCAGTTACGCCCGCGCGGTTCGTTAGGCGTCTTCACTGGTGGGCTTAGTCTTCGCCTTACTCTTGCCCGACTTTTGCTGTGGGGCTTGATCTGCTGAAACTTCAGTGGCGGTATCTACTAATTCTGGATTTGAACCTTCAACAGTCGAATCATTAGATGCGACTGCATCACTGTTCTCAATTTCTGCTGGCTGCGCAGATAAATCCACTACAGGGTTCTTGTCGCCATATCCGTAGCCATACCCATAGCCGTAGCCGTAGCCATACCCATAGCCATATCCGTAGCCATATCCGTAACCGTAGCCATATCCATAGCCGCCACCATCGAATGGCACGAAGTTAACAATTGGACCTAGAAGTCGAGCACCAACATTGGTCATGATTTCAACGGCGTGCTTTAGTTGTCCGTGGGTTGTCTTACCGAATCGAGCCATCAACAATGCGCCATCGGTTACTCGAGCCACAACCGCTCCGTCAGAAACTAGAAGCAGCGGAGTTCCATCGATGAAGACGTAGTCATAGTCCTTACGAAGCTGGCCGATTAGCTCTTCCATCTGAGTACTGCCAAGCAACTCACTTGGATTAGGTGGAATTGGACCGGAAGTTAAAACATCGATCAGGCCGCGATTCCAAGGAATCAAAGCATCTTGTAAAGAGATCTGATTGGCTAAAACGTTAGTTAAACCAATACCACCTTCAATACCTAAGTAATCTGCCACACGAGGTTTACGCAAGTCGCCCTCAACGAGCGCCACTTTATTGCCGGCCTGCGCAAAGGAAATTGCCACGTTCAAAGTCGTAGTTGTCTTGCCTTCACCAGGCAAAGCACTCGCAACCACAATAACTTTTGGTGGATTATCGACATCTACGAACTGCAAATTGGTAC
Organism: Actinomycetota bacterium; assembly: GCA_947373075.1. GTDB lineage: Bacteria > Actinomycetota > Actinomycetes > S36-B12 > UBA5976 > UBA5976. Next base: position 16,890 of record CANBWF010000004.1, on the reverse strand, counting down.
GAATTGCGCGATATGCCTCAGAGCGAACGCTTCGAGTGTTAAGAATCGACAGCGGACTAGTAGCAGTTTCTGCATCGTAGCCAATAGCACCAATCGGATTCATACCCGAGTACTGCACAACTTCATCAAACGACTTGATCGTGTTATCCAAAGAATCAATGGTCAATGCCAGTGCGACACCGGCTCCAAACCCAAGAATTAGGCCAAGAATAAAATTGGTTTTCGGTTTCGGTGAAGTTGGTTTAGCTGAAGGCAGCGCTCGCTCAACAACTGTTGCTTTAATCGGAGAAACTGAAAATGCGCCATCCGGAGTCTCAAGAGTCTGGATTGTCCGAGCTAACTCATATGAAACGGCGTTAGCAATATAGGCTGCCCTTGTTGGATCAGTGTCTTTTGCACTTACATTGATAATCACTGAGTTTGCCGGGCTAACTCCAGATACTGAAGCCTTAGTAATTCTGAAGCCGATCTTCTTCGAAGCTTCTTCAAGGAGCGGGCGAGTTCCTACTAACTGAACGTATGTTGCCATTCGCTGGCTGGAGAATTGTGCATCTGAGAATAGGCTGCCAGTTGCGCCTTGGCTCGTTGTTGAAACAAACAGCTTTGCTTCCGACTTATAAACTCTGGTGGCGGTTACAGACATTAGGACCGCAGCAACTGTGCACACAAGTGTGGATACTGCAATTATGCGCCAGCGTTTGCGAAGGATTCTAATCCACTGTTCAAGACCCACGAAAAAACCTTCTCTGCTAAGTCACAGGAATATAAGGGCAACTAGGTAACCCCAGACACACCAAATATCTGAATTAATGATAACAGTTTCTAAACATTCGCCGAAACAACAATTCACTCAGATTATTGCCAAGTAACTAAGGCAAATGCGGGTTCCGTTGAAAATGGCTCATTTCATTGGATACGATTCATTGACAGCATCTGCCCCCGAGGCTGATAACAAAATATCGAACATTAAATAGGAGCTCATGCGGATGAACATCATTCAGAAGCGAGCTCTTCTATTGGACAACGCTGTAATCCTCAGCGGCATGACAATCTCCTCACTTGCCCGCAATTCCCTGGAAGTTAATTACAATCTTGACTTTGCACATTTTCTTGATGCGATATTTACCGGATTGATTTTTTCAATTTCTCTCTATAGCAATGGATGTTACGAAATCAGAAACCTGGCATCTGGTGCTGATGAAACAAAACGAATTATCAAAGCAGGAACTAACTCACTTTTGATTATTGGAACTTTAAGTTACATCTTCAAACATGATCCAAACCGTTTCGTACTATTAATCGGCTACCTCGTTGGTGTTATTTTAATTTTGTCAGGACGAAAGCTGCTAAATAACCAACTTATTGAAGCGCGCACCAAGGGTGAATACATGCGTAAAGCGCTGATCCTTGGCAGCCCAAGTTTTGCTGATGAAACAACTTCTACATTGCGCCAAAATCCAAGGTTTGGTCTGAATGCAATTGGGCGGCTCGAGATTCATAGCGAACTTTCATATACAAGCCAACGGGCTTGGCTCACAACGATTGATCAGGCTATCGACGATAGTGGTGTTGAGGTTCTAATCATTGAGGACAGCGAGGAAACAAATCAGAAGCTCCTGAACCTGCTTTCGTGGCATGTAAATAGAAGAAACGTAGATGTCCTAATTGCGATGTCCTTTATCGACGCTTTGGGTCCAAGGTTGACGCTCAATATTCATCACGAACTACCACTTATGTACCTGGATGAACCAAAACTTTCGCCTACGAACCGCTTCCTAAAACGTTGGTTCGACCTAATTATTGCTGGCTTAGCAACATTAATTTTCCTTCCACTTCTGCTCATACTTTATGTCGGAGTTGTAATTGCTGATGGATTCCCAGTTATTTTCACCCAACCTCGAATTGGTCTTGCTGGTCGCGAATTCAAGTTCATCAAATTCCGAACCATGATCGTTGGCGCGTCTGATATGCGCGATGCTGTATTAGGTACTCCGGATGAAGACATGGCCGACCGATACAAGGCTGATCCACGGATTTATCCATTCGGTAAGTTTTTACGTCGATTTTCTCTTGATGAGCTTCCACAACTTTTGAGTGTTATTAAAGGTGACATGTCATTGGTTGGACCACGACCATTACTCCCAGATGAGTTAGATCTTCTCGGTGATGAAGATCACAGAAGACACCTAGCAAAGCCCGGGTTAACTGGGCTCTGGCAGGTAAGCGGCCGCAAAGAAACTTCGTGGGAAGAACGCATGCAAATGGACCTGCATTATGTTCATAACTGGTCAGTCGGTTTGGATCTAGGCATCTTGCTTCGCACAATAAAAGTTGTAGCAACTGGCCACGGCTCTTACTAACCTGCAGGCCAAACCTTTAATTAGTCTGATTGGCTAAATACCAAGAGTAGGTATCTTTAATTCCAGCGCGCAATTGAATCTTTGGCTTCCAACCCAAGTTATTTATTGTGGAAGTATCGAGCAATTTGCGAGGTGTTCCATCGGGCTTCTGTGTGTCCCAAACAATTTCGCCAATAAAACCGACTGTTTCCTTAACTATCTCAGCCAATTCTTTGATAGTCACATCGTCGCCCCAGCCGATGTTTACTGGAGCTGAATCGTCATAGTTTTCAAGTAGATAATGGCAAGCTTGGGCTAAGTCATCTACATGCAAGAACTCACGCATAGGGGAACCAGTCCCCCATAAAACCACTGTGCCTTCGCCTGAAATTTTTGCTTCGTGAAATTTTCGAATCATTGCTGGAAGTACATGACTATTCTGCAAATCGAAATTGTCACCCTGACCGTACAAATTCGTCGGCATTCCAGAAATCCAATTCCTGTTATATTCCCTGCGGTACGCCTGAACGTTTAACACTCCAGCAATTTTTGCAATTGCATAAGCATCGTTAGTCGGCTCAAGCGGTCCGGTTAAAAGTGAATCTTCCTTTATCGGCTGCTCTGCGAATTTCGGATAAATGCAAGACGATCCTAGAAATAGCAAACGCTCTACGTTAGCTATGTGTGAACCTTCAAAAACGTTGGTTTGGATTCGAACATTGTCCTGAAGAAATTCGACAGGGTAAGTGTTATTTGCCACAATTCCGCCAACTTTTGCGGCGGCCAATATGACCACATCTGGTGCAGAATTTGTGATTGCTTCAATGGTTTGTTCGCGATTACGCAGATCAACTTCAGCTGAACGCCAGCCAATCAAATTGCGGTAACCCTGATTTACGAAGTAGCGCCAAAGAGCAGAGCCAACTAGTCCGTTATGCCCAGCAATATAAATTTTGGCATCAAGTTCAAGAGAACTCATTTCGCCTCCAATGTTTCGTTACAAGTTTGCTAGATGGGATACAGTATCTAGAATAAAGAACCGTAGGTTGTCTATCTTGCCACCTGAGAGGCTGAAATGAAAAAGGCACTAATTACCGGAATTACTGGCCAAGATGGCTCGTACCTAGCGGAACTTCTGCTCGACAAAGGCTACGAAGTTCACGGCGTTATTCGCCGATCTTCAACTTTCAACACCAGTCGGATTGAACACCTTTATCAGGACCCACACAAAGATGGAACTCGCCTGTTCCTGCATTACGGCGATCTCTCTGATGGAAGCCGCATGGTTACTCTTATCGACAAGATTGAGCCAGTAGAGGTTTACAACTTGGCGGCACAGTCGCACGTTCGGGTTTCATTCGACGAGCCTGAATACACTGGCGAAACAACCGGTCTTGGTACGTCACGCCTCCTTGAAGCAATTCGCATGACTGAAATCCCTGCACGTTTTTACCAGGCAAGCTCTTCAGAAATGTTTGGTGCCACTCCTCCACCGCAGAACGAAGAAACTCCTTTTTACCCACGCTCGCCATATGGTGTGGCCAAGGTTTATTCATACTGGATGACAAAGAATTATCGCGAAGCTTACGGAATGTTTGCTTGCAACGGAATTTTGTTTAACCACGAATCTGAACGCCGGGGTGAAACTTTCGTTACTCGCAAAATCGCAATCGGCGCAGCAAAGATTGCTGCTGGAAAGCAGGAGTTCCTGTACATGGGAAATCTTGATTCAGTTCGCGACTGGGGTTATGCACCTGAGTACGTAGAAGGCATGTGGCGCATGCTGCAGCAGGACACTCCAGACGATTACGTCCTTGCGACGAATACGGCTTACACAGTTAAAGATTTCTTACAGTTTAGTTTTGAGGCTGTAGGGCTTGATTGGGAAAAATACGTTCGCTTTGACGAACGCTACTTGCGCCCAACAGAGGTTGATGCGCTAATCGGTGACTACTCAAAAGCGAAGAATGTACTTGGCTGGGAACCAAAAGTGCTCACCCCAGAGCTTGCTCGCCGGATGACACTTGCAGAAGTTGAACTAGCCAGAGCTTAAGCGACTTTCTTAAGTTGCAGCGCTTGGGTATTTCCAGGCGATATTGGTGGCTGGTTAGATTTCTCTCTGACCTTTGGCGTTGCATACCAAACATAAATTGTGAAAATACCTGCTGCGCCCGATGCCTGAATTAGCGATCCGCGCATCAAGATTGGCAGGTAGCCAACCAAGAATGCGTTGAGAATCGTACCAAAATCATCAGGAAAAAGTTCGGACCGGAACTTAACAATGCGAAATAGGTAACCGATCATGAATGGGAAAATCAGCACACCGAGAAAGCCAAAGTTGATAATGCCTTCTGAAACCCACGGTCCGGAAATATTGTCAAATTTCATTCCGTTGAACTGGGCAATCATGATTCCAGTATCGATTGGTTTACCTGTCCAAATACTTCGTGGGATCACTGGAAACATTGCACCGAGTAGTTGATGGCCCCATACCGCTCCATTTTCCTGGAACCACTGAATTCCTGCTCCGGTAATCTGCAGTGCGTCGAAGTCTCCAGTAAGCCACGCTGATGTGCCAACCGAACCGAAAGTTCGATCAGATCGTCGGAAATAATCCGCCAATGGAAAGACGAACATGGAGCCGAAAAATAGGGTCATAGCGCCAGTTCGAATTCGCCCAGGAGTAAGCGTGAGAGTTGCGATAGAAACTGTGGTTAAAACAGTGAAGAACCAAAATCGACTGGCAGATAACGGGTTAGCCAGAATTAGTAACCCCACACTTGATAGTGCTAAAGCAACATTTGCAATTGGATCTTTTGGGTTCTTCTTGCGCAACAGAATCGCGCTAACACAGACAAGAAGCACTAACGCCTGAGTTCCAGTAACGAACAATCCACTCTGAGCCTTGGTTAAACCTGCTGCGCTCTTCGCTGCCGAAATGGCGCCTCGGGAACTGAAGAAAGACTTGATTCCGCCACCAGACCGAATAGCGTAAAGCAGAGTCGGAACCATCAACAAAGTTAAATTTCTGACTCGAATACGATCTAAATTTCTACTAATTGAATTCTGTGGTTTTTGTTTATGTGGAGCTTCAAGCACAAGAATCAAAAAGACGGAAGCGATCAAGGTGCAGACCTGTGCAAGAAGTAAATTGCCACTTTCCACAATAAGTGGCCATGGGAACGCGTCAGCCAAAATCTGGCTTAGACCTGGCACCCCAACAACACCACAGTTGAATACCCAAATAACCAATACCAACGGACTCGGTTTAGGTTTGCGAAATTCCAAGGTGAACATCAGTGAAGAAACGATCATGAGAACTACTTGCATCAATACGATTTGATTATTCAAAATTTCAGTTAAGGAAACTTGTAAGAAGGCCAGCCAAATCGGTCCAACAAAAATAAAAGCGAAAAGTGATTTACCAAAAGAAAGTTTCAGAGATTTATCTGGTTTTTCATTGGCAAGCACATCTTTGCTAGTTACTTGTTGCATTTCGTCTGCCCTTAGCTTCCTGCAACTGATTCATTGAACAATCGAACAATTTCGGTGGCAACTTTGGCATGGCCCGACTCAGCTAGATGAAGTCCATCGCCCAAAATATCAGCCTGGTCGTCTATTACGGTATTTATGTCCAGCGGGAAAATTCTTGGGTTAGGAGTTCGCTCGAGTTCTGTTGTAATCAAGCCAACGTATTTCCGAACTGTATTTAGCTCGATAAAGGTAGAGAAGATACGCGGTTTCTGTGGGAACATCCAAATGGTCCGGCAATTTACCGTATTTAAGGTGTCAGTGATTGACCGGACTTCTCGAGCAAAATCTGCCTTGCTGGTATCTGGGCGATAGAAGCCAAGTATCCAGAAAAACATTTTTATCGAGAACTTCATGAAATGGCGGATGCGTTGGCGTATGCGTTTAACCAAACTACGACTTTTGCGGGCGGCCGGGTTAAGTTTGCCAGCTCCACGCCAGGATGGCGGAAGGATCTTGGCAAATATTCCTTGTGGCTGCGGCCACGAATCACCAATACCTGCCAAAATCAAAACTAAATCGTCTTCTGAAATCTCACGGGTCTTTACGGTTTCATTTAAATCCGCAATCTTGGCTAAGTCTGATGTGTAGAAAATAAAAGGTACTCCAAGATTTTCGGCAACTAAGCAGCCAAAAGTCTTTGCTTGTTCAACTGAATGTCCCGACGCTGTTGAGCCGCCGATAATTGTTACTCTTGCAGGTTTCCACATTTTAAATGTGCCCCCCAGTACCTAAGATTGCTAATTTAGTAATTCTACCGAAGTTCTTGCATGGCATTTATAAAATGTTGGCCATACTTCTCAATGGTGTACTGAAGAATTTGCGGATCCGACCGAACCCCAGTCCAATTGGCTCGACTTTCCGCCATTTTCAGCGCAATCGAGTCAACTTCACACTCTGAAATGTAAACACCTGACATATGTTTAATGTCGTTAGAGATTCCGCACTTCTGACTGACAACCACATTCAACCCACAGGTTAAAGCCTCGTTCACCACGAGTCCCCATACCTCAATAAACGAAGGAAGAATTAATGTATTGGCTTTGCAATACTCAAGGATTAGTTCGTCTTGCGACCGATGTCCAATGAACTGTACGGATTCCCCAAGTTCTAGTTCACTAGCTAATTCTTCGAGCTGCGATTGCAAATCGCCGCGACCTGCTAGCCGCAAGGTGTCGCCTGGCTGTCGAATTTCATTAAAAGCCTTTATCAAATTAGCGACATTCTTGCGGGTAATGAACTGGCCCACATAGAGATATTTGTGTCCGACGCTTTGTTCTTGCACTGCTCGGTTTGTATTTACGCCATTGTAAAAATGAACGTGGTCAACGGAATTGAACCCGGTGTAAATCTTTTCCGGATCAACTCCCATCCCAATCAGGTAATCGGTGCAATCTGTTCCGTATGTGACGGACCAATCAAGTTTCTGATGAAACCATGAGCGAAGTTTGGAGACAAACGACCCTGCATAGCCACTTGATTGCGCTGTCGAGCCGCAGTGACCAATTACTTTAATTCCGCGCTTACGAGCAACGAGTAAGGCATAGAAATAAGCCGGAGATTCCCAACCGCCAAGTACAAAATAATCCCAATCCTGCTTGAGTGTTTTTCGCATGGCACGGTTTGGAAAATATATTGCGCGAGTTCCTATGGTTAAAGTCGGCGAATGAAAGAATTCAGTTTCCACGCCGATTTCGTCTTTAGTCCACGCACCAAAACGACTCGCCTCGGGATCTCTAAGCATCCCTAACGTGATGTCAACACTCTTACTCAACCACTGCCACATCGGAATTCGGTATGGCGTCGCTACGTTTGTCAGCCAAAATACTTTCGGTTTAACCCCGTTGTTTGCTTCGGTTGTCATTTCAGCTGGTCTGCTTTCCAGAAAATAGTGACTTAAGGCTGATTTTGTAGAGTTCAAATTTTCGCCTATTACTTTTCCCAGTGAATTGCAGAATTGAATACAGGCTGAATTGCAAAAGTTTCTTTACAAAATACATCATCATGAATTTGAAAGTACTATTTCGTTTAATTGCCACTGAGTAGATTGCCGCATTGCGTCGGTCGCGCCCATAAGCCCATTCGACATTTTCTCGATCAGAATCTTCAACTTCGTACATGATTGCGTCTGATACCCAGCGGATCTTAAATCCCCTATTAATTAGACGGAAGGATAAATCAGAATCAGACCCGCCATGATTAAAAAATAAGTCAAAATAAACGAAACCAGATTTAAGAGCTGTAGGCGGAATTAGCAGATTGTTTGTTGCCGCCGTTTTTCTTAAAGTTCCTGTTGGTAAATTTGAAATCGGACGAATCTTTGAATCTTTTACTACTTGACCTGCTGAATCGACTTCGCGAACAGGCCCCACGATCAGATCATCTGGAAATTCCTTATGCGCAGCAATCAGGTTCGAAAACCATTCATGATCTGGGTACTCATCGTCGTCGATGAAGATTAAATTCTCGTTTGGTCCGATTTCCTGTAGCACTCGATTTCGAGCGTGAGCAATGCCAATTCGTGGCTCTCGCACGATTAGAACATTTGGATTTTCAGGAAGAACCAAGTCACCGTCGCCATTAACTGCAATAACGATGCGAACATTTTGTGCATGCTCGCGTAATATCGGGGCAAACTTCTCTAAGAACAAATCTAATGTTGGCCGAGTTCCTTTTGTACAGATGCCGATTACATACTGTTCATCAAGCATTCTGGCCACCAAACTTTCCTAAGAAACAATGTTCAAAGAATACCAAGAAAAACAGCCTTGGCTTGCCTTAGAAATTGCTCAAGAACTAGGGGTAGAATTGCAATGCCCATCCCCGGCAGGTGAAAAGGTAACTATGCGTGAGCTAAATAAATTCGATGCAAGTGCCTACGATCGTGGGCGCAGCAAGGTCTGGCAAATCCTTTGGTTCACTTTTTCATTTCTAATCTTCCAGAAGTTTTGGTTTCCGAATAGGTTTCGCTCTTCGGCTCTTCGATTTTTTGGAGCCAGCATTGGTAATAATGTTTTCATTCGCCATGATGTTCGAATTATGTGGCCATGGAAGTTTGAAGTTGGCGATAGCTGCTGGCTCGGTGAAGGTGCCCGCTTTATTAACCTAGAGAAAATCTCTATTGGTAACAATGTGTGCGTTTCTCAAGAAGCAATGTTGTGTACCGGTTCTCATGATCACCGTAAGAATGACTTCCCATACCGTAACCAACCAATAGCGATTGAAGATGGTGTCTGGATAGCAGCCCGCGCCACGGTACTGCCAGGTGTAACTATTGGTGCACAGTCTGTAATTGCAGCGCAAGAAATTGTTCGCTCAGACATACCCGCCAACAAGATGTTGCTCGATGGAAATCTTCGCGACATCGCGGAGCCTGCATGAAAGTTCTGCATGCGTTTACCCTGCAGTCTCCTGACAATGCATTTGGCGGCCCAATTCGGGTAGCGCTCAACTTAGGCCATGAACTTAAAAGTCGCGGTGTTGAAGTTGAACTCGTTGGTGGTTGCCGCGGATATGAAACTACGCCAACTGACATCGAGAACATTCATGCAAAACTGTTTCCAGTTCGACAGATTCATCCAAAGCTTGGATTTAGTGGATTGGTTTCACTAAAACTACTCACTTGGGCTTGGCGCAACGTCAAGTCATACGATCTCGTTCACATACACATGGCCCGCGACCTGATCACACTGCCAATTGGGCTAATCTGCCGAATTCGTCGAATCCCATTTGTAATTCAGGGCCACGGCATGATCGATCCGACCCAAAAGTTGGCTGGCCGCATTTTAGATACGTTATTTGTGAAGCGACTACTTAAAAACTCAGCGAAACTTTTGTACTTGACTGAGCAAGAATCCAAGGATTTCCCCGCAGTTGCTGGCAAAGATTTAGCCAATCTAGCTTTTCTGCCAAATGGGGTACCAACACAAGCTGGGGCAACCCCAAATAACACATCTACTTCAAACCAAACAGTCTCGTACATTTCTAGGTTACAAGCACGCAAACGGCCACATCTATTTGTGGAAATGGCATCAAAGTTAATTCGCGATGGCGTGGATTGTCAGTTCAAGATTGCTGGAGCGGACGAAGGCGAACTTGAGCGGGTACTGGAAATTATCAAGACAGATGTGCTCTCTGAAACCGTTGAATATCTAGGCTCGCAAGATCATGAAGGCGTAATAAAACTACTGCAAGAAACAGACGTGTTAGTTTTACCATCGATCAATGAGCCTTTTCCAATGATTGTGTTGGAAGCAATTTCCTGTGCAATCCAAGTTGTAATCACAGATACCTGCGGTCTAGCGCCATACATAACCCGCGGAAACGCTGGCGTTGTCACCGACGGTTCAGTTGATCAACTCGCACAGGCGACCAAGTTGATCTTGAGCGATCTGACAAAGTACTCAACTAATGCATTGGCGCTAGCCCAAACTGAATTTTCGATGTCACACATTGGCGATGAACTGCTGGCCATTTATAGCGATGCAACTAAAGCGAACTAATTACTTCTCAATTAAGTTCAAGACCCAGTCAACCCGCTGATTGCGCAAAGCTTGTGTTTCCGAGCTTGAGGTAGCAGCGCCTGCAGATGTTTCTAAATCAGGTCCTTGATTCGAAAGATCCTCAATTACTTGCGCCAACTCGGCAGGATTTCCCGCAACCACCCACTGCGCGTTAGGCAATTTATCTAAAACTTTTGCAGTGTTTCCGCCCGGAACCACTGCGCCCAAAATTCGCTTACCTGATGCTTCATATGAAGTTAGCTTGGATGGCAACGACATGTCTGTAATTGTGGGAGCTTCATTCAGAAGCAGTACATCACTGGCACTTAGAAGCGCGGAATAATCCTTTTCTTCAACCAACCCCATAAATTCAATTTTTGAATTAGACCCAGCCTGGGCTTCGAGTTCGCTTCGCTGGCTACCATCACCGACAAGCAGCAACTTCACTTTGTCAGAATTAACCAGCTTGATTGCTTCAATCAGATTACCTAGATCTTGCTTAAGTCCCATGTTTCCGGTGTGTGTGAGAATGAAATCGCTCTCATCCCAGCCCATCATTTCTCGAGCTCTGTTCCTAGGAATCTGTTCAATGTTTTTAACCGAATAGTTTGGCGATACAACAACTCGGGATGATTCCACACCAAGTTCAAGAATTGAATCGGAGAATGATTCAGTGATAGCTGCGACACTATCGGCACGGCCTAAATACTTACTTTCGATTGCACTTGCTAATCCTGCTACTTTGTCGCCACCAGAAATATTTGATTGAGTTGTAGCTGCCGTCATCAAATCTTGAACTAATACCCCGAATGGAACTTTACGTCGCCTTGCAAGACTTGAGCCAGCAACAACATCACCGAGGGCCGGACTAACGGCTAGAACTACATCTGGTTTCAACCGGCGGCTCCGCAACCATGCTGAAGCAAGAAATGTTGCCTCGTAAGCAATACGAGCAAATGCCGACATCTTGACTGGAACAAACAGTCGACAACGCAATACCTGCACGCCATTTAGTGTTTCGGTGCGATGCTCCTTGCCTTTGTATTCCGCTGGAACAGCCCACTGCGGGTAATGCGGCAGCGCTGTGACAACCGTGACGTCGTTCCCTGCCTGCACAAGTTTTTCAGCTAAGTCAGTTGTGTAGGGTCCGCAGCCAGTAACTTCTGGAAAATAATTAACTGCAATGATGCATATTTTTTTCGGTTCCATGAGCACACCTCAGTCTAATGTGCTGGCTTATGCGAAATGTTGCTCGTTATTGCCTGTGCTACCGCGATAGCAAGCAACATGGGCAACCAAGTCTCTGCTGGGAAAAAGAGTAGGCCACACAATAATGCAAGGATCGGTTTGCGAATACCAACCGTGACCCCTGCGACAAAACCAACCGCAGCTAAGGCAAGAGTTGCTGTTGATCCGACTATTTGACCAAAACTGAGTGCGATTGCAACACCGATAAATGCCATTGGAAAAATTTGGCCACCGAACCATCCGGCCGCAAGGCAAACAACGAGGACGAATAGTTTGAGCAATCCAATTTTGATTAAAAATGTTGTGTCGTGCTTTTCATCTAATAATTGCTGAATTTCATGGTGCCCAGAAAACAGAACCATTGGGTTTTCAACAGCGATTCCACCGAGGACTGCGCCACTTATTAAACCCGCACCTATCGGACCGCCTGGAATAAAGGTTGTTACCAGTGAACGAACATGAGGGAGAGCCATCTGCGCAACGAGTGCCACTGCGCTGGCTAAAAAAGCTGCAATGATTAACCAGAGCGCAGTAATACCTGGTCCAAAATCTTGGGTAGTTGTTACCCCATGAAAACGATGGAAGCCATCCCCCGGCAGCAATTTTGAGAACACTGTGAAAGCAACAACGCCTGCCAGAATTTCTGGCCCGAGTAGGCGCATTCTTTGAACCCGCGAAGATGCTTGGGCTGAATCATTTGTATCCTGGCTGGCTAACGCAAGCGGAGCGCCAAACAATGCGCCAAGTGAACCTGCTACTGAGATTTGGACGGCTTCTGATTTAGCGATTCGCAAGATAGATGCCAACCTTGCACTCATTTGAGTGGCAATTTCAATCAACGGAGCTTCTGGACCTAAAGGCCCACCAAAGCCCAGCGAAGTAATACCTAATAGCGCGCGTCTGACCACCGAAAATCCACTCGGTAGTGTCGCTTGCTCGATATTCTCGGCCTCTGCAAAAGCCTCGTCTAAGTCGTGCACTTTACTCTCACGTTTTTCGCGTGAGAAATTCATGATTCCAATCAATGCACCGCCAAGAAGACAAATAGTAAACACAGTTAAACCGCTATAGACCCAGCTGACTTGGTGCCATACCAAATCTTTCAAGTGGACTACTAGCCAAATGAATGCTGATGCAAGTAACCCGACAGTTAATCCGAGTGCTAATGCGATTGGGTAAATGCGCAATCCCGATAGTCGATCTCGCCAGCTAATTTCATTCACTGCACACCATCCAAATAAAGAAATCCATACCGCCGGCTACGAGGTGGTATGGATTTCTAGTCTAGAAAGGTTTCAGGAAATCTATGGGATTACTAAATACCAAGCTTGTTTAGCGCTGACTGTAAGGATTTCTCGAATCCATAGGAAGTGTAAGAAGCGCCACTAACGCCTTGGATATTGGCTGATTGCGCTGTGAGCGCTTGCTTGCGCAACAATGGAATGGACTGCTGCGCAATCATGACAGAGTATTGGGCGCCATCTGGAGACTTAATTGTCTTTACCTCGACAATTCGCTTGCCTTTGGCAGTTACTTTTACCTGAACATAACCGAAGTTAACCCAGATGGATTTTCCAGTGACAGTTCTGGTTTTGGCGATTGTTGGCTTGACCTTAACTGGGGTTACTAATTGCTGACCACCAACCTGCGTTGGTTTTTGACCACTCGCACTTAACGCGCCCATGTTTCCAGCCGTCGACGCTCCAGCAGTTAGGAATGTAGTTCCAGCGATACCTGCAAGCGTGCCAAGTGCGAAAAATTGATTTCGTTTCATGATGCTCCCCTTTGGTGATAAACCAAGCATCGCAAATCCAGATCCAAGAGACGTACTGCTAAGTGTTAAGGAATGGTCAAGAAACAGCGTTCTCGTCTTGAAAGCCAGGAACCCATTCCTTGAACTCATCTATTACTGAGAATTCCGCCTCTAATTGGCACAGAACACCGATACTGCCGAGCCAAACTCGATGAATTAGCAGGTAATTCGGGGGCAAATTTATTTTCAAACCAATCGCCCAGTCGGGGTTTCGCGGATCGCTGGTGCGGGCAAATTGTTCCCGCAACCACTCACGGGTGTGCTTAAAAACGCTAACTTGTGCTGGCTCGGTAAATGGTGACAAGTAATCACGAAGTGCCTCGGGGTCAATAGAAATGCCAGGGCGAATGAAACCCTCAGCCCGCAAACCTGCCTCGATTCCGGCACTGTCGTTATTCATTGATACCCGCAATAAGGTGCCCATGGCTAGTGGAAGCCCATCAGGTAATTCAGCCGATGCACCAAAATCGAATACGGCTAAGCGACCATCTGGCATAACTCGGAAATTTCCAGGATGTGGATCAGCATGCATCAAACCTGCAATTCGAGGACCAGAAAGCAAGAAGCGAAGGTAAAGCCTGCCGTAAAGGTTTCGCTCGTCCTGAGTTCCCGACTCAATTATTCGAGCCAGCGACTTACCTTCAACCCATTCAGTGATTACCACTTCTTTAGCAGCAGAAAGTACATGCGGAACAAAAAAGTCTTTGTGCCCATCAAAAGCTACAGCGAACTTACGTTGAACTTTTGATTCATGAAGGTAATCAAGTTCCTCTGCGACCCGCAGTTTCAACTCGGCCAATAATGCTTTTAGATCAATGCCTGGAAATGCAAACGCAAAAATGTTACCCATGCGAGCAACCTGATTTAAATCAGACATCACGGCTTTTGCAGCACCTGGATACTGAATCTTTACCGCTACTTCTCTTCCATCGTGCCAAATAGCTCGATGCACTTGACCGATAGATGCAGCAGCGGATGGAACATCAGAAAACTCCTGAAATTTGCCACGCCATTCGGTACCCAAGCTTTTAACCATTTGCTGATTCACGCTCTTGGCCGACATCGGTGGAGCGCTATCTTGCAATTTCGTTAGCGACTCCCGGTAAGGGGCAACTAACTCTTCAGGTAGGGCCGCTTCTAAAACACTTAGAACTTGGCCGAATTTCATCGCTCCGCCTTTTAACGTTCCAAGAACTGTAAAAAGTTGTTCAGCAGTGCGACGTTGCGCACGAATAAGAGCAGCTTGCGAATCCCCGCCACCAATGCGTGTTCCTGCTATCACTGCGCGACGCCCCGCATGTGTAACTGGCACCGAAGCCAATTTGGCGGTCCGGGCAATTGCATAAGTGGGCATATCGGGCATATTTTTATTGTCGCGTGAGACTCATCACACCGCATCTCCAGCGAGTGCGTGATATGTCACATCACATTACGCTGAACTTATGTTGGATTTTGCATCAATGTTGCGCCAAGCAGCTGACACCCTGGATTCCATTAATGATCGCGTTAAAGAACAGCGCAATGACGAAGATGCGCCAATGGTCGACACAGATGCAGTAACGGCAGCCGTAGTCACTTTGAGCGCTACTGCTATCTCAGCAGTGCTTGATTTAGTGGATACATTGCCAAGGCCCGCAAACTTCGCCCGAAATCATGAATCTTCAGAATCTGACTCTGGATCGGTAGCCGAAGAAGTAGACAAAGTTGTTGGACGCTTAGGCCTAGTTCAAGAAGATGAATTAGCTGCACTGCGCAAGCGAGTCCTGGACCTGGAAGCCCGACTCACTAATCAGTGAGTCAACTCTCTGAATGAGAAATTAGCTCGTTAGATCAAACTTCAACGTCATTGAATTTATCCGGCGTAATCTTGTCAACTTTGGAAATCGATAAGTAAATTACAAGGCCAACAATCAGAGTTAAGAAAACTCCATTGACTAAATACTTTGAATAACCAAGTCCTGGGAAGCCACCAGGTTCAGGGCTCGTTGGTTGGGTCAATAAGTCGCCTAATGAAGCTCCCAATGGTCGAGTCAAAATGTAAACCGCCCAAAAAGTGAAAATAGCATTTAACTTAAAACGATACGCCACGCCAAGTAGCGCAATCAATCCACCAAATAGGAATAAACCATTGCGATACCCAAGAGCAAATTTTTCGGTAACCAAATCTCCGACAGCTGTGCCTAGCGCGAAAGTAAAGAGAATGACGAGCCAGTAAAAGACTTCACGACGACGGGTTCTAATACTGTGAATTGAAAGGGTGCCTTCAAATCGGTACCAAACGAGAAAGCAAATAGCTAAGCACACAGCAAATACCACTGAAGTTACTTCTAATGAAACATGAAAATTGTCCGTCAAATTATCGGTAATTAAAGTACCTACAACACTTACCAAGATGACGACTAGCCAATATATTCCGGCGACATAGCGAGGCGATTGAAACTGCGCAATCAATGCAACTACCAGATACCCAGCCATCAGAAACGAAGTAACTGTTAGGCCAAGGCCAAGATTGTCATTTAGATAGTCCGCAAATGTCTCACCGACAGTTGTGGCCAGAACTTTGATGATCCAGAAGAAGAGGGTAACCGCAGGTACTTTGATGTGCAGGTCAGTAAGTAGCGAGCCACGAACATTTACAGTATTTGTTGTCATGAACTTCAATTTAGTGTCTTTCTACAACTCCTTGGCACTCAAGTGAGCCCTCAACCCATCCCTTACCAAATCCGAACATTCGCAACTCGTTAGGCTTAGGGCGTGAGTGATTCAAAAACCGACCGCATTGTCTGGATCGACTGTGAAATGACAGGCCTCGATTTTGTGAATGACTTACTTGTTGAAGTTGCCTGCATAGTCACTGATAGCAATTTGAATGAACTAGATGAAGGTTTCGAAGCCGTAATCAAAGTCCCGCAAGAAAAACTTGAAACCATGGATCCAGTGGTGACCAACATGCACACTGCATCAGGCTTGATTTATGACATTCAGCATGGCGTCACGCTTGAGGAAGCCGAGCAACAGCTTTTCGATTACATCACTTCACATGTGCCTGATTCATTCAAGGCTCCCCTGGCCGGATCAAGTGTTTATGTAGATCGAATTTTCTTGCGCCGTGACATGCCAAGGGTCGATTCTTACCTGCACTACCGCATCATTGATGTCTCTAGCATTAAAGAACTTGCGCGTCGGTGGTATTCGCGAACCTACTTTGCAAGTCCGCTTAAGACGGGCAACCATCGCGCCCTTGGCGATACTCGAGATTCCATCAATGAACTCAAGTACTACCGGCAGGCAATTTTGGTGCCAGAGCCTGGTCCAGATACCCTTGCAGCTCGCGCGATTTCTGAGCACATTATGGGTCGGCCATTCGCAACTGACGTATAACAACAATACGATTTAGCCGTTAGGCCTGGGCTGTCATAGAATTAGTTTTCTGCCGTGGAAGTAAAACTCCTAAGCA
>CANBWF010000003.1 GCA_947373075.1 Actinomycetota bacterium | reverse complement strand
GCCTGTGCGCACCAAAGTTCTACGATCAATTTCCTGCTGCAACGGCTGATTGTTCGGTGCGCCCCCGGGAGCTTTGAGTTGCTGTTCAACAAGTCTGCGAATTCGAGCACCCACCGATAGGTAGCCGCCATCGCCAGCAATTATCAGAGGAGTAACCGCTGCCATGAACACAATGTCAGGACCGAAAAAGTAGGGCGAGGTACTCCAGCTAACAGTTAGCCAAAATGAGGCCGACAAGATGAATGCGAAAAGCGCAGCCAAGCGAGTCCAAATACCAAAAAGAATGCCAATACCGACAAACAACTCACCAAAAGCAATCGAGAGACCAGCCAACTTATAGTGCTCGACCGCGTGCTGAACAACAAATGAGATTGGGCTACCAACCGCTGCATTCTGCATCTGTTTTAGCACCCCACTTGGTGCTGTTTGGCTCAAGAAATCAGCGCTACTCAACTTAAGTAACCCAGCATAAATAAAAGTAATCCCAAGGAAAACCCGCAGAGGCGCAAGTACGACACCAATTGGGCGATCCTTGGTTGCTTGACTAAAAAATTTACGAGCTGTGGATTGAGTCATGACT
Organism: Actinomycetota bacterium; assembly: GCA_947373075.1. GTDB lineage: Bacteria > Actinomycetota > Actinomycetes > S36-B12 > UBA5976 > UBA5976. The sequence goes on along the minus strand of CANBWF010000003.1, from coordinate 30,782 downwards.
CCATCGTGTCAGAAGATTCCCTCTGCACAGGTAGCAAATTGTCAGAACTTGGTTAAGTTAGCGGGGACTGGATAAATAGAGCAAGAAATTCACTGACAGAAAAACTACTGTTATCGGCTATCTCAATTGAGATCCGAAGGAATTGACTCCAGTCCGGGGCCATATGTGTTAGCGCCGGGAGTGCCCGGACTGAGCGTGATCACTAACTGATAAACAAATAAAGAACCGACAATAGCTAAGGCAATAAAGAGCACTCCCTGCGACCCACCGCCAGAGGCCATCAAAACCGCAATAAAAAATAGAACATAGAGGACAGGCGACAACACCATCAACCCGATTATTAGCCCGAAGTAAAGCTTGGCCGATCGACCAGTGTCATGGATGCGACGTGAAGTCAACGCAAGAGCGGGAATTAGAACCACAATCGGAAAAACTGCCAATACAACTCCAGCCATTTGTGCCAAAGCCTCTGCCTTGCTCTGTGCGACTCCTACCAGCAAACCAAAACCTAATTGGGTCAGGAAAAGGAAAAGTGAGAACCACCAATATTCGCTACGACTTGCCCGCCCAGAGAACTTTGCATACTGGCGAAATGCCCTTGACACGGCTTCTACGAAGCCGACCTGCTTTGGTGCGTCGGCTTGATTGCCGATTGGAATGAACTCTGGACCTGAACCGTAGTCAATTGGTGGCGGCATTGGGTTGGATTCGCTCATGGGTTCGAGTCTCACTTTCTGACATCAATAGTGATATTGACCAGCGTATCGCTATATAAAGGCAACGCAATAGAGCTTCATGTGAGTTTGCGTCGGAAATTGTGGAGGTGTTCGCCCGCTTTGCGGGCTACAACCTCAAGAACCTGTACGCGCAAGTAGGTGTAGGTGTTCGCCCGCTTCGCGGGCTACAACCTCTGCCTAAACAGCCGACCTTCATTGACTATCGTGGAGGTGTTCGCGAACTGCGTTCGCTACAACCTCTGCCTAGCCCTCGCAATAAACCTCGAACCAGAGAAATCAAAGATTTCTCCTGAAATACAAAAACGGCTTCCGCTTACATGCAAGCATGTCGCGTAGCCGCTTTTGTATTTCGATGCACTTCGTGCATCTGGCTCGAGTTTTTTGACTCGGGCGTTGTGGAGGTGCCGGGAATCGAACCCGGGTCCTTAGGTGAAGATCTGGTACTTCTCCGAGCGCAGTTTGCTGTCGCTTTTCTCTGCTCCGACACTCACGCAAACAAGATGTCGACAAGCACAGTTACTGTTTAATTTTCCGCAAGGTCGCGTAACCCGACCCATTGGTAAGTCCCCTAAATAACGCCAGTGACTAGAGCGGAGACGCCCCTAGGCTGACGGACTCGGGCTCGCTAGCGATTAGGCAGCGAGGGCGAAGTCAGTGCTATTAGATTTGGCACTTATTGTTTTTGCTGGATCGTTTACGAGATGACCAACATTCTCGGCTCGCTTCTCCCGTTTCAACTACCAAAGTCGAAACCGTTCACCCCCAGATTGTGGAGGGATTAATCCCCTATTTAGTTTTAAATATTTCATTGGGCAAATTTCCAACAAGATGTTCTAAGTGTAAATCACACTTGCGACACTTCCAACCGACTGATTCTCGGAAGTATTCCATAGATTACCTAATTCGACATAAACCGACGAAAAGTCCTAGAAATTAACAAAAACATTGGCCCAAACGCATTTGCCATCATCCGTGGGGTGATAACCCCAATCGTCCGCAACATCGTCAAGCATAAAAAGGCCCCGACCACTTTCAGCAAGTGCATCGGGGTACTGGATGTACGGTTTGAGCTTTGACAGGTCACGAACAATAATTCGTAAACCGTTTTGCCAACGCTCAATTGTTAATTCAAAATCAGTTCGAGCATGTACAACTGCATTAGCCGCCAATTCGTCAATAATTATTTCGGCTTCGTACGTATGGTCAATTTCTAGTTCAGCCAAAAGGGCAACTGCTTCAACCCGAGCAGTGGTAACGGAAATAGCCTGGGGTGGAAACTCCCAGGATGCAAGCACCTCTACAAAGTCCTCTTCAGGCACTCTTGGGCAGGCATGGTCGGTCATGAGGGTTAGTATCCCCAAGTATCTCGACATCAAAACATCATTTTTTGGTTATTTTTCACGTTTGTAACCGCTTGCAAGGTAAATGCTGAAAACGCTTACAAATAGAGGGGAATTAGTCGGACATACCCTTATTTTGTCGACCCGTGGCTCGAGATGCCTCACGTTTGGCGTCCTTTTCGGCAATCGCCTGGCGCTTGTCATAATTCTTGCGTCCACGGGCCAGGCCAAGCTCGATTTTGGCTTTGCCATCAAGGAAGTACATGCTCAATGGGATTAGGGTTAGACCGCTTTCCTTCAGCTTGCCAGCAATTTTGTTGATCTCTGCGCGGTTAAGCAAAAGCTTTCTAGCCCGCTTCGGTTCATGATTTGTCCATGAGCCTTCGTTGTATTCAGGGATGTGTACATTTCTTAACCACGCTTCCCCGCCATCGATGAAAGCAAAACCATCTACCAAACTTGCTCGACCAGCTCGTAAAGATTTAACTTCAGTTCCAGTAAGCACCATGCCGGCTTCAAAGGTTTCCTCAATTGAAAAGTCGTGACGTGCCTTGCGATTTTGGGCAATTAACTTACGGCCCTGTTCTTTAGGCATTACTAGATGCCTCGGGTAGGTGCGCATGAAACAACGGATTTACTGCGACCAAACCAACCCATCGGATCATAGTTTGTTCCATTGATGTGTACTTCAAAGTGAAGGTGTGGACCAGTTGAATAACCAGTTGAACCCACATACCCAATTACATCGCCAGCAACAACGCCATCACCCTTATGCAGTGCAAAGCGTGACTGGTGGGCATACATCGTCATCAACCCATCGCCATGATCAATCAAGGTCACATTGCCGTAGGCAATGCTCCAGCCTGCATACCAAACAATGCCTGATGCGGCGGCGTGAATTGGCGTTCCACTCGGAGCCGCAATATCTTGGCCGGTGTGGCAGCCCTGTTGTCCGGTGTAAGGGTTAGTTCTAGGACCAACTCCACCACCAGCGGCAAAGCCCGGTAATGGCCAATCCAATGCCCCAGTCGCTTGTGGATCGCCGCTTCCGTGTGAACCATTGTTCGAAAGATTTTGAATTCTGACTTGTTCTGCGCGCAACACATCGTAACGATGTTTCGTTTCTTTTTTAAATTGCTTAGCAACATTTAACGCACTGATCTCTTGAGCCACTAATGCATCAACCGATGCTTTTGCTCCCGCTGCGCGGTCAGCTGCAGTTTGCGCTTCAACTAGCGCTTGTGAAGCGGCGTCCGCAAGGCCTTGCATTTTGTCAGTCAGACCTTTGGCTACTGCAACCTGCACTTTTAGATCTGCTTTTGCTGAATTTAGGTTGGCCAAACTATGTGCGCTGGCCTGAGATACTGACTTGATTGCCTCAAGCCGTGATGACAAATCTGTTGGTGACTCAGCCTGCAGCACAATCTCCCATTGCGATGCCTCGCCTTGCTGGTAAATAGAGCGGGCAAACAAATCAACCTTTGTCTGTAGATCAGCAATCCTGGCCTGAATTGCAACTACTGCATCATTTGCTTCTTTAAGTTGAGTTTTTGCATCCGCCAAATTTGCAGCCGCAGTGTTATATGATGCACGAGCATCTAATTCTTCTTTGTTTGCCCAATAAAATGCAGTTCGTGCAGCTGGAAGCTTTTCTCTGGCATTGGCAAGCGATGTTTGGGCGTCTAGAACTTCCTGAGTGGCCTGCGTTAAATCATCTTCAGCATTAGCCACCTGCTGATTGATATTGTCGGCAATCGATGGCGCAGCAATGGACGCAAAAATCAGTGAAGCTAGGAGTAAACCACGACTACTACGCTGCAAAATTGCGCGCATGACGAACTCCTATCACTGGGGAAGCAATTTCTTCAGCGTAACTGATGAGGCCTGTGTTACTGCTGTGATTTTGCCCGTGTCGGGCTAATATTGCCCAGAAATCGCGGAAATAGGTGAATCCCATTGGCCGTGACCGCTTCACATTAACCGCGCAAATACCTACGTAATGTGAAGGATGAAGCCAGCACCGTAATCCCGACTCCCGCGCCAAAAAGCCAAGGCAAGATTGCCAGCACTTCTTGCCAAGTGACAAATGGGATGTAAGAGATATTTGGGGCAAGCCGCTGGTCAATTACGTAGCGTTTCACTGCCAATAACATGCCGCTAGCCAAAGCGGCGCCCATCGTTGCTGCAAAGATCGCTTCAACAATGAAAGGTAACCTGATCGACATGTTACTCGCGCCTACCGAGCGCATAATCGTGGTTTCCCGGCGTCGGGCAAATGCGGCAATACGCACTGTGTTCATCACCAGTAATACAGTCACGAGCAGCATCGCGATAGCCACACTTAATGCGAAACTTTGCAGCCCCTTCAAAATTTGGAAAAACTTCTGCAGCAATTTGCGTTGATCAACAATCGACTCAACTCCAGGTTTGGCAGCAAGAGCCGCCGAAATGACTTCAAAGTTTGCCGGATCATCAAGCTTGACCCGGTACGACTCTGGCAATGCACCTTCGCTCACACTTGAAACAATGGGCGAACCTTTGAACTGAACTTTAAACCGTGCGAACGCCTGTGCTGATGATTCGTAGTAGACAGACTGAACTGTAGGACGAAGTCCATCAAGTGTTGCCTTTATATCAGTGCGCTGTCTTGGGCTCACTTTTCCAGTGCAAGTCAAGGCAGTTGAGTTTTCACCACATAAGTAAATAGAAACTTGGACTTTGTCGTACCAATAGCCCTTCATTCGTTCAACCTGCGATTTCATGAGTAAGGCAGAACCAAATAATGCCAATGAAACCGCCACTGAAATAACTAGAGCTAATGTCATAGTGAAGTTACGACGCAACCCAGTGCGTAATTCGCGTGCGATAAATGAAACTCTCATTAATGCCCCGTATGTCCGTAAATACCGCGTTCTTGATCTCGAACTATGTGGCCAGTTTCCATTTGGATAATTCGTTTACGCATCTGATCAACAATTGCTACATCGTGGGTCGCCATCAAGACAGTGGTTCCGGTGCGATTGATGCGATCTAGAATTTTCATGATCCCAACACTGGTAGATGGATCAAGATTGCCAGTAGGTTCATCAGCAAGTAACAATTTAGGCCCATTGACGATTGCTCGTGCAATCGCAACTCTCTGCTGTTCGCCACCTGAAAGCTGATTAGGCAAACGGGCTTCTTTGCCTTCAAGTCCCACCAAATTAATTACCTCTGGCACACGGACTTTTATTTCTTTACGTGACTTACCAACAACCTGCATGCCGAAAGCGATGTTATCGAAAACGGATTTCGTGGGCAGCAACCTGAAGTCTTGGAAAACGATGCCTAATTTGCGGCGGAAGGCTGGCAACTTTCGGTTGCGCAGTTTGCCGACATTAACGCCATCGAGCATGACTACGCCTGAACTTGGGAACTCTTCTCTAAGTAGAAGGCGCAGTAACGAAGATTTTCCTGATCCAGATAAGCCAACTAAAAAGACAAACTCACCTGGGTCAATTTTGAAACTTACATCATCCAAGGCAGGTCGATTGCCATGCTTATATTTCTTAGACACATGGTCGAAACTGATCATGGGCGCAGGGGAATTCAAGAGCGTTCTCCAACATTTAGGGCAAAAACGATAACTCTTTAACCCTATTGAGATTTGGGCTTTTTCTTGGCTCAGGCTCGCCGACTTTACAAAACTTAGAAATAAATCGGGATTTCCTGACTTCTATGCAAATCCAGATATCCCAATTTGCTCAGTATTACGGCTACCTGCTCTGCTTAGACGATTTACGAGAAGTAGAAAAATTAATCACTTGAACAAAAAGAATCCATACCGCGAGTGGACCGATTGTCCAGAGGCCCGCAAAAAACAGGGAACTCGAAATTGTTAAATCTATATTTTCAAACACGTTTACTAACTCACCTGACTTTCGGTCATTTGTAAACTAGCAAATGAAATACGAAGATCGCATGGCCTAATCAGTACATTGAGGGCTAGCCCCCGGGCTTGCAAAATATTGCAAATAAAAATCCGCTAAACGTTTACTTGCCCACGGCGCCAGCGAATTCCGGCTTCAATAAATGAGTCAATTTCACCGTCTAGGACTGCAGAGGTATTTCCCGTTTCAACATCGGTGCGTAAGTCTTTTACCATCTGGTACGGATGCAATACATAACTGCGCATCTGATTTCCCCATGAGCCTGCGGTGTCGCCTTTAAGCGCGTTTATCTTCGCTTGTTCTGCTTGCCGCTTTTTTTCTAATAGCTTTGCTTGCAAAACAGCCATAGCTGTAGCCCGGTTCTGTAACTGTGAGCGTTCATTTTGGCAAGAAACCACAATCCCAGTTGGAATGTGCGTAATGCGCACAGCAGAGTCAGTGGTGTTAACGCCTTGTCCGCCGGGACCAGACGCGCGAAACACATCAATTCGCAATTCATCTTCGGGGATCTCAATCGAATCTGTTTGCTCAACAACTGGAATTACATCCACTTCAGCAAACGAGGTGTGGCGGCGACTTTGACTATCAAACGGCGAGATTCGCACAAGGCGATGAGTGCCCTGCTCTACTGCAAGCGTTCCATATGCATACGGAGCCTTTATTGCAAAAGTCACAGACTTTATTCCAGCTAATTCGCCGTAAGAAGTTTCATAAATTTCAGTTGGCCAGTTATGGCGCTCACAATAACGCAGGTACATACGAAGTAGCATTTCTGCCCAGTCCGCGGCTTCATCACCACCAGCTGCTGAACGGATTGACATCAACGCTTCTCGATGGTCATATTCGCCAGATAACAATGTGCGAACTTCAAGTTCACCAATCGATTTTTCTAGCGCAATTAATTCAGAGTTAGTTTCAGCGATAATGTCAGAATCATTCTCTGCTTCGCCCAATTGATGAAGCACTTCTAAATCATCAAGTCGGCTTCGAAGGCCTTTAAGTCTGGCAATCTCGGACTGAGTTTGCGAAAGCTTGCTCGTGATTTGCTGAGCTTTTGCTTGATCATCCCAAAGGTTAGGTACCGAAGCTTCGGCTTCTAACTCAATGACCGAAGCCTGTAATCCCGGTAGGTCCAGCACTTGTTCAATACTGCCAAGAGTCACATTTAATGCGGCTAAGTCAGCAGCAAAATCACCAGTACTCATAATGTTCAAGGTTACCGATGTATTGCCCTGCCTGACACCAGCGCTACTTTGATTCGAAGATTTTGTTTATCTCGCGCATGAATCTCGGCACCAGCGTCATGTCAGCCTTAACGGTGATGTGTCCACCATCTCGATATATCTGCAGATCTTTAGTTTGGGTAGGGCAAGTTGTTTTACTGCAGAAAACCAGACCCAAGTCTATGAGCGATGTGCCTGAAGAACTTGCGGCATTCTTAATGGATTGCCAATACTCACCTTGATATTTTTGCACGGCATCGACCGGCATTGAAACGGAGCATTTTTTAAATATTTCGGATACAAGCGTGCAACGTGATGGTTCCCACATGTATTGGGTCGGAAAGTTTTGCATGCGCGGGTCAAAATGAATTGGCCCAGAAATTAGTGCGGCCTTGAATCCTTCATTGTTTAATGCGGATAATGATTTAGCCAGTAAATCAAAATACTGGTTTCCAGAATCACCCTCCGATGTATTGCTGGCAACCACTCGAAATTTGGGGATATTCACATAAAAGTCTGTGTTCGAGACCAAAACTAAACCTCGAGGCTGAGTCTTTAGCCAAGCGAAAGTCTCTTGAGAAAATCTTGAACATTTGGAATATTTGCGATTAGCAGAGGTACCTCGGCTTGGTTGAACATATGGCACAAATAAAATCGGGCAACCAGCTCCAATGGCAGTTACCAATGGGTGTCCAGTTCGTTTAGCTGCCTCTATTAATCCATCACTGAAATGGGCGGCATTGGAGTCGCCCACCAAATATATTGGCTCGCCAGGGCTATCAAGGTTCCAAGAGCACTTTGCATATGACTTATGTAGATTTGATACTTTTGTGTCACATTCATTTTTATCTGCCACATGAATATCGGCTAATGCGATCGCTTGAGATCGAACGTTGTCATTCCAGAAGTAATTCTTGTTTGCTTCGTACACCGCAAAAGCGCAAATCATAGGGGTGGCAAATATTCCAAAAGCTAAAACGCCAGCCAAAATCTTTTTATTGGGACGTTGGTGGCGAAATGGTGTTTCTATCCAACGATATGTAGCAACCGTAAGCACTAGAGAAATAAATAAAACAAGTGCCACTCGGACAAAGTTAGGAATAGCAAAGTAGCCCAACATCACAATTACTGGCCAATGCCAAAGGTAAAGCGAGTAGGACCTATCGCCTAAATACACCGCCCACCTACTGGCAAGCACATTAGACACTCTTGAACGAGACGCTGGCGAACTCAATATTAATAAAACTGTTCCCAATACTGGCAGAACAGTTTCAAAACTAGGCCAGGCTCTGGATTCAGAAATACTGAACGCGGAATACATGATCAAAACAAACCCGAGTGTTCCGCACCAATTCCGATATTTCCTTGGCAAATTTTCTATTTGACTGCCAAAGAGTGCCAAGAGCGATCCAGCTGCAAACTCCCATGCCCTGTTTATTGGACTATAAAAATGAAGTAACCAGTTTGGGTTATCTAGGACATGCCCTGGCTGAGCCAACATAGCTATCGCCAAAGAGATTAAGAACGTGCCTGCAACAAGCACTCGAATAGTGACAATCGGAAATTTTAAGAATTTTCCGAGGGACCAGCCGATAATCAATACCAATAAAAACCCGATATAAAATTGTTCCTCGACAGAGAGCGACCAAGTGTTCAAAAGTGGATTGGTATCGGCAGCAAGATCGAAGTATCCGCCGGTAAATCTTGCTATCACTGCATTGGCGGATAGACACATGGCTGCCATGCCAGTTACAGCCATCAGTCGTTGCGGCCCAAGCGCACTAACTGTTGCAGCGCCGAGAATCATTGTGCTAGCAACAACTGTCGCTAATGCTGGGGTCAAGCGCCAGAATCGCCTAACAAAAAAGCGCCTAACATTTATACGGCCGCTTCCTACCCACTCTCGTTCTAACATTGCTGTTATTACGTAACCTGAAATTACAAAGAAGACATCCACTCCAATGAAGCCACCAGGAACCGGCAATCCTAGGTGAAAGACAATCACTAAAATTACGGCAACAGTACGTAAACCCTGGATATCTTTTCTAATACTGTTCGACGTTTGCTGCTGTGGACTATCGATCAAGTCAGGCATTCGTCCACCATACCAAAGCGCCTTTTTCTATAACGGCTGCCAAACTAGTAGGTAAATTGTTTAGCTACTGCTACAGCCTGGATTCGGGAAATATTAGCTGGCAATAAATAGTCGAACGGCAATTGTGGCTCACAAGACAAAACAACTTTTACCTGATTACCCACTACAGCAGTCGAAACAATCTTAAGTCCATGAACCCGTTTACGCACCGAAGGTTGATTTAGATATTTATCGATACGTATTCGAGCCGAGTGGGGACTAAGGCGCATTGAGTTTTGTGTACCAGATTCATAGACACCAGTTACGTCAACACCTTGTGCGCCAGATAAAGCTGCCCCATCTGTGATTGCTCTTAAAGTAACCTTTGTCGTCCATAACGAGGCAAGATTTACCGAAGCCGTTACAAGCATCAACAATAAAATTGCTAACCCGATGCCAAAAGTTAACACTGAGCCGCGCTCAGACTTATCTACTATGGAATCGTTCATCTGATTGCATCCACTTCAATCGTCTGACTCGCAGTCAGTGGCACTTTGATTGGCTTTAGAAGTGGCATAACAATCCATTGATTTCCCTTGATTGTTGCCGTCACATATCCATTCGGCTTGAGACACGGGTTTTCGGTGCAAGTAAAGCTAATCGAAAAGTCTTCAGACTTAAGTTGCCCTATCCGCAATTGCTCTCTAGCAATTTGTTTTGAGCGCTGACTTGCTACCGCATCATTTTCTTGAGTTACAAATACGCGCGCACCAGTTCGCGCCGCGCTAGTGATGGTTAGAAAGGCTTGGGCAACAGTTAAGGCCGAAATTGCAATGTAGCAAATAGGAATAAGTAAGAAGACAGAAATCGCGATGAACTCAATCGTCACATTGCCTCGAATATCTTCGCGAATCATAATTTTCCTTCATCCAATTCCCTAGCAGTTGAAATTAGATTCACTTGTCGATTTAGAAATGGAACTTCCAAACATTGTTCTACTCGTACCACTACAAATGAGATCCCTGAAGACTGAGTTCGCTTTGTTGAAGTGCTGTGTCCACATGAGCTAAAGCCATCTGGCGCCCAATAATTTTGCGCGGCAAGTAGCACTTGATTGCTACTACTCCCCTTTAAGGACGCCAGATGTGCTGCTTGTTTTGTCGCCGTTGTTAACGAAACTTTACAAATTACTATCCCAACGATTTGCATCACCACCAATGCAAGCGTGATAAGCAATGGGGCTACTAGAGCGAACCCAACAACTTGCGAACCTTTTTCGCTTGCGAGGTTAGATTTATGGCGCTGTAACCGAACGTAATGCATGAGATAAGACCGTCTTGAGTTGCGGGCCTGCGATGGACCACAACCCCACAACCAATCCCGCCGTCATCACAGTGATGAGTACCCAGCCAGGTACATCACCGCGCTCACTGCGAATCAGTGTTCGCGTTTTACTGCGCATCAAATTGGAAACTGCTGTAACAGTAACGCCAATCCTTGGTTGCAGATTTTTCATTATTCCTCCTATTTGTTTTGTTGTTAAGTAAGTTGCAATGCAGAAAGTCCTGGATAAAGAGCGATGAAAACGATCATTGGCAAAATAAAGAAAACAACTGGAATCATCATCGCTGCTTCCTTTTTCCCTGCTAGCTGAAGTAGTTGCTGCTGGTTAATAGAACGTGCTTGGCCGGCCCCAGCTCTTAGTACTCCAGCAATCGGAGTGCCTCTATCTAGTGCGGTTTGCACGGCTCGCATACTTCGGCCAAAAGCCACACTAGAAGTTTCATTTGTAATTGCAGCAAGAGCATCATTAACGGTTATGCCATCAGCCAACCGTTTGGGAATTTCGGACAGCAGGTTGGGCAGGGGGCCACTGCAAAGATTTGCTACACGTTCAATTGCAAGAACAATAGGTTCACCAGCAGAAACCGAAAATGCCAGTAACTCAAGTATTCCACCAAGTTGTTGATCGATATTCTGCTGAATCTTTTCTGCTTTGTTCTGTTGCAGGTTATAAATAGTCCAACCACTGACTGGTACAGCAATGACAACAAGTGCAAGTAGCATTCCTAAAGAAATATTTCTGTGAACCAGACTTCGTAAAATTGACCAAACTATTAAGACGGCCTGCAGACTCAACATGCAGAGAATTTGGCTACGGCGAAATTGCATAAGTGTTCTTCTATCTTGGCAATAGCGCAGAGTCTGCATTACCCGATCATCAGTTCCCCATGGATTTAGAAAATCCCCTGCCAACAATTTGTGTGCTCGCTGATAAATAGAAATCAATTCTCTATCTACGGATTTAGTACTGACTCCGACATATCTTTCGATCATTCGTGTTCGCGAACTTGAATGAGTGTGCCAACCGACGAAAATTAATTTGGCAGAAAACATTAAGGCCAGGCTGAGTAGAACAACTGTCATGACGGCCCCAAGATTCTAGGAGCACGAGGCAACTGGCCAATTCGTTTCATTAACCAATAGGCAACAAGAGACACCAGCAAACAAATCTCGAGCAAGCGCATTCCGCCGCTTGAGAGATAGCTCGCGCGGGCATCAGCTCTAGTACTAAGAACCCCAACGGTGAGCCAAGGCGCAGCGATAGCTAACTTCGCTCCATTGACTGTCCAACTTTGGCGAGCCTTTATCTCGCCAGAAAGTGCGGACTGAGTCCGTAAGCTTTCTGCCAAAACTCGAAGCAAACTTCCAAGCTCTGAGCCACCCAAGTCACTTGCTAAAACGAGAGCTGCCACAAACTGGTCGGCTGCTGGGTCGTTTACCGTATTTGCGAATGCCAACATCGATGTATTGAAATCACCAGATGAGCGATAGTTGGAAAGCATAAGTTCCAGAGCGGGCCTGATTTCAGCCGGAACTTGTTCAACCAGCGCAGCCATTGCCTGCGGTAATGATAATCCTGCTCTCACCCCAGAAGCGAGATCATCTACCAGTTCTGGCCAATGAACTTGGGTTGAAACGCGCTTAGGCAGTGCTGGTAGCTTCCACCTAGGTAGATCATTTTTTGCCTGCATTATTAACAGGATTCCCATTGCGCCAATAAAGCAAGCTAAGACATTCATGATTCTTGTCCTCGCGACTTTTCTTTGATTCGATCATCTTGACCAAGTCCGACTAATTTTTCTGGGACAAATCCAGTGGCCTGCAAGATTGAACCTTTGCGGATGAAAACTGGCATCAATTCAATTGAGCTACCTTCTATGCGGCCACTTACCGTTGAAATCTCATGCACCACACGTTGACCGCTAGCGAGCATCCCAATGTGAACAACAACATCAACAGCTGCTGCGACAGCGGGAACAACAAATTCAGCCGACACATTGCTTCCAGCCAACATAGGCAATAAACAAAGTTTGGCAATCGCTTCACGCGCCCCATTGGCATGGATGGAGCACATACTAGGCATGCCTGAGTTCATCGCTACTAACAAATCCAAACATTCCGCCTGGCGCACTTCGCCAACAACGAGACGCGTAGGGCGCATTCGAAGAGCCTCTTTGATTATTCGCCGCAAGGTAACCTCGCCGGTACCTTCTAGGCTTGGTTGTCGAGTTTGCATCGCAACCCAATCTGGGTTGATAAGTTGCAATTCAAATACTTCTTCGCAGGTAATGACGCGATCACTTGAGCGTGCACTATTTAGCAGGGCATTCATCATCGTGGTTTTACCGGCGCCTGTGGCCCCACTAACGATTATGTTTAAACCAGAGTCAACACAAGTCTGCAAGAAGTTCGCGGCCGCCGATGTGATGCTCCCAGTTTTGACTAAATCTGTTAGCGAATGAGACTTAACAACGAACTTTCGAATATTTACCGACCAATGTTCACGGGTGACGTCTGGGATTGCGACATGAATTCGCGAACCATCGCCCAGCATGGCGTCAACAAAGGGCTGGGAGAGATCTACTCTCCTACCGCTTGCTGCCAACATACGTTCAACAAGTGTCTTAACTTCCTGCTCAGTCAAAATGAGTGTGGTTAATTCCGGCACACCTTGTTTGGCTATGAATATCCGACTAGGGCTATTAATCCAAATCTCTTCAATGGTTGGATCGTCTAAAAACTCTTGTATTGCGCCGTAATGCAAATTGCCATCGGCCAATTTAACTATGTCAGGTGTTGCCCGCGCTGTGGTTAAGGATTCAGTGTTACGGGAAATAGTAGCGTTAGCGCTTTGCTGGTCTTGAGATTTCTGCCTACCCCCACTTACGACAAAAGACACTCCAGACTCATCAATAGCACCTGGCACACCTGACATAATTCCCCCAGCGCCAAGAAATCAAAGTTGAAATTATGGCTCACTAAAATTAGGCAGGTTTGTTACAAGTTCGCATTAGCATTTTTCTTACTGTGGATAACTCTAGAAAATGTCAGAGTTAGCCAGCATGACGATTACGCCACCAGGTGCGCAATCCAGCGACGATAGATCCGACTATAAAGAACGTTGCAATTCCATACGCGGCCTTATTAACGGCCGGGATTGTGGCTGAATAGTAGCCAGTTAAGGTGAGTCCGACTCCCCAAGTCACAGCGCCAACTAAATTTCCACTTAGGAATTTGTAATAGTTCATTCGCGCGATGCCAGCTATTGCCGGAACAAAGACTCGAGCCCATGGAATGAAGCGTGCGACAACAACTGCCCACCAGCCAAGATTTTCGTAAAAGCTTTCACTCTTGGCGATTGCAGCATGGATCCAGGTGCCTTTTCGCTTATCGAGGTACGGGCGGCCATAGTGACGTCCCAAGACAAAACCGAGTTGATCGCCAATGAATGCGGCTAGTCCAACTCCTACGGCCAGCACCCAAATGTTGATTTTTGGATTACTGTGAGCCAACAATCCTGCAGCGAATAACAGCGAGTCGCCAGTAATGAATGGAATGAAAGCCCCGATAAACAGACCTGTACCAGAGAAAACTAGAAGAAAAACAACTAAATAAAAACCAATTGCGCCATAAGTCTCTAGCCAATGCGAAACCTGTGGGGTTAACGAGGCAGCTAACACTTGTGACGGCACATGTTTAGCCTAGCGATAGGTCAGGCATGATGGTTATGTGGCAACAAAACTTAGTGCAACTGTGGACTTCCCAGCCAAGGCTGCGACAGTCTTTGCCATGTTCAGCGACTCTTCATACTTAAAGATGAAATGTGCGCAATCTGAACAGGGCACTTTTGAAGTTTCTGAATTACCGTCTGAATCCATTATTTGTGTTGAGCGAAGTCTTGATGAAATACCGGATACCTATCAAAAATTTCTTGGTTCGGATTTAATGATTAAAGAAGAACAGCGCTGGAAACTTGATCAGGCGACTGTATTTCATGGCGAATTGAAAATATCGATCGAAGGCAAACCAATTCGGCTAGCTGGGACGTTGCTTCTTTCAGATACTGAAAACGGGAGCCGATTAAATATTGATGCCGAAGTTGTAGTTAGCATTCCCCTATTTGGCGGCATGGCAGAAAATTTCATTCGAGAACATTTCAGTGCAGTAATCGCTGATGAGCAGGCAATTGGCTTGCAGTGGCTAAGTAGCCACAAGTAGGTCCTCTGTGGAAATTACTTGGTTAACTAGCGAGCTCGGTCAGTCCGCAATTAAATTCGCACAAAAGTTTGTAGACCCGCTCGAAGCAAATTCAAAAATGCGCAAAGAATTTACCGAAGCATCACCAGCTGAGATTTCACAAGCAATCACCCAGAGTGTGTTACGCAACAAACTAAGTATCCGCTGGGACATGGACACTTCAGATTTTCTGCTTACTGAAGATGGAATAAACCAAGCCACCAGACCGGCCGTTGCCAAGTGGCGGGCCAAAATGATTATTGAAAAGTTTGGCCAATCAGCCAAAGTCTTAGATTTAACCTGCGGCCTAGGATTCGATGCCTTAGCAATGGCACAGGCTGGCTTGAGTGTGCATGCAATCGAGCGCGATCAGCTTGTTGCGGACCTTGCCCGATACAACTTGCGCGAGACAACTGTCACTGTAGAAACAGCAGATTCGACTACAGCCGACATTTCTGGGTTTGATTTGGTCTTTGTTGATCCGATGCGACGCGATCCTGAATCGGCCAGAAAGATTGACGGCTCGACACAAAGAATTTTCAATCCAGAAAACTGGTCACCTTCATGGGGTTTCATAAATTCAATTGCAGTACACAAACAGGTGCTCTGCAAGGTTGCTCCAGGCATTGAAGACAAATATATAAGCGACTGGGATACGACCTGGATTAGCGATCAAGGTGATCTAGTCGAGGCAATGACCCAAAGCAATGGTTCAGGCTTGCGAACTGCGGTTTTACTGCAGGACGGAGCGTTAGCCACTTTTGCAGACTCTGGAACAGCTGCGCTGAAAGCTGACGGGGAGTATCTTTTAGTTCCCAACAGTGCAATAACGCGAGCTGGCGCTATCGCAGCGATTAGCAATGCGGTAGGCGGTGGCCTAGTTAACCAACACATTGGCTGGATTACCAGTGATGAAGCCAAGTTGATTGAACAAATGGGTAAAGACCTGCCGCGGTCGGCTGATGTCTATCAAATCCTTGATCGGACAAAGGCAGAACCAAAATCCATTGCGCAAGCGATTCGTGAAATTCCGGCAAGTGCAATCACGATAACTACCCGCGGCATACAAATAGATGTGGAAAAAATGCGAAAGCAAATTTCGCCAAAATTGCTGCGAAGTGCTCCCGAATTAGTTGTGGCACTTTATCGCGATGACTCCGGAAACAAAGCGTTAATCTGTCGCCGATTAACTGGCCAATAACTAGTGTGCTACCGGCAATTTAATTGACATTGCTGAACTTGCTGGAAAATCTAAGGACGACGGGTTACGTCCACGTCGCACCAACTCACTACCAAGTGCCGCAACCATCGCACCATTATCAGTGCACAGTTTTGGGCTAGGGATACGCAAGTTGATTTTATGTTCGGCGCAACGCTGCGAAGCTACAGTGCGTAATCGGCTATTAGCGGCTACCCCGCCACCAATTACTAAAGTATTCACATCATTGCTTAAGCAGGCATCAATAGCTTTGCGGAGTAAGACATCAACAACTGCTTCTTGGAACGAAGCAGCCACATCGTTAACAATCACCTTGTTTCCTGTGGCTTGTTCTCGCTCAACCCAACGCGCAACCGCTGTTTTTAACCCAGAGAACGAAACATCAAACCGATGCTTTTCTAAGTCCTTAGGGTTAGTTAGACCGCGCGGAAAATCAATGGCCAGTGGGTTTCCATCCTGAGCTGCTTGATCAATGTATGGCCCACCTGGAAATGGCAAACCAAGAACCCGAGCAACTTTATCGAATGCCTCACCGGCAGCATCGTCAATTGTTTGGCCCAACTGCACAACTTCATTTGTAATGTCTGGGACTAGCAACAACGAGGAATGTCCGCCGGAAACGAGAAGCGCAATACTTGGTTCGTCGAGTTGCCCATGTTCAAGTTGGTCCACACAGACATGTGCCGCCAAATGATTAACCCCATAAATTGGTTTACCTAATGCAACTGCAAGTGACTTAGCTGCGGCAACACCAACAAGTAAAGCGCCAGCTAATCCTGGGCCAGCCGTAACAGCCAAGGCGTCGACATCATCGAGTTTGATGCCAGCAGTCGCGCAAGCACGTTCCAGTGCAGGAACCATTGCTTCAAGGTGTGCCCTACTAGCTACCTCAGGAACTACTCCGCCAAAACGAGCATGCTGCTCAACACTCGAAGCGATTTCGTCCGCAAGTAGCGTGGTGCCACGCACAATACCAACACCAGTTTCATCACAGGAAGTTTCGATGCCAAGCACTAATGGTTCAGACATGGTTCAGCCTCTTGCGCATCACATAGGCGTCTACCCCTGTGTCGTAATAATTCCTGCGCAGATCAATGCGTTCAAAGTCTCGAGCAAGATACATTGCAATTGCAGGAATGTTGTCACTTCGAACTTCAAGAAAAAGATTTGTAACACCGCGAACTTTTGCTGTTGTTTCCAGCCAATCCATCATTAAGGTGCCAACGCCTTGTTTTTGTACTGATGCATCAACAGCGATTGTGACTACATCACCTTCATCGCCGACAAATCGGAATGATACGTAGCCAACAATTTGTCCGGCTAGACGAGCCACCATTACTTCTCGAGAGATGCCAACTTCAGCGAGTTCATTGTGGAACATTTCGTGCGTCCAGGCATCGACCGGGAAAAGTACATCCTCTAAAGCTTTTACTTCTGGCACATCAGTTGCCTGCATAGCAACAAGTTCAAGCGTCACTAGATCACCTGCTTGCGTTCGGTCGGTGGCACTGCATCTGGTTTGCGCAGATACATCGGCGTGATTGGCAGTAATCGTGCTAATCCCCGTGCAAACAGGTCTGCCAAGTTGCCTGCCTGAAGTTCAACTGGTTCTCCAACAATAAATTCGGGATACAGCGTAGCGGCCGGCCCAATGAATTCGGCATTTGGATTAAGCGCACATATTTCCTGCGGCGTATTGACCGCTGGCTCGCTTACTCGCAGACCGTTTCGGTACTTAGCCCAATAGAGTTCTTTGCGTCGGGCATCAGTAATTGCAATACATTCGTTCTGGCTGGTAAAACCAATTGCATCTAGAGAGCAGATTCCATGAACTGGGATTTGCAATGCGTGCGCAAAAGTTAAGGCTGACGTTATCCCCACTCTTAGACCCGTGAACGGACCTGGACCAACACCAACTACAACGCAAGTCACTTCTCGCGCTGAACAATTAGCTGCTTGTAATGCATTTTGCATGTACTGCGCGGTAAGTTCTCCTTGCAGTCCATGTTGACTGCTTGAGATTTCACTAACTGTTTCAGTACCGTCATGCACTGCAACTGAAATGCCTACTGAGGTGTCTATCGCCAAAATCATAACTTCACCTCGAGGACGCGATCTTGCCATCTAGGTCCTTGCGTGACCAAAGTTACGCGACGCTCCCCAGCCTCAGGAGCATCCGCATCGCCAAGATTGCCTCGATCAATAGCGACTGTTAGCCAACTGTCCGTTACTTTCTGGACAAAACTTTCGCCCCACTCGATAAGAGTGATGTGCGGTGAATCTGAATCAATATCAAGGTCAATCAAATCGTCAGCACTGTGAAGTCGATATGCATCAACATGCATAAGCCCAAGATTGCATATCCCCGGTTCGTGAGTTCTTGCTACAACAAAAGTTGGACTGGCAATTTGATCTTCAATTCCAAGACCGGTCCCAACGCCTTGCGAAAAAGTAGTTTTTCCAGCACCAAGCAGTCCAGTTAGTACAACAACGTCGCCATCAATAAGCTGGCGTGCAACCTGCTCTCCCAAGTTTCGCATCTGTGTTGCATCAACGACTACTACTTCAGTCATAGCTAGCTCGGAATATTTATGTAGTGGCGATCAACCCGAGGACCAATTCTGGTAACAATCTCATACCCAATTGTGTCTGCAGCGATTGCCCAATCTTCAACACTTGGTTCGCCGCGTTGTGGATCGCCAAATAAAACAGCATTGTCGCCAATTCTTACCTCGGCATCGCCAACATCAAGAACGAACTGATCCATACACACACGTCCAGCAATTTGATAAGTCTTACCGCCTAATAGCACTGGGCCTTTGTTGCTGGCGCTGCGTGGAACACCGTCAGAATAACCAGCTGGAATCAGGGCAAGATTTGCTTGTGATTTTGTATGGTAAGTATGGCCGTAAGAAATTCCACTGCCCGCTGGGACAGTCTTGGTTAAGGCAACAGATGCATGCAAACTCATTACTGGCTTCAAGCCCAATTCAGCAGCCGTTCCAAGAGCGAGTCCGGGTGTAATGCCGTAAATTGCGATGCCGGGTCGCACAAGATTGAAATGAACTTCAGGCAAAGTAAGTGTGGCTGCCGAATTAGCTAAATGCTTAACTTCAAGATCAATTCCAGCTGCTTCAATAAGCGCGAGAGCCTGATTGAAAACATCAATTTGCGCAGCAATCGTCGGATGCTTCGGCTCATCTGCATAAGCAAAATGCGACATCGCTCCAACCACATTAACTGCATCAGATTCACTGTTTGCTATTGCTACCAACTGATCAAGGTCGTCTAAAGTTACGCCATTGCGACTTAACCCAGTATCAATCTTTAAATGAACTCGTGCGCGTTTACCAAGCCTTCGCGCTTCCTGCACAATAGCCAATAATGCTTCGCGGTGACTTACGCCCAAATCAATATCAGCAGCAATACATTCGGCAAACTGATCATCAACTGTGCCAAGCCAAGTTAAGATTCGAGTTTCAATTCCCGCTGCACGAAGAGTCAATGCCTCTTGAAAAAGTGCAGTCCCTAACCAAGAAGCACCGCCAGCAACTGCTGCTTTGGCGCTTGGAATTAATCCGTGTCCGTAAGCATCAGCTTTCACAACAGCCAGCACAGCAGCGTCGCCGGTTTGCTGGTTAATGAAGTCAACATTGCTTGCCAATGCGCCTAAATCGATCACAGCCCGAGCGTGTGGTGTTGTCATTGTTCTATTCTCGCTTACTAATTGAAACTAAGTTGTTTACGGACGGCTTTCGGCAATTACGTATGCGATAGCAACTGGACCATCATGACTTAGCGATACATGCCAATTGGTTACACCAAGTTCATCAGCAACTGCTTTTACTGTGCCCACGATTGTTAGTTTTGGCGCTCCGCCGTTGCTAACTTCGCAATCATGAAATTCCATGCCAGCCGGAGCCCCGACCGCTTTAGCTACTGCCTCTTTAACTGCGAATCGTCCTGCTAGCGACATAAGTGGCAGTTGGTGGCCTTGTGCGCTGGTCTGCTCAGCTTTGGTGAACATCCGATCGACAATGCCTGGAGTACGGCTTAGAACTTGCTCAAAACGAGCCAAATCCACCACATCTACTCCGATGCCCACAATTGCCATAACTTAACTTTGCCCTGTTTACGGGGTTTTTCCAATTTGGGGCAAATAAGTGCCCCGACACATTCAAAATGCCAATAACTAGGCAGATTTCCTTGGATAAAGTGGAGAGGTCTACTGGCATTTGCCTTCCCCAACTGAAAGTAGTCCATCATGAATCACACGCTCAAAGGCGCATGCCTTGCGCTGGGCTTGCTGATTTCTGTGATCGACCCAAATCCTGCTGGCGCCGCAGGTAGCCCCACGCCAAAACCCTCAGTGTCGGCAAAACCCAGTACAACGGCAAAACCCACAGTCTCGGCGAAACCGAGTACAACGGCAAAACCATCGATTACCAGTCGGGCTAGTGCCACTCCTAAGGCAAGCACGAGTCCGACCAAATCCGCTTCCGCCTCTCCAAGCCCGAAACCAAAAGCCACGCCCAAGCGAATCATTTTGCCAAAGATTACGGTCGATCCCCCGCCTCGGAGCACATCTGTTGACAAAGCCATCGCCTACGCATTGCTTCAAGTTGGAAAACCTTATGTTCATGGCGGAACCGGGCCGAATAGTTTTGACTGCTCCGGTTTAGTGCAACGAGCTTGGGCAGCGGCTGGAATCTCAGTCCCACGCACTAGTGGTCAACAATTTTCTGCCACGATTCACATTGAAATGACCGACGCTCTGCCGGGCGATTTAATTTTCTACGGACAAAGTGGTGCACAACATGTTGCAATTTACATTGGTTTTGGCCTAATTGTTGAAGCCGCTAATCCAAGTAAGGGTGTAGTAATTAGTCCGATTAGCACACCGTGGCACAACAATAACTTCGGCGGTATTGGTCGCATTAAAGCGCCACTACCGCCTGCTACTCAACCGTAACGCTCTTGGCCAAGTTCCTTGGCTGATCAACATCAAAGCCTTTAACGGTAGCCATCTCACAAGCAAATACCTGCAGTGGAACGACAGAGACTAACGGCTGAAGTAGTGCTGGGCATTTAGGTAACCGAATAATGTGATGAGCGAATTCATTGATTGACTCGTCTCCCTCTTCGGCTAACACGATTGTGCGCGCACCACGAGCACGAACTTCTTGAATATTAGAAACAATCTTGTCGTGCAATTCATCACCAAGCGGTGGAACAATTACGAACACTGGAACGCCATCTTCGAGCAACGCGATCGGACCATGCTTGAGTTCGCCAGCAGCAAAACCCTCAGCATGCATATAGGCCAACTCTTTAAGTTTCAGTGCACCTTCGAGTGCCACTGGGAAACCAACGCTTCGCCCAATAAATAAGACACTTGGCGAGTTCACGAACTCTTTAGCAATAGCTCGCACGCCTTCAGAAGTATCAAGAACTAAATCAACTTTGGCTGACATTCGGCCAAGCTCGAGCGCAATTTGTTCGTTCGGTTGCCCATACGCAGTTCCGCGCACCTGAGCCAAGTACATCGCAAACAGGTAGCAGGCAACAATCTGGGTTAAAAATGCCTTAGTTGATGCGACAGCAACTTCTGGGCCAGCGATTGTGTAAATTACTGAATCGCTTTCGCGCGGAATAGTAGAACCGTTGCTGTTACAAATTGCTAGAACTTTCGCACCTTGTTCACGGGCGTAACGCATGGCCATCAAAGTGTCCATAGTCTCACCCGATTGCGAGATGGCGATTACTAATGTGCTTGCATCCAAGATTGGATCCCGGTAACGAAACTCACTGGCTAATTCGACTTCACAAGGTACGCGAGTCCAATGCTCAATTGCATACTTAGCAATCAATCCTGAGTTATACGCAGTGCCACAAGCAGTAATAATGATTTTGTCGATACCTTGCAAATATTCATCGGACAGATTTAAGCCGTCTAATTTCACTTTGCCATCAGTATCTATGCGGCCAATGAGCGTGTCGGCAACAGCTTTTGGTTGTTCCGCGATTTCCTTGAGCATGAATAAGTCATAGCCATTTTTCTCAGCTGCTGATGCATCCCAAGTAACTTCATATTCAGTTACATCAACTGGCTGACCAAAGAAATCAGTAACTACGATGCTTGTTGGGGTAATTTCGACAATCTGATCCTGGCCAAGTTCAATTGCTTGGCGAGTGTGGGCGATGAATGCAGCCACATCTGAAGCCAAGAAATTTTCACCATTGCCGCGGCCAACTACAAGTGGTGAATTCCGTCTTGCTGCCACAACCAAGTCAGGCGTATCAGCCTGGACTGCCACCAAAGTAAAAGCTCCAGTCAATCGTTGGCACACTGCGCGCAGGGCATCAGCTAAGTTGCCTGACGCCGGCATCTGGGCTGCCAATAGATGGGCGACAATTTCAGTATCAGTTTCACTGCGAAGTGTTACACCTGATGCGAGCAGTTCATCGCGTAAGTAGGCAAAGTTCTCAATAATTCCATTGTGAATAACGGCAATTGTTCCATCTTCGCTCACATGTGGATGGGCATTCACATCATTGGGTGCGCCATGTGTGGCCCAGCGAGTATGTCCGATTGCAGTGTGTGAAGGAGTAAGTGGAGTCTGGATAATCTCTGCCTCAAGATTGGTCAGCTTGCCAGCTTTCTTGCGAGTTTCAATAGCCCCATTAGCCACAATTGCTACGCCAGCGGAGTCATATCCTCGGTATTCAAGGCGACGCAGACCGTCGACCACAACCGTACTAGCTTGCTGTTTTCCAACATAGCCAACGATTCCACACATGGTTTTAAGTCTACTGACTAATTAAGTGCGCAGTGCTTTTGTACAAGCGTCGCAAGGTGTTGCGCAGTATCTTGCGCCTGCTGCGCCGTGGCAGCTTCAACCATCACCCGAATTACAGGTTCAGTACCACTTGGACGCAGTAATACTCGCCCAGTTTCGCCAAGAATCTGTTCTGCTTCTGCTATCGCATCAACAAGTGCCGGTGTATCAGTTGCAGACTTATCTACGCCTTTAACATTTATGAGAACTTGCGGCAGCCTCGTAACAATCGATGCTAAGTCCGATAGCGACTTTCCTGAATGTTTCATTTCAGCCATGATCTGCAACGCAGTTAGAACACCATCACCGGTTGTTGCAAAGTCAGATAGAACCACATGGCCGCTCTGTTCGCCACCTAAATTGAGTCCTCGTTCGCGCATGGCTTCAAGAACATAACGATCTCCAACAGCAGTAGCGATAACTTCTATCTGTTCGGACTTCATTGCAATCGTGAAACCTAGATTCGACATCACGGTTGCTACAACAGTGTTATCAATTAGCAATCCACGTTGTTTGCGCCCTGCAGCCAAAATTGCCAAGATTTGATCGCCATCAACAAGCTCACCAGTGGCATCAACGGCTAAGCATCGATCAGCATCGCCATCGTGTGCGATACCTAAATCGGCGCCGTATTTTTTAACAGCCTGCTTCAAATCATCCATGTGGGTTGAACCACAGTCTTGATTAATGTTGTAGCCATTTGGTTCACTATGAATCGTGATAACGTGTGCGCCGGCCCGGCGGTAAATTTCAGGACCAACGACTGATGCAGATCCGTTAGCCGAGTCAACCACAAGAGTGATGCCAGATAGGGAATCAGAAATACTAGTAAGAACATGATCAACATATTTTTCGACCAGAGTTAAATCCGTTCGGATTCGACCTACTGCTGCGCCTACTGGAAGCTCACTTATGGTTTCCATGTGCGCTTCAATCGCATCTTCAATGTCATCAGCAAGTTTGTGACCGCCACGAGCGAAAAACTTGATTCCATTGTCTGGCATTGAATTGTGGCTAGCTGAAATCATGACGCCTAAGTCAGCGCCGGTTGCTTCGGTTAGGTAAGCAACAGCAGGAGTAGGTACAACGCCCACATCTAGTACGTCAACGCCGGCACTTGCTAAGCCAGCAGAAAGGGCAGCCTGTAAAAACTCGCCACTAACTCGTGGATCGCGACCGACAATAGCAAATAAGCGTTCGTTTGTGCCTGAGGGTAAATCGCCATGTTCAACTAAAACTTGGGCAGCGGAAACCCCAAGTGAAGTTGCTAATGCTGCTGTTAATTCTCCGTTCGCTAACCCGCGAACACCATCGGTGCCGAAAAGTCGCGACGCCATTGATTAACGCTTTGAGAACTGCGGAGCCTTGCGAGCCTTCTTAAGACCGTACTTCTTACGTTCTTTAACGCGAGCATCGCGAGTTAAGAAGCCGGCCTTCTTGAGGTCAGCGCGGTTCGCTTCTACATCAATTTCGTTCAAGCAACGAGCAACGCCAAGACGAAGTGCGCCAGCCTGACCTGATGAGCCACCACCGTGAATTCGAGCAACGACATCGTATGCGCTGTCGAAGTTCAGAGTCTTAAACGGCTCATTAACCAGCTGCTGATGAACTTTGTTTGGGAAGTAATCTTCAAGCGTGCGACCATTGATGGTCCAGCGTCCGGTGCCAGGAACTAGACGCACACGGGCAACAGCTTCCTTGCGACGACCAGTAGCAAGAGCATTCTTGTCTGGTGCCTTACGTGCTTCGCGAGGAGCAGCAGCACTCTCAGTTGTGTAACTTGATACTGCTTCAAGTGCTTCTTCGGTGTCTAGAACTTCTACGTTGTCCAGATCGCTTTGCGTCATGATTTCTCTTTCTATCTAATTCTTGAAGCGCTTACTGCGCGACCTGTGTGATTACAAATGGCTGTGGGTTTTGTGCAGTGTGTGGATGTGTTGGGCCAGCGTAAACCTTTAGCTTTGAGATTTGCGCGTTACCAAGCTTGTTGTGTGGCAACATGCCCTTAACTGCTTTTTCAATCGCACGACGTGGATCGGTAGCAAGAAGCTCTGCGTAGTTTGTTGCACGAAGACCACCCGGGAAACCTGAGTGACGGTAGTCCATCTTCTGCGTTAGCTTTGAGCCTGACAATGCAACCTTTTCTGCATTGATTACGACAACGAAGTCGCCAGTATCAACGTGTGAAGAAAAGATTGTCTTGTGCTTGCCGCGTAGCAAGTTAGCAACCTGTGTTCCCAGACGACCGAGCACAATGTCGGTTGCGTCAATGACGTACCAGTCGCGAGTAATATCGCCTGGCTTTGGGGTGAACGTACGCACTTGTCAGCCTTACTTTTGTTGTTCGTGGGGTGCTCAGGATGAGCAGTCGAACCCGCTACATTTAGCAGGCGCGACTTCAAAGATTACCCGCAAATACGGGCTTTGGTCAAAATGAGCCCAGAAAATCAGGGGATTTTGCCTATTTTGGCTAGTTTAGAAGTTCCCAATGCTCAACAACTGGCGGATTGGCGAAAAATGGGCCAATCAAAGCGCGCCATTGCACGAATAGGTCTGACTCACGAAAACCGACGGTATGGTCCTCAACTGTGTCCCATTCGAGTGCCAGAAGGTAGACATTTGGGCGCTCTACCCCGCGGTGCACGTAAATGCCGTTAAAGCCTTTTGCCTGCGTCAAGACTTTCTTAGCTTGCTCAAGTGCAGACTCAAATGCGGCTTCTTGGCCAGGCAAGATTTCTGTTTGTGCTGTCTCAATAATCATGTGTTGATGTTACCTTTCCGGTCACGATCCATCCCAAACTGGGTCATCTGAACTTCGCACCGACGAGTCACTGCCAAAAATTAAGAATCGATCAAAAGATTTCGCAAACCAGCGATCATGAGTAACGGCCAGAACGGTTCCTTCAAAAGCATCGAGTGCTGATTCAAGAGCTTGTGCTGATTCTAAATCAAGGTTGTCTGTTGGTTCGTCTAACAACAAAAGGGTTGCACCTGAGAGTTCAAGTAAGAGAATTTGAAAACGCGCTTGTTGTCCACCTGAGAGCTGATCAAAGAGCTGTTCGGATGCCTGTGCCAAACCATAACGATCAAGCGAGCGGGCCGCAGCTTCTTGTTGCATGCCTGCACGATGTTCATCACCACGATGCAAAATGTCGAGAAGGCTACGGCCAATAAGTTCTGGATGATGATGTGTTTGGGCAAACCAACCTGGCCGCACGCGAGCGCCAAGTTTTGCATTGCCATTGTGATTTACTGGCGCGATGTCGAGATCGCTAACAGGTAGGTGTTCTAGCTCAGGCGAAGATCCGCCAGCAGCGAGTAAACGTAGGAAGTGACTTTTGCCTGATCCATTTGCGCCGAGCACTCCAATGCGTTCACCAAACCATATTTCAGCATCAAATGGTTGAACCAAACCAATCAGTTCTAACGCAGTGCAAACAACGGCTCGTTTACCTGTGCGTCCGCCTTTGATGCGCATTTTCAAATTCTGTTCGATTGGAATTGCCTGTGGTGGACCAATCTCTTCGAACATTCGCAATCGCGTACGGGCTGCCTGTAATCGTGAGGCTAAACCATCGTTGAACTTGGCTTTAACGGCGTACATCTGCACTAAATCTTTAATTTTCTGGTGTTCTTCGTCCCAACGCCGGCGCATTTCCTCAAGTCGAGAGAAGCGCTCGCGACGGACATCAGCGTAAGTGGAGAACCCTGCGCCATGAGTCCAAATGGAGTTGCCCGCAGTTCCTAGTTCGACGGTAACAATTTGAGTTGGTGCCTGCGTTAACAACTCGCGATCATGACTGATTAACAAGACAGTTTTCTTTGTCGCTTTAAGTTCTTGCTCCAACCACTGTTTACTAGGCACATCTAGATAGTTATCTGGCTCATCAAGCAACAAGACATCGTCATTACCGCGCAGTAAAGCTTCAAGCACCAGACGCTTTTGTTCACCGCCAGAAAGTGTGCTTGCTGGGCGGTGCTGAGCTTGTTCGAATGGCAAGTGCAACGATTTCATCGTGCATACGTCCCAAAGTACTTCTAGGTCGTACCCGCCGACATCAGCCCAATCAGAAATCGCCTGGGCATACGCCATTTGATTCTTCTCAGTACTATCAGAATTCATTGCCGCAAAAGTGTTATCGATTCGAAGCGCCACCTCACGCACTGCCAGTGGCGCAACAGTTAGTAACAAATCTTTAACAGTGCCATCGGTCATGTGGCCAACAAACTGGCGCATGACACCAAGTGTTCCTGTGTGTGTGATCGAACCTTCTTGAGCAGGTGTATCGCCAGCAATCATTCGCATCAAAGTGGTTTTACCTGAACCATTGGCTCCGATAAGTGCTGTTACTGAACCCTCGCCCACCCGAAATGAAACATCAAGTAACAGAATTCGACCATCAGGAAGTGTGTGAGTTAAATGCGCAACCTCAAGGTGTCCCATCGAGATCCCTCACTCGCAGAGTCTCTTGCACTCGAGTAGCGAATTGATCTGCTGATGGGTATTCAACGCTTTCAAAAGTGAGACCTAGTGCCGGGGCCGCATAAATTTCCGGTTGCCTAGCTCGACCCTCAAGATATTCAGTTATCCACTCAACTGGGCGTTTACCTTCGCCGACTTCCAGCACTGCTCCCACGAGTCCACGCACCATCGAATAACAGAATGCATCTGCTTTTACATCGGCGCGAATTAAACCATCGGGAGTCTCTGCCCAATCAAAGCGCAACAAAGTGCGAATTGTGGTTGCCCCTTCGCGCTTGCGACAAAAAGCAGCAAAGTCATGCAAACCAAGCAGTCTTTGACTTGCTTCCTGCATAGCTGCCACATTTAATGGCAGCCAACTTCGATGTGCATGATTTCGCAGTAGTGGATTGCGCCCATACAAATAAATCAAGTAAGAGTAATTGCGGGCTAATGCCGAAAATCGTGCATCGAAATCTGGTGTTGTGATTTGTAAATCTAGAAATGCCACATCTTCAGGCAGTAACGAATTGAATTTATAGACCAGATCATTCATTTCCATCAGAGTTGAAGTTGGAATATCAAAATGAACTACTTGGCCCCGGGCATGGACTCCAGCATCTGTGCGGCCCGCACACTGAACTGTTACCGGATCAATTCGTAACACAGTTGCAACTGCATGCTCAACAGTGGCTTGCACAGTTCGTTTATCTGGTTGAATTCCCCAACCATAAAAATCTTTACCGTCGTAGGCAAGTGTGCCCCGTAAACGAGTGAGCCCCTCTTGCACAGGGGCAAAAAGGGGCTCACTCATTGAACTATTGTTACTGAAAGTTTTAGCCTTCAGTAGACTCTTGCGCTGATTCTGCAGGTGCTTCTTCAGCTACGACTTCTTCAGTTGCCTCTGCTGGGGTTTCTTCGGCCACAACTTCCTCGGTAACTTCTTCAGTTGCAGCTTCAGCTTCAGCTTCAATCGCTTCTACTTCTTCAACTGCTGCCTGCTCTTCTACACTGTCAACAACTTCATCAACCGGTGTTTCAACAACTTCTTCAACTGCCGGAGCAGCCTTTGCAGCAACCTTGGTTGCGGCAGTTGCTTCACGGACAACAGCTTCAGCTAGTGGTTCACACAATTCGATGATTGCCATTGGAGCATTGTCGCCCTTACGCGGACCAATCTTCACAATTCGGGTGTAACCACCCTGGCGATTTTCGAAACGCGGGCCAATTTCAGCGAAGAGTGTGTGCACAACATCCTTGTTACGGATTACGGTAAGCACGCGACGGCGAGCATGTAGATCGCCCTTCTTTGCGAAAGTCACCAGACGCTCAGCAACTGGACGCAAGCGACGTGCACGAGCCTCAGTTGTCGTGATGCGACCATGTTCGAACAAAGCAGTTGCAAGGTTCGCAAGAATCAAGCGCTCGTGTGAAGCACTTCCGCCCATACGGGCACCTTTGGATGGCCTTGGCATATTCTTCTCCTGTCAGTACTGACTGGGAACGAGAACTCTTAGAGTTGCTCGTCCTCAGCGAAACTTTGATCGTCATCTGCTGTTTCTTCAACTACAACTGGTGCAGCAGTGCTAGGTGCACTTGAGAAGATAGCTTCTTCTTCGTAATCGTCCTCATCAAATGCGCTTGCATACTGACTTGGGTCGAATCCTGGCGGGCTGTCCTTGAGTGCGATGCCCATTGATGCCAATTTGTCTTTAACTTCATCAATTGACTTAGCGCCAAAGTTACGGATGTCCATAAGATCTGCTTCACTGCGAGTGATTAGTTCACCAACAGTGTGGATACCTTCACGCTTCAAGCAGTTGTATGAACGAACGGTTAGGTCAAGTGCCTCAACTGGCATGCTCAACTGACCGGCATCAAACTGCTCGGTTACTGATGGGCCAATCTCGATACCTTCAGCTTCAACGTTAAGTTCACGAGCCAAACCGAATAGTTCAACCAATGTTGCACCAGCTGATGCAACAGCATCGCGTGGGCTGATTGAACCCTTGGTCTCAACATCTAGAACTAGTGAGTCAAAGTCGGTGCGCTGTTCAACACGAGTTGCTTCAACCTTGTACATCACCTTTAGAACTGGTGAGTAGATTGAGTCAACTGGAATCCGACCGATTTCGCCGCCACTTGCCTTGTTGTTAGCAGCTGAAACATAACCGCGACCTTGTTCAACAATGATCTGGATGTCTAGCTTGCCTTTTCCATTAAGGGTGGCGATGTAAAGCTCTGGGTTGAAGATTTCAACACCTGCTGGTGGCTGAATGTCCGCTGCGGTAACCGCACCTGGACCCTGCTTGCGCAAGTACAACTCAACTGGCTCATCAAACTGTGATGAAACAACAAGATTCTTGAGGTTCAAAATAAGTTCAGTGATGTCTTCTTTAACACCTTCAACTGTGGTGAATTCGTGTAAGACACCTTCAACCTTGATGCTGGTAATAGCAGCACCTGGAATTGATGAAAGCAGGGTACGACGAAGCGAGTTACCCAATGTGTAACCAAACCCTGGCTCTAGTGGAGCAAGGGTAAAGCGCGAACGGGTTTCACTTAGTTTTTCTTCTTTTAGTTCTGGGCGGACTGAGATCAGCACAGTTTCTTCCTTCCAGCGACAACCATTATTTGAAGTCGCAGTTTGAGTTTTTACTTAGAGTAAAGTTCGACGATTAGCTGTTCTTGAACCTGCGTGTCAATCACTTCACGAGTAGGTAGTGAGTGAACCAAGATGCGCATTCCGGCTGGAATAACTTCTAGCCATGCTGGAACGGTACGTTCACCGATTTCCGAGTAAGCAACCTGGAATGGAGTCATTTCAAATGAACTTGGGCGCAACTGAATAACATCATTCGGGCTTACACGGTATGACGGAATGTCAACCTTCTTGCCGTTAACCAAGAAGTGACCGTGACGGACAACCTGGCGGGCCATGTCGCGGCTCTTTGCAAAGCCAGCGCGGTAAACAACATTGTCAAGACGTGATTCAAGAAGACGAAGTAGGTTTTCACCAGTCTTGCCGTGTTTGCGGCTTGCTTCTTCGTAGTAGTTGCGGAATTGCTTTTCTAGCACGCCGTAAATACGAGCTGCCTTCTGCTTCTCACGCATCTGTAATAAGTACTCAGATTCCTTCGTACGGTTACGACCATGCTGACCCGGTGGGTAAGGACGTGACTCAATTGGGCACTTTGGTGATTCACACTTTGAGCCCTTTAGGAATAATTTGGTCTTCTCGCGACGGCAACGCTTGCAGTCTGCTCCGGTATAACGAGCCATTAGTTTTTACTCTCCTACTATCGAAACGTTAGACGCGGCGACGCTTTGGCGGGCGACAACCGTTGTGAGGGACTGGGGTGGTGTCTTGGATCGTGCC
>CANBWF010000002.1 GCA_947373075.1 Actinomycetota bacterium | reverse complement strand
GGCTACCAAAGTGTTCGTGAAGTTATCGGCAAAGCGCATCAGGCAGGTTAATAAATGACAAAAGCTCCAATCGCAGTTGCCTTAGATGCACCTGACTTAGCCACAATGCAAGATTGGGCCCAGCAAGCTTCTCCGCATGTTGAAGTTCTAAAGGTTGGCCTCGAAGTATTCCTTCGCGATGGCCACAGTTCGGTAACTAGTGTTCGTGAAGTTTCGGATTGCGACATCTTTCTCGATTTGAAACTGCACGACATCCCGGCAACTGTTGCCGGCGCTGCCCGAAGTGTTGCTGCACTAGCCCCAAAATATTTAACGGTTCATGCATCTGGCGGTGCGCAGATGATTACTGCTGCCGCAGAAGCATTACCAAACACGCTAATCACTGCGGTAACAATTTTGACTTCACTTGATCAAAACCAGCTCACAACAATGGGTTGGGCCGGCAATGCACAAGACATTGTGGTTAATCTCGCCAAGCAGTCAGTGGATGCAGGTGCTCGCGCGATTGTTTGTTCACCCCAAGAAGTGGCAGCTGTGCGTAATGCAGTTGGTAATGACATCGTGCTAATCACACCTGGTGTTCGTCCAGCAGGCAGTGATGCTGGCGATCAAAAGCGCATTGCCACGCCGCAGCAGGCACTTGCTGATGGCGCAAACATTTTGGTTATCGGTCGTCCAATTACAGCGGCGGGTAACATCGCCGAAGCGGCAGCTGCGATCGCCGCGACAATTTCAAACTAAGCAATTGCGGGCACACGGTACTATCGGAACTGCCCGTTCTCACTCACAGAAAGGATTAGTAATGGCAACTCATCTGGTAGTGCTCTCTGGTCCTAGTGGGGTTGGCAAAAGTTCAGTTATCCAAGCTGCGCTCAAAGAGATGCCACAAACTTGGCTTTCAGTTTCAGCGACAACCCGCCAACCGCGGCCCGGCGAAGTCGATGGCGTGAATTACTTTTATGTCACCAACGAGGCATTCGATCAGATGATTAGCGAAGGCAACTTACTTGAATGGGCCGAATTTGCTGGAAATCGCTATGGCACGCCTCGTACTCCGGTAGAAGAGAAACTCGCGCAAGATGTACCAGTACTGCTGGAAATCGAACTTCAAGGGGCTAAACAGGTCCGTAAATCAATGCCCGATGCGGTTTTGGTGTTCCTGACCCCGCCGTCTTGGAATGACCTAGAAAGCCGACTAGAGGGCCGGGGGACCGAAACCCCAGAAGAAGTGGCAATTCGCTTAGCCGTTGCCCAACACGAGCTCGATTCGGCAGATTTCTTTGATTATTCAATCACAAATGACGATGTCGCGCGGGCAGCCACTGAGTTGGTATCATTTCTAAAGTAGTTTTCTTTTCTCTAAGGAGTCCCCGTGACCGCTGCCGCACCTGAAGGCATTACCAATCCACCTATCGACGATCTACTTGCTGTCGCCGATTCAAAGTATGCCCTCGTAATTTACGCAGCAAAGCGCGCTCGTCAGATCAATGCTTACTACTCACAGCTTGGCGAAGGCCTGCTTGAGTATGTTGGTCCACTAGTTGAATCTGGTAACCAGGAAAAGCCGTTATCAATTGCACTTCGCGAAATCAACGAAGGCAAGCTCACTATCGAACCTGAGACTGTTTCCTAAATCCCATCCCGCTTTCGGGAGAAATTGTGACTGATCAAAACCGCCCGCTCAACATTGTTCTCGGTGTTGGTGGAGGAATTGCCGCCTATAAAGTAGCCAGTCTTTTGCGTCTGCTTACTGAAGCCGGTCACGACGTCCATGTTGTTCCAACTGCCGCGTCACTGAACTTTGTTGGCGCTGCCACCTGGGAAGCACTTTCTGGAAATCCAGTAGTCACCGATTTGTGGGAAAGCGTCGCAGATGTTCCACATGTACACCTCGGACAGAATGCAGATTTAATTATTGTTGCTCCAACAACTGCGGACTTACTTTCACGAGCAGCATCAGGTTCGGCAAATGATGTTCTGACGAATGTTTTACTAACTGCAACTTGCCCAGTAGTTTTTGCGCCAGCAATGCACACGGAAATGTGGCAACATGCTGCAACGCAAAATAACGTAACAATTCTTCGTGCTCGTGGTGTAACAGTTATTGAGCCAGCAGTTGGCCGACTAACTGGCGCTGACTCTGGACCAGGTCGACTTCCTGAACCCGCTGATATTGCCGCAATTGCTTTGGCTGCCTGTGCAACTCAAACTCAGGATCTATCAGGCAAGCGCATCGTGATTACTGCTGGTGGAACTCGCGAATATTTAGACCCAGTTCGATTCATTAGCAATCGGTCTTCCGGCAAGCAGGGGATTGCACTTGCGGTAGCTGCTGCAAGTCGCGGAGCCAAAGTGACTTTGATTGCGGCAAACATCACAGAGCCAATGCCACATGGCGTAACGGTGATTCCAGTTGAGACTGGCCGCGATTTATCGCACGAGCTTTACGCACAAAGTCGGATTGCAGATGTCGTGATTATGGCCGCAGCGATTGTTGACTTTGCTCCAGCACATGCATCTGCAACAAAAATTAAGAAGTCTGGTGAGGACTCAACCTTCACATTAGAACTGTCACAGACTGCAGACATTCTGCAGAGTCTGGCTAATCAACGCGATCACAATGGAACGCCAAAAGTTGTTGTGGGCTTTGCCGCCGAGACGGGCGATGAGTCTGGCAGTGTTCTCGATCATGCTCGCGCGAAATTGGTGCGTAAAGATTGTGATCTATTGGTTGTTAATGAAGTTGGACATGGCTTAGGTTTTGGCACCCCAGATAATCAGGTCACAATTCTTACCAAGAACTCGTCAGAAGAAATCGATGTGCCACGAGCACCTAAATTGGCAATCGCTCATGCCATCCTTGACGCAATTGCTGCGTATAAAAAGTAACTAACTGCGTGTATCGCCGTAATCGACCTGAATAGCACCACTAAGATTGTGCCTCGTTGGACTTTTTGTCGAAATAGTAAAGGTAAGTGAATGTCAGGTCGTTTATTCACCTCAGAGTCAGTAACCGAAGGTCATCCGGACAAGATGGCAGATCAGATTTCAGATGCAATTCTGGATGATCTATTACAGCAGGACCCAAAGAGTCGTGTGGCGGTTGAAACATTACTTACCACCGGCCAGGTGCATGTCGCTGGCGAAGTCACCACCGAGGGTTACTGCGATGTCATGAGCATCGTGCGTGAAGTTGTTAACTCAATTGGCTACGACTCATCCAATAAAGGTTTTGATGGCAATTCTTGTGGCGTTTCTGTTTCAATCGGAACGCAATCACCAGATATCGCTCAGGGCGTTGACGATGCATTTGAAGAACGCGTTTCAGGTTCATCTGATCCACTGGACCGACAGGGTGCTGGCGATCAAGGTTTAATGTTTGGCTACGCCTGCAATGACACACCTGAACTAATGCCACTGCCAATTACTTTGGCACATCGCCTTGCCGAGCGTTTGACTGCAGTTCGTAAGAGTGGGGAACTTAGTTACCTGCGTCCCGATGGCAAAACTCAGGTAACCATTGAGTACGACGGTGATCGTCCAGTGCGTTTAGAAACCGTTGTTGTTTCGTCCCAGCATGCTGAAGATGTTGACTTAGAAAATATGCTTGCACCAGAGATTCGCAAGTTTGTAGTTGAGCCAGTTCTGGCTGCCTTCGACTTAGCTAGCGATGATTACAACTTATTGGTGAATCCAACGGGCAAATTCGTTGTTGGTGGACCAATGGGAGACGCTGGTCTAACTGGCCGCAAAATTATCGTTGATACCTATGGCGGCATGGCTCGCCATGGTGGTGGTGCATTCTCTGGTAAAGACCCGTCAAAGGTCGATCGCTCGGCTGCATACGCGATGCGCTGGGTTGCAAAGAATGTTGTGGCTGCGGGCCTTGCTACTCGCTGTGAAGTACAGGTTGCTTATGCAATTGGTAAGGCGCAGCCAGTGGGTGTTTTTGTTGAAACTTTTGGTACCGGAACTGTGGCTGATGAAAAGATTCAGCACGCAATCCACAAAGTCTTTGATTTGCGCCCAGCTGCCATCATTGCTGACCTGGAACTTTTGAACACAGCAGTTGTTCAATACCGCCCAACTTCAGCGTATGGACACTTTGGTCGCCCAGGCTTTACTTGGGAGCGCACAGACCGCGCCCAGGAATTAACTGCGGCACTCTAACATCTGTCGTTCGGGTCTGACAGACTCATAATCGTGACCACAGAGGAGCTCAGCCTATTTCCGACACCGCGTAAGCGTGTGAAGGCTGCTATTCCGCTGGCTGAAAAACAACCGGTCGCTACGGTGTTGATTGATAATTCTCTGCCGCATTTAGATCGACTATTCGATTATTCAGTGCCGGCTAAATTTGCTGATACTGCAGTGCCAGGGGTCCGTGTTCGGGTGCGCTTTGCCGGCAAACTTGTTGACGGATATTTAATAGAACGAAAAGATTCATCAGAACATCCAGGCACATTGATACCAGTTAGCGTTGTTTCGCCAGAGCCAGTTCTCAGTCCTGAACTGTTTGCGCTCATTTCACAAGTTGCCCTGCGCAATGCTGGTGTGCGCTGGGATGTTGCGCGCACTGCAATTCCGAATCGCCATGCGCGGGCCGAAAGTGCTTCATCAGTCGAGTCAGTAAAAATTTTGGCAATTGCTCCAGAAACTCTCACTCAATACGCGGGTGGCCCAGCATTAATTAAGCGCACTATTGATCAGCAAGCTCCTCGGGCAATCATGCCAACAGGTAGTGATGATGTGCCCAAAATTTTGGCCGAGTATGCAACTGCAGTGGCTGCGAACGGTCAGAGTGTGATTGTTTTGGTTCCAGATCGCACAGGCATCGATCGAGTAATTAAAGTTTTGGCGCAAAGTGGTATCCCAAAGCCGGCAGTAGCAGTTTTAGCTGCGGATGATGGCGCCGAAATTCGTTATCGAAATTGGGTCTCGGTGTTACGCGGACAGGCTCGCATTATTGTTGGCACGCGCTCTGCGGTATTTGCCCCAGCACAAAATTTGGCTGCCATCTGCATCTGGGATGACTGGAATGAAACTTTCCTTGAGCCGCATGCCCCTTATTGGCATGCGCGAGAAGTCGCAGTTCTGCGCAGTCAAAATGAAAATACCGCGCTGTTAGTTTTGGGAAGTTCACCTTCTACTGATTCAGTTTCCTTGATGCCTTGGTTAGCTTTGGTGGCTAGGCCAACTGATCAAGCTCGGCGCAACATGGCGCGAGTACGCAGCGCGCTCGAAGAGCAGTATGTTGCCCAGGGCGTTGCTACCCGAATGCCACACCTTGCATTCCAAGTTATTTCGACCGCGCTTAAATCTGGACCAGTCTTAGTTTGTGTTCCGCGCACTGGCTATTCACCCAGGCTTGTTTGTAGTCAGTGTCGATCAATGGCCGCGTGTTCGCAGTGTTCAGGCGCACTTATTCAAACAGCGCGCTCGAGTGCGCCTACTTGTCGGGTGTGCGGGCATTTGGAAACCGATTGGTCTTGCGCCAGATGCAAAGGGTCGCAGGTTCGGGCCACAACAATTGGCAGTGTACGTACTGCCGAAGAGTTAGGTCGAGCATTTCCGGGCATTCCGGTGCGCTCATCCTCAGCAGATCACATTGTGCGATCAATCGACCCACGTCCAAGCATCGTTGTGGCAACTCCAGGCGCCGCACCACTTGTCGAAGGTGGCTACAGCGCGGCCGTATTTTTGGATGGCAACATGATGCTTTCACGTCCCGATCTTCGCGCGGGTGAAGATACTTATTCCAAGTGGATGGAATTTGCTTCACTTGTTCGCACTGATGGCGAGATTGTGGTTGTAGCAGATCCCGAACATCCGGCGGTGCAAGCACTGATTCGTCACGATCCAATCGGTTTCGCTCAGCGAGAGCTAGCTCAGCGCGCCAGTGTCGACCTTCCGCCAGCAGTGCGCCTCGCTGTTCTAACTGGCGCACAAGCCGACATTGATGACTTGTTGGCTCTAACTGAATTGCCAGATGGCGTGCTACATCGTGGCCCAGTGCCGGCGCCGACTGGTGTGCGCTTATTACTCTCGATTGAACGAGCTCACGGTTTGGAATTGGCGCAGGCACTAAAAGATGCAACCGCTGTGCGAAGTGCCCGTAAAAAAGGCGAGCCAGTTAACATCAAATTCGACCCTTACGACCTGTAGTTCAAGGTAAAGAGTGTTTGAGTGCTGACATTAGACTGTTAGCACAACGCTTCACAGGAGGAATCATGACCGTTCAGCCAATTCGGCTTTTTGGTGATCCAGTTCTAAATACTCCTGCTTTAGAAGTAACTACTTTTGATAAAGAACTGCGCAATCTTGTGCAGGATCTAACCAGCACGATGCTTGATGCGGGGGGCGCAGGTCTGGCCGCGCCACAAATTGGCGTATCTCTGCGGGTTTTCACTTACGACATCGATGATGTAATCGGCCATTTAATAAACCCAGTACTTAAACTCTCAGCCGAAACCCAAGATGGTGACGAAGGCTGCTTGTCTATCCCGGGGCTAGCTTTTGATTGCATTCGCGCAGAACACGTGGTTGCTCATGGATTCAATGAGTTTGGTGAACCTGTGGTTATTGAAGGTAGCGATTTACTTGCTCGCTGTATTCAGCATGAAACCGACCACCTAGACGGCATTTTATTTGTTGATCGGTTGGACGAGCAGACTCGCAAAGAAGCCATGAAAGCTATTCGTGAAACTGAGTGGTTCGGTTCTGCTCCACAAATCAAAGTAAGTCCACACCCACTTAACTCGGGATTGTTTTAATCGTGCGTATCGCTTTTGCTGGAACACCTGATGTCGCTGTTCCTGTTTTAGACGCCTTAGTTTCAAGCGGACATGAAATTGCATTTGTAATTACCAGACCTGATGCGCCAGCTGGCCGTGGTCGCGTATTAACACCAAGTCCAGTTTCACTAAGCGCACAAGAACACAACATCGAATGTTTCAAAACCACCGATTTAGTTTCGTTGACTTCGCAGTTAGCACAGGTTGATTGTGTAGTTGTTGTTGCCTTTGGCGCGATGGTACCTAGCGATTTATTGAATGTGCCAAAGCATGGCTGGGTCAATGTTCATTTCTCACTATTGCCACATTGGCGTGGAGCAGCGCCCGTTCAGTATGCGATTAAAGCCGGCGACGATGTTACTGGCGTCAGTGCATTCCAAATTGATGCTGGTTTAGACACTGGTCCAGTACTTGGTTCAATTGCAACTTCAATTCGCGCGGGTGAAACATCGGGCGAACTTTTGGATCGCCTTGGTATTGAAGGTGCAGCGCTAATGGTGGCAACTTTGGCTGCATTGGAATCTGGAAACATTCAAGCTGTTCCACAGCCAACATCTGGCATTTCGGTAGCCCCAAAAATCTCCAAAGACGATGCTCGCGTCTCTTGGCAGTTGCCGGCATTAGCAATAGAACGACATGTTCGAGCCATGACTCCAGAGCCAGGGGCGTGGACGATGGCAGGCGATCAGCGGATCAAACTTTCTCCGGTAAGCCTTGCGACCCAAGTTATTCACCTAGCCCCAGGTGAAGTAGTCAAGATTGAAAACCAAATTTTGGTGGGCACGGCGAGTCACGCAGTGGTTCTTGCCGAAGTAACTCAGGCAGGACGTAAGCAAGTGGATGCAACGCAATGGTTTAGCAATCAATCTGATGTGACATTCGAGTGAGTACATCAGCGCGTAAAGTCGCCTACGACGTGGTGCATTCCGTTCATGTTAACGATGCCTATGCCAACTTAGAACTGCCGAGCGCATGTAGCCGAGCGAACTTAACTACTCGCGACGCTGCATTCGCAACCGAACTCACTTATGGCACTTTGCGCAGACAGGGAAGTCTTGATGCAGTAATTGCTGCTTGCGCGAATCGCGGCGACTTAGATGCACCCGTGCAAGACATTTTGCGCATTGGCGCTTATCAATTACTTTTCTTACGAACTCCAGCACATGCAGCTATTAACGAAGCAGTTTCATTGGTTGGCAAAGAAGTTGGCCGCAGTGCAACTGGCTTTGTTAATGCGGTACTTAGGCGTGTTAGTGAAAAAACTTGGGAGCAGTGGTGCGAGCAATTAACTGAAGGGCTTTCAGATGTTGACCGACTTGCTATCGAGTATTCCTATCCAGTTTGGGTAATTCGCGCGTTAGCGGATGCCTACGGATGCAATGCTCAAACAATCGTGCCAATTCTCGAAGTTGGCAATGATCCAGCTAACGTCACATTGGTTGCTCGGCCTGGTCAATCTGAAGTTTCTGAATTACTTGAACTGCCACACGTTGCACCTGGGCAGTGGTCGCCACTTGCGGTACAACTCGTTCGCTCAAGTGACATCGAAAAGCCATGGTCATCAAATCCTGCAGATATTGAACTTGTGCAAACAAATCAAGCAGGAGTGCAAGATGAAGGCAGCCAGCTAGTTGCTTTGGCGCTAGTAAATGCCGATGTCGAAGGTGAAGAACATGATTGGCTAGACATGTGTTCTGGCCCTGGCGGCAAGGCTGCAATTTTGGCCGGTTTCGCAGCGGCAAAGAACATTGAGTTCACTGCGCTTGAGCCAAATGAATCACGCGCCAAGTTAGTTGAGAACGCACTTTGGAATGCCCCTGGCGATCCAAGAGTCTTAGTTACTGATGCTCGTGATTATTCGCCGGCCGTGTCATTCGATCGAATTTTGGTTGATGCTCCTTGTACGGGACTCGGTGCATTGCGTCGACGTCCCGAGAGTCGATGGCGCAAACAACCAAGTGACATCCGAGCGCTTTCTGCGTTGCAAAGCGAGTTGCTGATAAAAGCTGGCGAACTTGTCCGAATCGGTGGGCTAGTGGCTTATGCAACCTGTTCGCCACACATCGCTGAAACTGATGTGATTGTCGACTCGTTCTTGGCAAAACATCCAGGATTTTCTTTAGTGCCACTTGAAACGTTGCTACCTATGCTCGAACTACCAAGTGAAACCACCAGATTGCGCTTACGCCCTGATGTTCATGGCACTGATGGCATGTATTTGGCAATTTTTAGACGCAACGCCTAAAGCCCGCACCCAATAAACTAGAGCTGTGAGCCTACGTATTTCGCCCAGCATTCTGTCCGCTGATTTCGGACACTTAGTTGCCGAATGCGAGCGCGTTGGCACAACAGCTGACTGGATCCATGTAGATGTCATGGATAATCATTTTGTCCCCAACCTGACTTTGGGTTTACCAATTGTTGAATCACTGGTTGGAAAAATTAGTCTGCCAATCGATTGTCACTTAATGATTAGCGATGCCGATCGCTGGGCCCCGGGTTATGCCGAAGCTGGCGCGGACAGCGTTACCTTCCATGTTGAAGCTGCTACCAACCCGTTACAGGTTGCTAAAGATATTCGCGCACAAGGCGCTCGCGCAGGCATGGCGCTAAAGCCAGGTACATCTTTGGATGATTATGTTGATTTGTTGCCTCACCTAGACATGATTTTGATCATGACGGTTGAGCCAGGTTTTGGTGGGCAATCTTTTATGGCCGATCAAATGAGTAAAGTACGCAAAGCGCGTGAATTAATTACCGCTGGCGATCTAGATGTTTGGGTGCAAGTTGATGGCGGAGTATCCGCGGCAACTATCCAAGAGTGCGCCGATGCTGGCGCTGATACTTTTGTGGCCGGTTCTGCGGTTTATCAAAGCGCGGATCCAGCGAAAGTTGTTTCAACTTTGCGCGAACTCGCTGATGCGGCTACGAGTACATCTTGGTGGTGCGCACACTAATGTCGCACGAGAAATTCATGGCACAGGCGATTGCCCTTGCCGAGCAAGTTGATTTATCGCGCGATAAAAATCCACGAGTTGGCGCGGTGGTTGTCTCAGCTACTGGTGAAGTTTTGGGCAGCGGGGCGCATCTAGGCTCTGGCACAGATCACGCAGAAGTTGTTGCCTTGGCTCAGGCTGGCGAATTTGCTCGCGGAGCTACCGTGTATTCAACTTTGGAACCTTGTGCCGGAACTGGTAAGCGACCGCCATGTGTTCAGGCCTTGATTGATGCTGGTGTGGCTCGAGTTGTATTCGGTCAGTGCGATCCAAATGTTGAAATGTCTGGTGGAGCAAAGTTGCTTGCAGACGCGGGCATTGAAATTATTTCCGAAGTCACTAGCGATGAGTGCACCGCGCTAAATCCAAGTTGGACTTTCGCAAATGAACAAGGTCGGCCATGGGTTATTTGGAAAACCGCAACCACACTTGATGGATTCGTAGCTGCAGTTGATGGCACCAGCAAATGGATTACTGGAGATGAGTCACGAGAGTTTGTGCAGCGCATCCGAAGTACTGTCGGAGCAATCGTTACCGGCACTGGGACGGTGCTGGCCGACGATCCACACTTAACTGTTCGCGCATTTCCCGCAGATCAACAACCACTGCGAGTGGTCATGGGTAATCGAAGCATTCCGGATGACGCCAATGTACTAAAAGCTGGCGTGCAAACTTTGCAAACATCCGACGATATTGGTGAAGTGATTTCGCAGCTGTGGCAAGAGCATTCGATACATCGAGTTCTGGTTGAAGCAGGTTCTGGCTTGTCAACTAGTTTGTGGCGAGCTGGCTTGGTTGATGAGGTCTATTGGTTCCAAGCTCCGGTAATTGCGGGCGATGGCATAAAAGCTTTAGCTGATATTGGTGTGCAGACTATGGGCGAGGTACTTCGATTTTCCCAAACTGACGTTAATCGTGTTGGATTAGATGTAGTTGTGCATTTCACAACGCGACAGGATTAATTATGTTCACAGGAATTGTTGAAGAACTCGGGGAAGTGCTGGCACTTACCGAACTTCCTGATGAGGCATTGCGAATCACTATTCGTGGACCACTTGTCGTTTCTGATAGTGGGCTAGGCGATTCCATTTCGGTAAACGGCATTTGCCTAACTGCAGTCGAAATTACTCCTGATGCTTTCAGTGCCGATGTCATGCGTGAGACGCTCAGGATGAGCACCATCGGAACTATTGCTGTCGGCGATTCAGTAAATCTAGAACGCCCAGTAACTCTGGCCACTCGCTTAGGTGGTCACATGGTGCAAGGTCACGTTGATGGCATTGGAACTGTAACTGCCCGCGAACATTCACAAAATTGGGATGTTGTAACCATTGATGCTCCTGAAAGTCTGCTGAAGTATGTAGTGCATAAAGGGTCGATCACAGTAGACGGAGTTTCATTAACAGTAAGTGCAATCACGCCTGACTCGTTCAGTGTTTCTTTAATTCCAGCGACTCTTGCCAAAACCACATTGGGCAAACGTGAAGTGGGCGAGCAAGTGAATCTTGAAGTTGATGTGTTCGCTAAATATGTTGAAAAGCTGGTGCAACGATGACGATTGCTTTTGACTCGATAGATAAAGCTATTGCCGCAATTGCAGCAGGCCAGGTAGTTGTTGTCGTAGACGATGAAGATCGTGAAAACGAAGGCGATTTGATTTTCGCGGCTAGCAAAGCTACCCCAGAAATTGTTGGCTTCATGACACGTTACACCTCTGGTGTTATTTGCGTGGCGATGGAAGGTGCTGAACTCGATCGTCTCGACTTGCCACCAATGACAGTGATTAATGAAGACCGCAAAGGTACTGCGTATGCAGTAAGCGTTGACGCACGAGATGGTATTTCAACTGGTATTAGTGCTGCCGATCGCGCCCACACCATCAAAGTAATGTCTGATTCTGCCACCGAACCACGCGATTTAACCCGCCCTGGCCATGTATTTCCTCTGCGCGCAATGCCAGGTGGAACTTTGCGTCGACCAGGACATACTGAAGCGGCCGTTGATTTAGCGCGCCTTGCTGGTTTAACGCCTGCTGGCGTTATTTGTGAAGTCGTGCATGATGACGGATCAATGATGCGTAGCCCAGCATTGCGCGAATTCGCTAATGAGCATGGTTTGGCCATGATTTCTATTGCTGATCTAATTGCATATCGTCGTCGCACTGAATCTCAGGTTCAACGCATTGCGGCTGCCGAGCTTCCAACTGAAGTCGGGCAGTTTACTGCTGTTGGCTATCGCAGTATTTTCGACAATATTGATCACATCGCTCTAGTCATGGGAGAAATCGGCGACGGCGAAGATGTCCTTGTTCGTGTTCACTCAGAATGTTTAACTGGCGACGTACTTGGCTCTATGCGTTGTGACTGCGGACCACAGTTGCACGCGGCAATGCGAATTGTTGCGCAGGCTGGCCGTGGAGTTGTCTTGTACATGCGCGGTCATGAAGGTCGCGGGATTGGCTTGCTTCATAAATTGCAGGCTTACGCATTGCAGGACGAAGGCGCTAACACTGTTGAAGCAAACCTGGCTCTCGGATTACCAGCTGATGCTCGCGATTACGGAACTGGCGCACAGATTCTTAGTGACCTCGGGATTAAGAGCATGCGACTTCTAACTAACAACCCAACTAAGCGCGTTGGGCTTGATGGTTATGGTCTAGCTATCACCGCGCAAGTCCCAATTGAAATTGAACCTAACGATTACAACATTGGCTATCTGCGCACAAAGCGCGATGAGATGGGACACGACTTGAACTTAGGGGAGTCTTCATGAGCAGTGTAGGTAGTCCGGAAATTGCTGTTACGGTTTCGCCCGATACTCGAGTAGTGATTGTCGCCGCATCATGGCATCAGCAAGTCATGGATGGCTTAGTGGCTAGCGCAGTTAAAACTGTTGAGAATGCTGGCGCAAAAGCTGAGCTACATCGCGTACCTGGCACATTTGAACTCTCATTAGCTGCGCAGGCTGCAATCGCCGCTGGCGCTGACGCAGTTGTTGCACTTGGTGTTGTGATTCGTGGTGGCACTCCGCACTTCGACTTTGTTTGTCATGCAGTAACCGATGGCATCAATCGCGTATCGCTAGATACTGGTGTGCCAATTGGTTTTGGCGTACTTACTTGCGACGACGAACAGCAAGCTCTGGACCGAGCAGGTCTGGCTAATAGTAAAGAAGACAAGGGTGCTGAGGCTGCCACTGCAGCGCTAGCGATGTTGAAAGTTCTAGATAACTTAAAAAACGCCTAGGCTAGTGCCATGAAAACTTTCGATGAGTTACACGCTGAGTTATTAGCTCGTGTTGCTTCTGCGGATCCGCAGTCGGGCACCGTTGCAATGGTAAATGCTGGCGTTCACGCAATCGGTAAGAAAGTTTTAGAAGAAGCTGCTGAGGCATGGATGGCCGCTGAACACGAATCAGATGAAGCGGCTGCTGAAGAAATTGCCCAACTTTTGTACTGGGCCCAGGTTTTAATGATCGCTCGAGGCATCAGTCTTGATGCTGTGTACGGAAAGTTGTAATCGTGTTACGAATCGCTATCCCTAATAAAGGACAACTATCCGATCCTGCGCGTGAGATGCTGCGCGAAGCAGGATATGCAGCGGCTGCAACAAGTCGTGAACTTGTTGTGCAGGACCCAGAAAATGATGTTGAGTTTTTCTTTTTGCGTCCACGTGACATTGCAACTTACGTAGCTAGTGGAACACTTGATGTTGGCATCACTGGCCAAGACATGTTGGCCGACTCTGGCGCAAACGCCGAAACAGTCTTAGAACTTTCCTTTGCCCCTTCAACATTTCGGTTAGCAGCTCCCGCCGGCACTGTAACTGATGTTGCGCAGGCAAGTGGCAAGCGCCTTGCTACTTCGTACCCAGGGATTTTGGCTTCTTGGTTACAGGAGCAAAACATCAATGCTGAGATCGTGAAACTCGATGGTGCGGTAGAAAACGCAGTCCGTCTGGGTGTTGCAGATCTCGTTGCCGATGTTGTAGCTACAGGCACAACGCTGAAACAGGCTGGCCTTGAAATTGTCGGAGAACCAATCTTTAAGAGCCAAGCGATTTTAATCACCCGTCCTGATTTCACTGAGCGAAATGCACTAGAGGTATTTGTTCGCAGACTTCAAGGGGTCATCGTTGCCCGCAACTATGTCTTAGTTGATTACGACATCGAAAACTCACTTATCGAACAAGCTTGCAAAATAACGCCAGGAATTGAATCTCCAA
Organism: Actinomycetota bacterium; assembly: GCA_947373075.1. Classification (GTDB taxonomy): domain Bacteria; phylum Actinomycetota; class Actinomycetes; order S36-B12; family UBA5976; genus UBA5976. Next base: position 18,730 of record CANBWF010000002.1, on the reverse strand, counting down.
CTATTTCAGCGCTTCATGATTCACAGTGGTCTGCCGTTCGTGCAATGGTTCCACGCAAGCAAGTACACGCAATCATGGACGAGTTATACGACCTTGGTGCCCGCGGCGTAATTGTTACTGACATCCACGCGTGCCGCATCTAATGTCAGATTTCACTGGTGCAGAGGTACCGGAAACAGATTTTTCTGATGACATAGGCGAGCCAAGTCTGGCTTTGCGATTGGCTTTAGCAAGTTTCGCCGCAGAACGCACTGATGAAACAGTCAAAGCACTTGTTGGCACTTTGGCACATCAGCGTCTCTTGATTCCTGTTGTTGCCGAAGTTGATTCCATCGAAGCTGGCGTCGAAAAAGACAGCAGCATGCAATCTGTGGAATTCGTTGCCGAAGATGGCCGCCGGGCGTTGCTGGCATTTACTGGCGTGGACTCTTTAAAACTTTGGGATGAAAACGCTCGGCCAATCCCACGAGGCGCTCATGTGATTGCGCAAGCAGTTCTCGAACAAGAACTCGATGCCATGATTATCGACATTGCTGGACCAACACCAATTGCACTTGATGGTGCTTTGCTAGTTAGAGTCGCAATGTCTGAACACCAACGTCAATACTTAGAGTCCGCGTTAAATACTGCCTGTGACGCACTTGAAGATCTTGATGGGGTAGAAGAAGCGCTTTGGGAAATTACTGAAGAAGAAGTAGAACTTGAACTTTTTGTTTCGCATGTGGCCCCAGACTTAGGTCAGCACATCACTGAAGTTTTGCAGGACCCAACTTTCACTGTTGTGTTAGATCGACCAATGAGCGTTCAAGTTACCCAAACTGCCGCGAAATAATATTTCTCTCGATCCAACAGATTTCAATTTCTGGGTTTGGGTCCAGTTCTAGCGGTTGTAAAAACAGCTTGGTTTAGTAAACCGGACCGGTGTATTTCTCGCCTGGACCCATGCCTGGCTCGTCTTTGATGGCAGAGCGTTCCTTGAATGAGCGCTGCAATGTTTGCAGGCCATCTCGCATAGGCCCGGCGTGATGCGAACCAAGATCTGGGGCGCTGGCATCAACTAACCCGGCTAGGGCGTTGATGAGTATCCGGGATTCGGCTAAATCAGTGGTAGTTCCCGCAAATTCGCCTAATTTCACAGCGGCTGCCGTCATTAAGTCAACTATGTGCAAACTAAGGATTTCCACCGCAGATAGGGCAGATAGGTCTCTAGCGGCCGTAATTCCGGCATTTTCTGGATTAGTGTTCTCGCTGGTCACTTTGCTACACTCTCACATGACCGATGTTTCCGCTACCGCGGGTTCATCTACAAGTGGATTCACATCCCACCCGCATCGCTGATAAGGCGTCGGGTTGGTCTAGAGAAGTCGCAAACTTGCGACTAATGCCTGCGGGCATGCCTCTGGTCATGTGGTTTCACTTGTCACATTTCGACCACAGGAGGACATATCACTATCGAGACCCGCATCAATGATCGAATTCGCGTTCCAGAAGTTCGACTAGTTGGCCCTGCCGGAGAACAAATCGGCATTGTCAAAACTGAAGATGCACTGCGCTTAGCTTTTGAAGCTGACCTTGACCTAGTTGAAGTCTCTCCTGAAAGTAAGCCACCAGTGTGCAAGCTGATGGACTTCGGCAAATTCAAATACGATGCAGCGGTTAAAGCACGCGAGTCTCGCAAGAATCAGGTCAATACCGTTATCAAAGAGATGAAACTTCGTCCAAAAATTGATAACCACGACTATGAGACCAAAAAAGGTCACATCTTGCGCTTCTTAAATGCTGGCGACAAAGTCAAGATCACCATCATGTTCCGCGGTCGTGAGCAATCACGTCCTGAACTTGGTTACCGCTTGTTGCAGCGTCTAGCTGCCGACATCGGTGAAATGGCGGTTATTGAATCTGCGCCTTTGCAGGACGGTCGAAACATGACCATGGTGCTCGCACCAGTTCGCAAGAAAACCGCGCCAGTCAAAACTGCAAAGCCAGAAGAGGAAAACACCGCTCCAGTTGCCCAGGCACCTGTTGCAGTTTCCGAACCGGTTGTTGAAGTGGTAGCTGCTCCAGAACCTGTTGTAGCTGAACCAACTCCTGTAGTTGAGCCAGTTACCGAAGTAGCAGAAGCCCCAGCAGAAGCTGCTAAAGAAGAGGCACCTGTTAAAAAGGCTGCTGTTAAGAAAGCTCCGGCTAAGAAGGCGGCAGTAAAGGTTGACGACGAGGCTCCGGCCAAGAAAGCAGCAGTTAAGAAAGCTCCGGCTAAGAAAGCGGCAGTGAAGAAGGAAGAGTCGTAAGACTCACCACAGATTTGTAAGTCCAGGAAAAAGGAGAAAAGGCAATGCCGAAGAACAAGACGCACAGCGGTGCAAAGAAGCGATTCCGGATTACCGGTACCGGCAAGGTAATGAAAGAACAGGCAAATAAGCGCCACCTACTTGAAAGCAAGTCAAGTAAGCGCACACGTCGACTTTCAGTTGATCAGGTTTTATCCCCAGGCGATGCCAAGAAGGCAAAGAAACTACTCGGCCGCTAATTGCGAGCATGAAAAAGGAGAATGAATCATGGCACGTGTAAAAAGAGCAGTTAATGCGGCGAAAAAGCGTCGTGAAGTTTTAGAGCAGGCAAGTGGCTATCGTGGCCAGCGCTCACGCCTTTACCGTAAGGCAAAAGAGCAGGTTACCCACTCGATGGTCTATGCGTATGCGGATCGCCGCACACGCAAGGGTGATTTCCGTAAGTTGTGGATTCAGCGCATTAACGCTGGTGCCCGCGCAAACGGTCTCACTTACAACCGCTTCATCCAGGGTCTAAAGATCGCTGAAGTTGAAGTAGATCGTCGTATGTTGGCCGAACTAGCCGTAAACGAACCAGCAACATTTGCTGCTTTGGTTCAGGTTGCAGCGAACGCTCTGCCAAAGGACTAATGTCCAAGAACATGACAAACGTCGAAACGAACGTGCGTGCACTCAAAGTAGTGCGCGCACGTCGTTTGTTAGAAAGCAAGTATCGCGGCGCTCAGCAAGCATTTCTTGCTGAAGGTCCGCAGGCAGTTCGCGAAGCGATAGCATCAGGTCTCGTTCGCGAGCTCTTTATTACAGTTGAATCCGCCGAGCGTTACACAGACATTGTTTCTGTTGCCGAGAATTCGGATATCGAAATCAATTATGTGATTGCAGAAGTAATTGAAGTGTTGGCAAGCGCAGTTACTCCGCAGGGCATGGTTGCGGTTGTAAAAAATCCGAATGCTGCGCTAGATGAAGTATTAAATGCAGATAGCAAACTCGTTGTAGCTTTAGCTTCGGTTCGCGATCCTGGCAATGCTGGTTCAGTTATTCGCGTTGCCGATGCCGTAGCAGCCGACGGGGTATTGACCACCGCAGATTCTGTGGAATTGCAGAATCCAAAAGTTGTCCGTTCGACAGCTGGCTCGCTTTTTCACCTCCCATGTGTTGAGGGAGTCGATATGTTTGAAATCATCGCTCAGGCCCGCCAATTAGGTCTTCAGGTTCTCGCTGCAGACGGAAGCGGCGAATCCTTCGACACCGGTGTTGACTTAGCCAAACCGACTTTGTGGGTGTTTGGCAATGAAGCTTGGGGTTTGCCGCAAGAACTCCTTGACGCCGTTGATCAAGTTGTTTCTATTCCAATTTATGGCAAAGCCGAATCCCTTAATTTAGCTACCGCTACCGCAGTCTGTCTGTATGCCAGCGCCAGCGCCCAGCGCTCCGCAAAGTAACCGGATAACCCACTAAACTTGAGTAATTCACTTTCTTAGGAGTTAGCTCGTGTCAGCCCCGAATAAGTCGTTTGACCCAGTTGAGGTCAGCACTTTGGCACCTGTTTACTTAGATCAGCAGGTCACAGCAGCCCTAGACGCTATTGCAAATGCTAGTGATTTGGATGAACTTAAGGCAGTTCGCCTTCTGCACACAGGGGACCGTTCACCGTTGGCTTTGGCTAACCGAGAAATTGGCGCCTTGCCCCCAGCTGCCAAAGCTGAAGCTGGTAAGCGTATGGGACAAGCCCGCGGCGCAGTTAATCAAGCTCTTGAAGTCAAGACAGCCGAACTTGAAGCTAAGCGCGATGAACAGATCCTGCTGACTGAGACGGTCGACGTAACCGCTGTTTCAGAACTCTCGCTTCGTGGTTCAAGGCACCCATTGACCACAATCCAGGAACAGATCACAGATGTTTTCCTTGCATTGGGTTATGAACTTGCTGAAGGTCCAGAAATTGAAGCCGAATGGTTCAATTTCGATGCGCTAAATATTGCGCCAAACCACCCCGCGCGCACTATGCAAGATACTTTTTTCGTAGAGCACGAAGATTCAGGTTTAGTTCTTCGTACTCATACATCGCCAGTGCAGATTCGTTCAATGCTTAATCGCGAATTACCGATTTATGTAGTTTGCCCTGGTCGGGTGTTCCGCACAGACGAGTTAGATGCAACTCACTCACCAGTTTTCCACCAGGTTGAGGCGCTTGTTATCGACAAGGGCATCACGATGGCGGACTTAAAGGGAACTCTTGATCACTTTGCCCAAACTATGTTCGGTGCTGGCATTGTCACGCGTTTGCGTCCGTCTTATTTCCCATTTACCGAACCTTCAGCTGAAGTTGATTTGCAGTGCTTCGCTTGCCGAGGTGCATCAGTTGATAATCCAAGTGCGCCGTGTCGAACCTGCCGAAGTGAAGGTTGGATCGAATGGGGCGGTTGTGGCATGGTGAATCCGAAAGTTTTGGTTGCCTGTGGAATCGATCCAGATGTTTACACCGGCTTTGCTTTTGGCATGGGGCTAGAACGAACACTCATGTTCCGTCACGGCATCACCGACATGCGCGACATGGTTGAAGGCGACATTCGTTTCACTCGAGCTTTTGGGTTGGGTGGCTAATGCGCGTTCCTGTGTCTTGGTTGCGCGACTATGTTGCCCTGCCAAACGAAATGTCCGGCCGTGATGTGGCGGCATTATTGCTTTCAGTTGGCTTCGAAGTAGAAGGCGTTGAAACTGTTGGAGATGTTCGTGGCCAATTAGTTGTAGGTCGAGTTCAATCAATTGAAGAATTAACCGAATTCAAAAAACCTATCCGCTGGTGCCAAGTTGAAGTTGGGCAAGCATTGGGTGCTGCCGAGACTCCGGGTATTCGTGGCATCGTCTGTGGCGCCCGTAATTTCAGTGAAGGCGACTTAGTTGTTGTAGCCCTTTCTGGCACAACTTTGCCTGGTGATTTCACTATTGCTACTCGCGAAACTTACGGCCATATTTCTGATGGCATGTTATGCAGTGCGCGCGAGCTTGGTTTAGGCGATGACCATTCAGGCATCATCATTCTTGATGCAGGAAGTGCCGAAGTTGGCGCAGATGCATTCCCAATTCTTGGATTGGGCGATGAAGTTCTAGAAGTCGCCGTAACTCCAGATCGTGGTTACGCACTAAGTCTGCGCGGTATTGCCCGCGAAGCAGCAATCGCTGCGGGTGTTGAGTTTGCAGACCCAGCTGATCAACTTGCGGACCTTCCCGTGGCTACTGGAGACGCACTACAGGCAGCAAGTTCTGACAAAGCTGCTTGCGATCTCTTAGTTTTACGCACACTTGCAAACTTTGATCCAAGTGCACCAACGCCAGGTTTCATTAAGTCTCGCCTAGCCGCTGTAGGAGTGCGATCGATTTCGCTGGCTGTTGATGTCACGAATTATGTGATGTTCGAACTTGGCCAACCGCTACACGCCTTTGATGCAGACAAAATTTCTGGTGCAATCACTGCTCGTCGGGCAAATGCCGGCGAAACTCTAGAAACTCTTGACCATGTTTCTCGTACTCTCGACCCAGATGATTTAGTTATCGCCGATGATTCAGGTGCGCTTTCGCTAGCTGGAACTATGGGCGGATCAAGTTCTGAAATTTCTGACACAACTACTCGAATCGTCATTGAAGCAGCACATTTCGATTCAGTAGTTGTCGCTCGCATGAGTCGCCGTCACAAACTTTCAAGCGAGTCTTCCCGGAGGTTTGAACGCGGCGTTGATCGGATGATTCCGCCAGTTGCCAGTGCTCGAGCAGCACAGTTGTTAATTGAACATGGTGGCGCAACGTATGCCGGAACTACAGCAGTTGAAACAGCTCCAGACGCTGAGCTAATTGCTTTCGATCCGCAGCTAACTGCCAGAATTTCTGGGCACACTTACGAAAATGAAAATATTGCGAACATTCTGCGATCGCTAGGGTGTGAGCTTAATGACGCTGATTCAACTTGGCAGGTTAAGGCTCCATCATGGCGTCCAGATCTTTCGAGTCCAATTGATTTGGTTGAAGAAGTCATTCGTATCGATGGGTATGACAAAGTTCCAACAAGCTTGCCAACTGCGCCAAATGGTCGCGGTCTAACTGATGCACAGAAGCTTCGTAGGCGAGTTGGCGTATTTCTTGCGGGTCGTGGACTCGTTGAAGTGCGTAATTACCCATTCATGGGCGAAAACGAATTGAACGATCTATCTATTGCCTCCGATGATGTTCGCCGTAATACGGTAAAGCTAGCGAACCCCCTATCCGACGAGCAGCCTTTAATGCGCTCCACCTTGCTTCCTGGTCTCGTTTCTGCGGTAAACCGCAATACCTCTAGAGGTTTTTCTGATGTACCGCTGTTTGAAATCGCGAGTGTGAGCTTTGCTGTTGCAAGTAGCTCGGAAGTTCCTCGACCATCAGTTTTGGCGAAACCAAATCAAGACGAAATAGCAAAATTGCAAGCACTAGTTCCAAATCAGCCAACGCATATTGGCGCAGTCATAACCGGTGCTATCCAGACCTCAGGTTGGTGGGGAAGTAGCCCTGCTGCTACTTGGCGTGATGCGATTGAAATTGTGTTGGCGCTTGCTACCGAGTTAGGAATTCAGGTACAGGTACAGCCATCGGATGTGGCACCTTGGCATCCAGGACGGTGCGCGCTTATCAAATCTGGCGATGTAGTAATTGGGCTTGCTGGTGAATTGTCACCACGAGTTACTGCAGCAACTGGATTGCCGACGCGCTCGGTAGCTTTTGAAATCAATTTAGATGAATTGATGGCATTAGCAAACACAACACCAGCAGCACCACAGATTTGGACTTATCCGGTTGCCAAAGAAGACATCGCACTTGTGGTGGCCAATGACATTGCTGTTGCCGACTTGCTTGCCTGCATTACTGAAGCGGCTGGCGAGCTGCTAGAGGATGTAAAACTCTTCGACATCTACACTGGGTCGCCAATCCCAGAAGGGCATCAATCACTTGCTTTTGCCCTTCGTTTCCGCTCATCCGACCGCACTTTGTCAGCAGATGAGGTTGCCAGCGCCCGAACTGCTGCAGTTTTGGCTGCTTCGAATAAATTTGGGGCAGTTTTACGAGGATAACGCCAGAAATTTGGGTATAAGACTTGAAAATCTGGTTTCGTGGTTGAGGTACGATTGGCAAGTGATCAGCCGCGGAGCTAGGTAGAGAGCCTTGACTAAGGAGTTTCATCTATGACTACGTTGCTAGAGCGACTAAAGCATAGAACTTTACGGCCTAATTTTCGCTACGACATTGCAGGACTTCGTGCGATAGCCGTATTAATGATTCTCTTGTTCCATTTTGAAATACCAGGGTTCTCTGGCGGATTTATCGGTCCAGACATATTCTTTGTAATTTCTGGTTATCTGATTACTGGAATTTTGTATCGGGAATTTAGTGAATCTAAAACGGATCCGTTCAAACCTGGACGAATTTCAATGTCCAATTTTTATTTGAAACGAGTTCGCCGAATATTCCCGGCGGCTTTTTTGGTTTTATTCGCGATCAATCTTTATGCGTATCTTAAACTTGATTCAAACCAAGCAGCACAAATAAAGTCAGATTCTGTTTGGACTTTCTTATTTGCATCGAACATAAATTTCATACACCAAGCGGTTGATTATTTCGGACCAACATTGTCGGCATCTCCGCTACAGCATTATTGGACACTTGCCATTGAAGAACAGTTTTACTTAATTTGGCCAATGTTCTTCTTGTTCGCCGGAAACATGCATCGAATGATAGCGATGAAGGGCGATCCAGCGTTGTGGAAGCGACGCATGATGGTATTTTTCGGCCTCGCCAGCATTTTGTCTGCCCTTTGGCTTGTTTTTGAGTTTGGCAAGAATCCAGATTCAGCTTATTTCTCAACGTTCGGGCGCATTTGGGAACTAATTCTTGGCGGCCTTTTGAGTTTGGTTGATTTTCAAACTATCAAGAGTCGTCTCGGAAATGTGCTGGTCCCACTTCGCGCGATCTCGCTAGGTGCCTTGTTTATCTCACTTTTGGTCGTATCACCTGCAAACTTTGGCTACACGCTGTTTTTACCGGTAGCGGCTACTGGTTTTCTCTTGCTTACTGGTGCTGGACAAGAAAAGCCCGATCTCGTTGATCGCTTTTTGTCGTTACGCGGTTTAACTGCAATCGGAGCAATTTCGTATTCGCTGTACCTCTGGCATTGGCCGCTGGTTGTATTTGGTGCACCTCTTGGTTATCTAGACACCGTGCCCAAGAGAATGCTATTGCTCTCGTTAACAGTGCTAATTAGCTCCGCAAGCTATTGGCTGATTGAAGAATCTGTCAAGAGAATTCCGTTGCCGAAATTAGAGCGTCTCAAGATGCGCACGGCGATGCGCCCACATGTGCAGCAGTCCTCTTGGCGCACAGGTTCGATTGCATTGGGTCTTGCGGGCTTCTTGATGTTCCTGCTTTATCCGGCCGCCAATACCCAAACAACGGCTTGGACTCCACCGTCGTCGGCAGGTCAATTTGGTCCCGATCCATCAAGTAATGCGGATTTCCCGAGTGTCAATGGACAAACGTCTGCCGATCAACTTGCGTGGCAAAAATTGGTGGCTAAATCTTTAGAGTTCACAAAGTTGCCGACAGAGCTGAAGCCATCAATTTCCCAGTTACCCGCTCTGGCCAGAACCGGTGGTTTTAGCCAATGTTCTGGCCAGCGCCAGGATGCGGCGACAATTTCCAGCGTCTGTGAGTCGCTAGCTGCCAATCCTAAAACTGCACATACAGCGGTTGTATTGGGCGACAGTCATGCACGTATGCTGTGGCCGGCAATAGTTGGCAGTCTGGATCCAAAGAAATGGAACATAACGCTCCTAGCAATGCCGAGCTGTCCGGTCCCAGTTTTAACTCCAAGCAAAATTAGTGCTAAAAATGCTCGCTGTGCTAAACATCGAGAGCAAACGCTTAGGTATCTAGAACGTGTGAAGCCAGACTTAACTTTGCTTAATGACGGCGTGGACTCTGCTGCGAGTGCAGAGGAGTATCGAGTAGCGTACTTAAAGGTCATGCCTCGAATTTCAGCAGCTAGTAAGTATGTAGTTGTTATTGCTGATACTCCTAAGTTTCCTAACTTGACTAAGTGTTTGGGCGGGACTAACTCCCTTGCGAAATGTACTCCAATTACAAGTTCTCTTGGTCCACTCGACAAAGTCCAGCGGGAAATAATAATTCGCTACAAAACTGGATACTTGGATATCAGTGATGCATTGTGCGCTCCAAGCGACCGTAAGGTGTTATGTCCGGCAGTAATCGGAAACACCCCAACAACTTTTGACGGAACTCACTTAGTGCCCTCGGTTAGTGCAAAAATTGCTCCATTCCTAGGAAAAGCATTGGATAAGCAAGGCATCCAAGACGTGTTAATCGATTAGCGACAAAGAGGCTCTATGCCACCTCAATTGTGTGTCAATTCCGTTTGCTTTCTTAATTCACTAGAACCGCAGGTTTATAGGCCAAGTAGTTTTGCCTGTTGATCAAATTCGGGGACAAGATTTCGCACCTCATCAAACTTTCCACTTGCCACAATGCGCCCCGCATCAAGGTAAATCACTTTGTCTGCATGCATGACAGTAGCCAGACGATGTGCAATTGTTATGCGAGTAACACTAGAGCCCAATTCGTCGATGGCTTGGCTAACTGCTTGTTCGGTCTCGGCATCGAGTGCGCTGGTTGCTTCATCTAGGACTAGCAAACTTGGATCGGTAAATAGTGCCCGGGCTAGACCAAGCCGCTGGCGTTGGCCACCGCTAAATCGCAGACCGCGTTCTCCAACTTCAGTATCTAAACCTTCACGTGCTTCGCGCAAAGTGTCAGCAAGTCGGACTCGTTCCAAAACTTCCCAAACCTTATCGTCATCAATCAGAGATTTTTTCACACCTAGCGCAATGTTTTCCCGTACTGATGCATCTGCCATGGCCACTGATTGTGGAACGTAACCTAGTTGTCCAGGCCATAGTTTTATGGCTTCTCGAGGGGAAACACCGCCAATAGTGATTAAGCCAGATTGCGGTTCACTCACCCCAAGTAGTAGATCTACCAGGGTGGACTTTCCAGAGCCAGTTGGGCCTACTAAAGCAACAAACATTCCTGGTTCAATGTCTAACGATGCATTGTCAATAATTAGTTCACCTGTTGTGTCGTATCTAAAGTCAACATCTTTAACGCAGACTCTGGCGACAAATGGTGCAGCAGGAGTTGTCTTGTTTGGGTCGTTCAAAGCTGTTTCATCATAAGGGAAAGCGCCGCGAGCCTTGAGCATGTCAATTACCTGAGTTGTGTACTTGGCCGCAGAGGCTGCTGATCTGATAGAAGTGGCTGAGCCTTGAATGCGCAGTAATGATGGGAACATGCGGGACGCTGCTGTCATGAAAAGTACCAAAGTAGATACAGCGGCGCTCGGGCTCTTGGTAATGAATTCATAAACAGTAAGTAAGCTCGCGCCGACTACGAGTGAGGCTTCCAAAGCATATTTTGGGATGTAATTGATGAGCTGCAAATTTGCTTGGGCAGCTGCTCCGCCTCTTCGGATTCCACCAAATTTATCTACATAGAAATGTATGTGGTCTCCAATAAAAATCTCGCGGTAGGAAGAAACCAATTCTTGGATTGCTGCAAGACCACCAATGTCAGCTGCGAATTTTGCTTTCGAAGCTCGGGCTGACCAGCGACCCAGTACCGATTGGATTATGAACATGACCACTGCAAAATAAAGCAAAGTAAATATAGTTACCGCTGGATCTAGAACCAAGAGCAGTGTGCTGAGCATTACCAATAGAGAAGTTTCAGCGACGATAATTACTGAGGCGCCCAGGGTGTCGCTGATAGTGGCGCTGATTCCTGAACCTAATGCAAAAGTAATTCGTTGACTTGTTTCCCAGTGCACTTCTTTAAGTGACTGACTGAAAAAAACCTGAGTAATTTCGCCGGAAATTTGTGCACTACGACCAGTTAAGAATTTCAGAATCCGACGAAGCAGTAGTGGTGCAAGGAAACTGCGAACGATAAACATTACGAGTGCAATCGCGCCTAGCGTGCCTAACAAGTTGTTACCGGAAGTATTTTCAAGCCCTAGTAGGTTTAACACCTTCTCTACAGAAGCCGGCAGCTTGCTTCCTTTTGAAGAAGCGGTTGCTATGTAAGTTATGAGGCCAATCAGTAAAACTCCGACTGTGTCAAAGAGAGAGATAACAATCTGAGTGCCCATTGCAAAATAGAGTTTGCGATGGTCCTTCTTATTTAGTAGCTCTAGTGATCGTCGAAATGCTGACAGAATTGGCATAGTGCAATTCTACTGAGTGCCATAGGCTACTGAGTGTGAAGTTGAGTAAACCCAAGCCACGGTGTGTGCATTATGTTTGGTTCAACAACACACATGTTAATTCACTGGTTGCAACACTTTCAAGATTTGGTTTTGAATCAATAAAGTCATCGCCCAAATTGCAAAGTGCATTTCTTCTTATTTTATTCTCGCCGATTTATCCGTTTTGGTATCGAATAAGCGGGTTGAGAATTATCCACATTCACTGGGTTGCCGGTCAGTTTGCAAGAACGAGGTTTAAAAGTAAATTTGCCCGCCGATTCTTTTACATTTGGTTTAGATTTTTCCTGCTCTCAGTCCGGGTGTCAGGGCTCAAATTAGTCTGGACTTCACATAATTTCTTGCCGCATGAACCGATTTTTCTAGATGATCGAAAAGCTCGGCAGAATTTGGTTTCAGCCTGTGATGCAATCATCTGTTTTGACCAGAAAAGTAAAGTTAAGTTGATAGAAACTTTTTCAGCACAGAATTTGACGATAATTCCTCCAGCTGAGCCAGTTGTACTGAGTAATCAATCTGTAGCGGACACGAGAGCTGAACTAGGGATTCAATCCGACTCTTTGCATTTTCTAGCGTTAGGTCATGTTCGCGAATACAAGGGTCCCGACTTATTTTTGGAAGCCGCCATTGAGGCACAAATCTCTGGGCACGCAACTGTAGCTGGATCGCCTGGTGAGCCTGAACTAATGGCTAAGCTTTCCTTGCTCTCAGATGAATTAGAAAAACATGAAATTGCAAATTCATTAAAGTTTTCATTTTTGTCAGAAAGTGAATTCGGTAACCTGATGTTTTCGGCGGATTTCTTAGTTTGCCCATTTAGGAGAATTTCAAATTCTGGAATTGTAAACAACGCCATGGAATTGGGCATTCCACTCATATTGCCCGATTTAGCTTCTTTAAATTGGGTCCCACGAGCTTCGGCCTTATGGTACGACCCAAATAATGAGGTTGCTGGACTGGCAAGCGCTCTGAAAATAGCTGAGACGTTATCTAGTCAAGAGATTGACTTGATGAAAGATAGTTCAAAAAATTATATGAAAGATCGATCTTGGGATAACTACGTGACTAAGTACATAGAGGTTTACCAAGGATTGCTGTAATTATCGAAAGGTAGATTGAGCGGTTTCTGAAATCGCTGGAATCTGAATCGAAATTTCATTTCTCAATTCGCCGTGGTTGCTGAGTAATTCTGCAAAAGCTTGTGGAAATTTTTCCGTGAAAGCGGCGGGCTCGATTGCAAATCTGGCTTGGCCAAGCATGTCAAAAGTGCCTTTAAATTTCCCTTGGTATTCAATGCCAATTGCTGGCAATCCAGCTGCAAAGCCGAGTAGGCAGCAATGCATTCGAGCTGAAATTCCAAAGGCAGATTCCTTAGCAATCCAACGCAATTCTTCGGGACGCAGGAGTTCAGGCAATACCCAGCCGCCAACTTCGTCAGCAAGCTTCACACACGCTTCCAAGTCTCTGCTCTGCCCATCAGAAACCATGGGAACGAAAAGAAATTGGAAATTGGCATTGATCGAGTTAAGTGACGACTTGAGAAGTTCAAAAATCGCGCTGTTGTTAACTACCCAGTCACTGACAGTAACAATTACGGTGCGTTTTTCCGACTTCAACCAGTTTTGAATTTCTAGATTTGGTTCCCGAAGCTCGGTGGTTACAAACGAAACATCACTTGTAAGTATTGACTTCACTCCAATTTCTAGGAGGCGTTCTTGCGAGAGAGCATCCCGGGTGAATATCTTTACGCCAGCAGCACTAGCCCGTTTTATAGCTGTGACTGAAAGCGGGTGCGGATTAGTATTCCAACTCATAGAAACAACTGCTGATGGGCCAACGTTTTTGGCAAACCATTCTGCAATCCGCCATCTGCGCATACTGGCATCAGGATTATATTTGCCATCCATCATGTCTGCGCCAATCATATAAAGAGAATCACATACAGATGCGGCGTCAACTATGGTTTTGAATTTTTCTTTAAATTTGGAGCCACTGGCAAGGTCAAGGGCCTTGTCGATTCGAACTTCAGCCGCAAGTTCCGATGAGATTGCATATTCATCTCGTGACAGAAGAAAGGTTTTTGAAGGGCCAATTCCAAAAGTTGAGCCAGTTGTTAAAGCGCGATCACCAACATTGGTGGTAAGTCGTGGCGCAGCCCATAGAGCTGTAAGGTGACCAGTTTTCTTGGAAGCGGGTTTCGCCATGTTCAAATATTGATTCGCGTAAAGGCGCTTAAGCCGGCGCACAACGTCCTTGGCGATGGATTTTGGATGCATGGTTTGAGCCTAACACTTCGCTAGAATCAAGGCAGTATCCCGCTGTCGGCTCTAGTCACTAGGTGTAATGCATGAAGAAACTAAAGTCCATCGAACAAGTGGTTCAGTCAGGTTTGTGCATTGGGTGTGGACTGTGCGCGGTCGTTGCACCTGAAGCTTGGAAGTTAGACACTGAAGGTCCAATGCCGTTGCCGATCCGGATTGGTGATGATGCTGGGCGAGGAATCTCGGTATGTCCTGCAGTCCACGGAACAAGAACTCTAAGTGCTGAATCGGCAGCAACTTTTCCAGACTTAGATCAAATCACGAGAATGGGTCCTATTAGAACTGCACTTGTCGGACACAGTCTGACGAGTCAGCGATCACTTAGTAGTAGCGGTGGAATGCTCACTGAGTATATCAGTGAAATTTTGGATTCAGGTTTGGTCGATGCCGTTATTCATGTCGCACCAAAAGCTGGTGGCGGTTTCGAATATGTTAAATCCAAGTCGAGTGAAGAAGTACGAGCAAGCTGTAAAACACGCTACTTCCCAGTAGATTTGCACAAACTCGCCGAATTTGTTGCCGACGAATCAAAGGTAGCCATAGTAGCTAACCCATGCTTCACCGCAGCCGTTAGAAGGCTTTCGCAATCAAGTCCAGAAAGTTTTGGGGCGATCCAACATTTTGTTTCGTTTTTCTGTGGGCATTGGAAATCTAAGTCTTGGACCGAATATCTTGTTGCGTGTAGCAAGCCATCGAAAGGCGAATTGATTGACTACCGCACCAAAATTGCGGATCGGCCTGCCAGTAAATATGGGTACCAGGTTGAGGTTAATCAGCAAGTGGAAACAAGTCTCATGAGCGATGTTCCAAACGGTGGCTGGCAATTCGGATTGTTTAAACCTTTGCTATGCGACTTCTGTGATGATGTGGGCGCAGAAATGGCTGACGTTGTGTTTGGCGATGCCTGGTTGAAGCCAGAAAGCGAAGACGCTCTTGGAACTTCAGTAGTGCTGGTTAGATCTGCAACCGCCTTAGCTTCTTTGCAGTCAGCATCAGCTAAAGGGAATGTCGCATTTACTGAATTACCTATCAAACGACTACTCGAATCGCAGAATGCCACGTTGCGCCATCGTCAGGATGGAATCGCGGCTCGAATAGCAATTAGAAAAATTGGTAGAAAGTTTGTGCCACCGGTTCGTGTAAAACCTTCGCTTACGCCAACTCGAACAAATTTGGTGTCTCTGGCTCGGTACCGCCTCGCCAAGCGAAGCAATATTGTGTGGGGTGAAAGCAGGGAAGTAGCAGACTCAGTTTCACATTTCAATAAGCGTTTAAAGTTTGATTACTTGCTAATTAGGCTGGCATCGAAGATACCGACTCGGCGAAAGATCTAAATGCCAAGTTTTTCTTTTTCTCGGTAAGTGTCCACTTATCCAAGATTTAGCCAAGAATCACTTTATTGTTCGACTACTTGTGAGCAATTCGCAAGGTTTGTGATTAAATGGCAATAGCCAATCCGGCTCAATTGAATGTGGGAAAAAATGCGCGGCAAGCGAGTCCTAAAATCGACAACATTCGCAGTTGCATCAGCATTTGTTTTTCTGATCAGTCCGGCGTTATCTGCGCCGGTCGTCACCGTTCCTGATGCTCCGCAGAATGTACAAGTCACTCGCGGTAATACCATTGCCACAATTCGGTGGACTGCGCCAGCAAATAACGGTGGTTCAGCAATAACTGGCTATCGAGTCCTAGCTTCAAATGGTCCTGTAACTCTTTCGGCATTTCCTGGAGCGACAGCTACTTCATTTACTTTTGCAAACCTGACCAATAATTCCCTTTACGACTTTGTCGTCTATGCGATTAACAGAGTAGGCCAGTCGCAGAACTCTGCATTTGTAAGCATGGCACCATCCACAGTTGCGCCAAAGGTGCCAACCGTTCCCGTTATCAAGACTATCGACACGTCCGAGAGTCGAACTCTGGAAATCAATTACACACTTGGCAGCTCAAATGGTTCAACCATTACAGATGTTAGTTACTCGATGGATGCGGGCGCGACTTGGGAAAGCGCGACAAGTAGTCCAATTGTTATCACAGACTTAACTAACGGATTTGGCTATGCATTTAGATTGCGAACTACAAACTACCTAGGCAACAGTGCTATTGCGGCTAAGACTCTAAAGCCAGTGGCTACCAAGAACGCCATTTACTTCACAGCGCCTTCAGCAATGAATTATGGGGATGTTCAAACGTTAGACGTAACTGAAACGGGCGGGGTAACGCAAGTAATTAGTACATCTCCGCTTATCTGCTCAGTCACAGATTTAGATGTCACGCCTATCAAACCTGGTGCCTGCAAATTGAAGGCAACAAACCTTGGCGACGAGATTTTTGGTGTGGCGAAGGCGGTAACTCGCTCACTTACTGTTACAAAGGGAATTAACGCGATCGACTGGACTCCATTAGTTAACATGTCGTTGACTTCTGCTAATCAGACACTCGATGCAACTGCCGATGCAGGAACCACTACATTCACAAGCTCAACCCCAACTATTTGTACAGTGGTGGCCAAGGCGGTGCATCCGGTTGCTCTAGGAACATGCACTATCAAGGCAAGTAATTCAGGAAACGCGTTATATGCGGCGGCTTCGCAACTTACCCAATCTATTTTGATTGCAGTTGCGTCTGCGTCACCAACTGCCACTGCTACAGCGTCTGTTTCGTCGACTCCAACTGCAACTGCAACTCCAACTCCAACATTGACCTCATTCGAATGTGCAGGGGATGCTGCCCAGCTATGTGGACCGATCGCGAATGTATCAGTCACAGTTGATGGCACAAATCGAGCCGTAACTGCTGGTGCGGTTAATGTTGATGTAGGCCGTCCTGTGCGGATCAATTACACATCGAATGCTGCAAATTCTGGTAAACGAGTATTGATCACGCTAGATGGAATCTCTGCTGGCGTGACTTCAAGTGTTCCGCACACCGATGGCGCGTCTCCATGGTCAAGTTCAAGTTGCTATCCAGATGGTGCCAATACTCAGTGTCAATTAATGCTGGATGCAAATGGCAGTGGCTATTTCATTGCAACATTCACTGGTGCAACGGTTGGTTCAACTTTTGAAATCAGACAAAAAGGTCCGGCGTATTCAACGGATCCAATAACTGCAACGTTTAGAACACCTGGTACAACGCCGACTGCTACCGCCACCGCTACGCCAACTGCTACCGCCACGGCGACTGCGACTGCGACGGCCACCGCTACGGCGACTGCGACTGCGACGGCCACTCCTACTCCAACTACGGCTGGACCGTGGACTATCCGACAAACAACTTTCAACAACACTGACTTTGTGCAAAATACTGGAGATGCTGCGCTTTGGGTTAGTTACGGCTGGTATGCAAGTGGTTTGCATTACGGAACTATTCACCTGCCAGTTAGTTCTACTAAGACAGTAACTTTCCATGTAACGGACAGATTGGGCGCAGTCGCTGCAAATAAGTCAGTGACTCTAATTTTGGGTAAGGGTTATAGCAACTCCACATCTCATGTTCGCGTTGGCTCAGTTTCAACCAGTGGCTGGGATCCAGGCACTGGTGTGCATCAGGGCACGGTAAGTGCGTTAACGGATGCAAGCGGAAATGTAAGTTTTGCAATTGTTAATACTGATGTTGTGGGTAGCAATTTATACACCCAGATTTCAGCGTATGTAAATAATGTCAGCACTGACATCGTAGACATCATCAACATCGCTTACGACCAAGCTCCTGCAGCATCACCAACGCCATCGCCTGCAATGTCACTGCTATGGCAGGACGAATTCACTGGTACGGCGGGCACTGGACCAAATGCTAGTTATTGGACCGCAGATCTTCAGGATGGTTGTAGTTCGGGTAACTGTGGCTGGGGTAATGGTGAGCGCGAGTGGTACACCGCTGATGCAAACAAGTTAAATGGCTCATCAGGCTTAGTAATGACGGCTAACAAACTCGCGACAAACACGGCGCCTGATTGCTATTACGGAAAATGCACTTGGAGTAGCGGAAAAATTACTACATACGGCAAGGTGAATTTTACTTACGGATATTTGGAAGCTCGTATTAAAAATCCGGCGGGTGGCGGAACTTGGCCAGCTTTCTGGATGCTAGGTCAAGATATTGCAACTAGGGCCTGGCCGCTGTGTGGAGAAATTGACATCATGGAAGGTGAGGGAAACGCTCCTTACACCAACTGGGGAACTGCGCATTGGGCTAATACAAACCAGTGGGATCACATCCAGGGGCCTGGAAACAATACGGTTTCCTTGAGTACCAAACTTTCTGACGCGTATCACACTTATGGTCTGCTGTGGACGGCAACTTCGCTGACTTGGTACATCGATGGCACTGCAAATTACACATTGAACAAAGCCAGTGTGCCTAATAACTTGTGGCCATTTGGTCCAACAAGTGGTGGGGCAGATCCTAAGTTCTATGCAATTCTCAATGTTGCGATGGGTGGGGGAATGGGCGGAAATATTGACTCTGCTCTAACTACCACCAGCATGACCGTGGATTACCTAAAGTTTTACTCGGTCAATGGCGTAGGCAAGGTAACGCTTACTCCGTAGTTGGGCGATTGTGGGTTTAGTGGATTCCTAGTCCACTAAACGTTTGGTCGCTTGGACATTTCCCAAGTTATGCAATTATGCATAAGTATGTATAATTGAGAAATGACAACTGTAGCTATTGCGGGGGCATCCGGTTATGCCGGTGCTGAACTTATTCGTTTAATCCATGCACATCCGTCATTTGAATTAACCGCAATTACTGCTGGTTCATTGGCA
>CANBWF010000001.1 GCA_947373075.1 Actinomycetota bacterium | reverse complement strand
TACGCAACCGGACTGATCGTTACAAAACTATTAGGTGCACACTGGTGGAGTCTTGGGCTTGCTTTGGGTATCTCCATCGCAATCATGATGCTTGCTGGAGTGGTACACCCACCAGCGGGCGCGAACCCAGTCATCATCTACCTGAGTTTTCATTACATGCATACTGACCCAGGCTGGCACTCAATTTTGTTTCCAACACTTTTAGGTGCAGCAGCACTAGTCGCTGTTGCCTTGTTATTCAATAACCTCACGCGCGACGAATCGTACCCAAGGTATTGGTAACTTCTCTGCCGTTGTTTGAACTTTTAAAGTTATAACTGAAACAATCTAATAGTGACTTCGAACCAAGAGATGACGCGAGCAAATACCTACTTCGCGCCTAGCGATTTTATTTCTGCAATTCTGACGAACCATACCACTAAATTAATTTCACACATTACTGCTTTGCGTCAAAATAAAAGCTTCGAAACAATTCACGATTGTCGAGTTGCGCTTCGGACCATCGATTCTCATCTTTACACGTTTTCGCCATTCTTACGCCGAAAGTCAACCAGCGATGTTGTGCACCAACTTGATTGGCTGAACTCAAAACTTTCCGCTATCCGAGATCTTGACGCGATGATTGCGCGAGTCGTGAAAGTAGAGAATGACCAGGTGAAACAACCGCTCATTACCCGATTGCAGGGTCAGCGATTACATCAGGAAATCAAACTCCAAAAGATGCTTGACTCCCCCAAACTGGATTTAGCACTTAAAGCCCTAACAAATTACGCATTGAACCCACCGATACGACAGAAATTTTCCGAACTTGGTCCGAAGAAAGCTCAGGCAAAAGTTACTGCAACGATTAGCCACACTTGGGTTCTACTTTTTGAGCACTTGGACAGTTTGCCAAAGCGGCCAACTACAAAACAACTGCACCGGGTGCGAATTGCGGCCAAACAATGTCGCTATGCATACGAAGCAGCAGCCGAAACTAATTTATTGCAAAGCCCTCATATTCAGGCTTGGACTAAGCAGTTGCAGAAGGAACTTGGTCAAGTGCAAGACATAAAGATTCTGCGCAAGTGGATAAAAAATCAATCTGATTTAGAGCCCTTAGTCCGAACGCAGGCGCTAATTTACTTCTCACATAACCTGCCAAATCGAAAACAGTTGCTGGCGGGCGTAACTCAAATATCAAAATAGAAAATTTATTTTTTAGATCCGGACTAGCCGCGCCAGTCGCCATAAACCAAAACTTTTGTGCCAATGCCAATGCCGTGACTCCACATGTAATCAATGGAGCTATGCAACATACGAACACAACCATGTGAAGCCGGATAAGGCAAAACAAGTGAATCAGACCACGAGCCGTGTAGTGCTTGACCACCCGAGAAAAACTTTGGCCGATACATCATCGCCCCTGGATAAAGATCTGATTCCATCCATTTATCAACCTGGGCGTAAATGTGGAAGGAACCGGTGCGAGTTTCAAAACCGGGTTGACCTGTTGAAGCTTTGTAAATCGCTTTAACGTATCGAGTCTGCTTCAAATTTGAAAAAGATACCCAAGTAACAGCCTGGCAAGTGCGGCTGATGTTTAATCCGGTAACTAAACGCTCTGGAACTTTTGGCCGAGTTACTTTTGCAAGCAGGAATCGTTCACGCATCGATGGCATATTTCGCGAAACATTAAAGCCCGAGTAATCACGCCAGAGACATAACGCGCGTCGAGTGTCGTTGTCTAGATACCCATCCACACGGCCAACAGGATACCCAGCACGAGAAAGTAGCGATTCCATTTGCTGATAAGTGATGGGAGAACTTGTCTTTACGCCAACGCCTTGGGCCTGGGTAGGAAAAATCGTTGCTAGTGAAGTGAGAATCAGTAGCAGAAAAATCTGGGCCTTACGAAACAATTTCATTATCGCCCTATTCATAACTCAATATGAATAATTTACCCTTCAACTAAGCAAAAAGCAGGTAACTTGGCCTCAGTTTGCAGGCAACGATGCCAGCACTCTTAAGCTTCGGCCTGATTTACTTCAACTTTGTTAATACATAGGTTTCGAGTTGGCTGAGGGGCGCCGCGCAGGAACTTACGTTTCATTTCTACACCGTCGTAATGAACATGGATGCGCACTCCTGTGGCCCATTCACTAACCGATGGAGTCAAAGTTACGGTCCGAATCGAAATGTCGTTTGGCGCCCAATGCAGGCGAGCCGTGCATCCACCGATATGTAATTCAATATTTTGGTGAGATGGATTTTGGATCAAGCGACGAGGGCGAATACTTATCGTGACTGACTGTGAGTCATCGGACACTCGCAACGGCGGAAGGGCGAGTACACCGTCGTTACCGAGTAGCCAAAGTCCTTCCAAATTACGCGAAAACTCAGAACTCCAATGCAGTTTGGTAAGTGACGTTGTATCTAGATTTGGGAATGGTCGCGATGTCGGCACTGGACTCACGTTAGCTAAGCGAGCAATACTTTCTGCCGGGAATGTTGCTTGCCACTTTTCAAATTCCATTTTAGGTAATTCTGGAGGAGTAGCCCTGAGCGCATCTTCTACTGTTTCGCAGACTTTAACTGATGCACGGCCTGTTGATGCGTAATAGTCGGAGAACTTGTAAGTTCCTTCGCCGCCAGGAGATGCGAGCCAAACAGCAGGTATACCCAAACTCTCTGCAAAAATAACACCATGAAGCGAGGATGAAATAATTTTCTCCGCGCCTAGCATCCGTTTCAACATATCCAGTGGACGACAATCCACAGTTAAGAAGCTTGAAGCGAGGTTCGGATAATTTCTGTTAATCACTAATTCATCGCGAAAATGCGGAATGAAACGAACAGGGCCATAAACATCATTTTTTGCGGTGTCGTAAGCTGCTAACTCCTTTTCAAAAATCTTGGCCATAAGTAAGCCAGGATCAAATAGTTCTTTGATACCTGAGGTATCCCAACCATTTCGCTTTAATGCTTCCAAGGTGAGTGGACCACGAACTGCGGCGAATTCAACATCTGAAACAGGTAACTCATCGAGTGCTTCGGGATGCTTGATACCTGAACCCCAGACCAAATCGCCAGGTCCCATACGATGCAAAATGGAACCGATTGCCAAAAGTTTTACGTCACCAGGGCGCACTTTGCGAGCCTTTATTGGACCAAGGAGATCAATCAACTCATGTGAAGCTTCATCGCCAAAGTTGCCGTGTTTGAATTTCCAGTCTCGACTGAGTGGAGACATAACCGCACCAGTTGCATCCCACCAAAACACAGGGACACTTGGAGTCTGCGTAATCTCAACATTCGGGCTAACTGGCCGCTCAGGATTTGCGTAGTCGTAAGCGGCAACTCGCACGGATGCTACCGGCTGACTCGCAGCTTGCACGGCACTCAAACTTGTACGCGAGATTCCCATTTCATGATCATTGATTCCAATACTGAAAATCAGGTCGTCTCCACGAAGAATCGCTCCTGATGGATAGACCACGCGACTTGTTCCAGGGTTGAGGCTATCTTCCGTTTCTTCCTCAGTTTTGTGCTTCACATCCGGGACAAATATAGGAGTAGCTAGTTCATCGGTTGGTCTGAATGGATTCTGTGCTTCAAATTCATACACTGCTGGGACATACTCGCGACCCCCCGGCATTCGGTAACTTGAATGTGCGAGATTCAGGAATTTATCACCGATTTGGATCGGGCCGGCTCCCCCACGAAAGGCGCCATACAATTCTGAATACTTGGCTGACCAATCAATCTCGGATACGAGATGGCACCTAATTTCTAATGATGAAGAAAAATCAGCTTGAATAATTCGATGTGGTGTTACTGAATAAACTGCGAAAATTCCTTCATGATTCTCGAAGAAACTCCAGTTTTTCTCGGTTTTGCGCCTTGCTCCCGTCAATACGATCTCTCGAGCTTTGCCGATTGGACGCAACCCATCTGCTGAAACTTCGATCAAGAACTGTTTATTAATGCCATCGACATGTCCGTTATTCCACATCATCCAGACAGAATTGTTCAATCTGAAAAAACGTGGATCAGCAAACCAAGTTTTCGAATTCTCATCAAGTTCATCAGGATTTGCGAATTCAATGAAATCAGAAAACGGGACGGCTGAGCCCGGGATGATTTGAAAGTCGTTATCAAGTTTTGCAGTTGCAATTCGGCGCAATTCATCGACTAGCCCGACGACCCGATAAGCGATTACTAAGTTGGCGCCATCATCGTGCAACGTGGGATTGAAAATGCTGACCTGACCGGCTGATAAATGAGCCCACTCAGTCGGTAGCGCATGGGATAAATCGATGTTTTTTGTTTCCGCTGTAACTAAATTCACAAAATCCCCACATTTACGGCAAGTCTCAATCAATAACATTATAACTGCGCCGCGGATTCGACCGTGTTAGGCGCATTGCCCGACTTGGATTCTAAAGGACGCATAAATTGCTGACTTGGAGCGCAAATGTTTGAAAAATATTATTTCCGCGTGTTCGGTTCGACTAGCCCTTAACTGAGCCAGCCGCCAAGCCCTCAACAATGAAACGTTGCAAAAGTTGAAACATGATCACCATTGGCAGCCCTGCCAATATGGCTCCCGCAGAAAAAATTCCCCAGTTCTGTGCATATCTTCCATTGATTAAGGATCGCAAACCTACTGCCAACGTCATTTGATCGGACCTAGTAAGAAAAATGCTGGCAAACAGGAATTCGTTCATCAATCCAATAAATGCGAGCAGCATCACGACTGCAAGCATCGGAGCTGCTAACGGAAGGATAATTTTCATAAAAATCTGATTAGCACTTGCCCCATCAACAGTTGCGGCTTCATCGAGTTCTCTAGGAATGGTATCGAAGAACCCCTTCAACAAATAAGTGTTAATACCTAGTGACCCGCCAAGATAAATGAGGATCAGGCCAGCCCATGTGCCCGGTCCCACGAATGGGAACACGGCTCCGATTTTTTGCATAATGAGGAAAAGTGACACAAAGGCTAGAACTGAAGGAAATAACTGAAGTAGCAAAAGAGCACCAAGGCTAAGTCGGCGTCCCTTGAAATGCAACCGGCTAAATGCGTATGCGGCAGCGGTTGCAACTATGACCTGAAGTGTTGCCGCAAGTAGGGATACCATCAACGAGTTGCGATACCAAAGCATGTATGGGTAAGCCTGATAGGTCACATCGCTACTAAGGTCATGACGGCCAAAAAGAAATCGGAAATTGTCCAAACCGAAACTATGAATTGAGAAGTTAAACGTTGTTAGCGTTCCTTCAGGGTTGCAGGCAGCAATGATGATGTACACCACTGGCGAAATTGCGAAGAGGATGGTTATGGCGGCGACGATGTAACGCCACCAAACCGTACCGCGCTGAAGCTGATTCTTCCTTTTCCTAGGTGAACCTGCTTTAGATGTGGATATTGTTTCTGTAGTCATCTGTTGTTCCCCTTAACCCAAGTTTTCGAGTGCTCGTGTGCGAGTGAAAGACAAAGTTGCTATTCCAGCAACCATGAAGAATATAAGAATGGAGATAGCACATGACAAGCCGTAGTCATTTCCGTGCCCTGCCTCCATAGCCAACTTGTATGTGTACGAAATCAAAATATCTGTCGCACCTGCAATTTGAGAATCTGCCACAGGTGGCCCACCACCAGTCAACAAGTAAATCCCACCGAAGTTGTTGAAACTATAGGCAAACGAGCCAATAAGGAGTGGAGAAACTGTAACCAGTAGGAGCGGCAATTTGATTTTCATCAAGATTTGTCTCGGCTTGGCGCCATCAACTTCAGCCGCTTCAGATAGTTCAGCTGGGATGGATTGGATTGCGCCAGTACAAATCAGAAACATGTAAGGGAAGCCAAGCCACAGATTGACCAGCAAAGTGGAAACTTTAGCCCACACAGGATCGGTAAGCCAAGGTATGTGCGAATGAAATAGTGCATTTATTGTGCCAAAATCATCATTCAGTAGACCAGCCCAAATCATAAGGGACAAGAAACCTGGCACTGCATAAGGAATGATTAGCACCGAGCGTAAGTACTTTCTACCCTTTACCCGGGTGTGATTCAAAATAAGCGCCAGGGTCAGGCCAAGTGCGAATGTAGTCAAAACAGTGAGGGCTGCATATACAAAAGTCCAAATAAGCACACGTAAGAATGGTCCACGAACAACCGGGTCAGTAATAACTGACTTGAAGTTCTTGAAACCAACACTTACCCGCCAACCTGGATCCAAAGCTGTACCATCTTCATCGATGAACGCACCTTCCCTCTCGGGGAAAACATATTGGTCTGAGACCCTAATCAGCTTTTCACTATTGGTGTCATAAATTACATCGCTGACAAATGCGAAGGCAGTAGAAAAATCATTAACTTTTAGATATGCCCCTTTTGGCTCAGGGATGGGTACTAGCAAACTACCTAGCTTGGCCTGAACCGCATCAGCGTAGAACTGCTCTTCTGTATAAGGCTTCCAGCCTGTTGGGGCACTAGGACTATCCATCTCAGTAAATTCTGTTTCTGAACCTAGGTAAACCTTTTTTGTTTTTGGGTCTGTAACCAGAAGTGCAACATTGTTCCCGTTGTGCAATGGAACGATTGAATATTGTGGGCTGCCCTCTACCTGTTGGATATTTTGCAAAACAATATTTGAAGCTGCTTCATCACGCGAAACAAAGTGCGCCGTTGAGTAGTTGCTAAATGCTGCGCTTGCAGTGAAAAGTATCGGGTAGATTTGAAAAATAAGTAGGAGAAGAGTGCCTGGCAACAGCCACTTGGATGCCCTGGACCGCTTAGAAATATAGACAAAATTGATAGTGGCGGTAGCGGCAATAAGCCAGACTAAACCAAGCCAGTTTCTTGAGACTAGTAAATGTGAGCCTGCCCAAAACGCCAGTGAATCCACTAGACCTAGAAAACAAATTCGGAAGACAATCCCAATCACTAAAACACTCCACTTTCAGAATAGTCACAACATTTATGGAACGGAGTATGTGACAGGCCAAATTACAGCTATCACATACTCCGTTTTGAGCATGATTGCTCAGTTCTTCTTAGTTAGTTGATCATTGCCTTGATAGTTGCTGATGCAGTCTTGAACCGGTTGACGGCATACTTATTTGACTTAACCTGATTCCAAGCGCTTGTTAGCGGCGTCCAGACTCCGGCCATCTCTAGGTTGTTCGGCATGTATACGCCTCCCTTCCCTGCTGCTGCAAAGGCTCGCGCATCAACATCCTTGAATTTAGTTTTGGCAACCAAGTTCGCTGGACTTGCTGCGATGGCGTTGCTCAGCAACAACTGCGTCTTAGGGCTGGCTAAGTCTGCCAAAATTGCATTTGCTTTGAGCTGCACATTATGTTTTGCTGGGTTCGCCCATTTGGTCAGGCATACTCCGACAGCAGTGACGAACGGCACAGTCTTGAAACCAAGATTAAGTGCTGGGATACTAGAAATTTCATAATTCATATGCTTGAAACGAATTTTGTTAATATTCCATGGGCCAGTGATCGCGTATGGCGCTTGATTGTTTGTGAAAGAACCGAGAGCATAATCTCCAGAAACGTTTGGATTAAATATTTTCTCCGAATACCATTTGTCAATTAGGGGAGCATTCTTAAGGAATTTCTTGTTGGCAATACCGACGTCGCCCACATTCCAATTTCCAGATTGCCCACCGAAGATATATCCGCCAAGTCCGGAGAAGTATGGATACATATGATATGCCTCGGGTGGAACAGCAACGGTGAATTTTGCCTTAGGGTGCTTCTTCAAGAAAGCCTTCGAATCCGCTTCAAGCTCCGCCATAGTCTTAGGCACACGTTTAACGAGGTTTAAATTGGTGAAGAAGGCAGTATTTTGAATGTTAAGCGGAATACCATAATTGATTTTCTTAAGTTGAAATGCTGTCTTATCTGCAGCAGAGAACTGGCTCGCGTTTGGTAGCGTTAATGGAACGATAAAGCCCTGAGCTTTCAGTACCCCTACGCCGTCATGGTTAGATGTGATCAGATCTGGAGCATCAGAATCTGACACAGTCTGCAATAAATCCTTGCCCGAAAATCCCGGTTTTGCGACAACGTTGACCCGCCCACTGGGATGCGTACGGTTATACCCTTGCGCCCATGTCGCATAGGCGCCTGCAACATCACTTGCAACCCACATAGTTACGAATGAGCCACTCGCCTGAGCTGCTGGAGGCGCTATGGAAGCTGCACTCAGCATGCTCGCTACGGCCACTCCAATAACACTAAATTTCTTGATTTTCATATTCCCTCCTAAGGATTAAAGCGATGTGCGTCGCCCAAAGAGCTTGAACGCACTAATTAATTAACTGATTGTGATTCTGTATTGCAAAGTGAAAGCATTAAACGCGGCATTCCCGACTTGGGTCACATCCAATTTGCAAGTACCAGGTTTGCGCGCGATTACCTTGCCAGCGGAAATCTTGCAATTTGCTGGGGTGATCACATACCAAGAAAGCTTCAAATTTGCGTTGGACTTCATTGGTATTGCAGCAGATTTTCCAACCTTCAAGTGCGTCACAACTTTGCCAATTTTCTGGAAGGCCTTCACCGCTGGATCGGGCTCCTGTTCCTTATCCCAAATGTCGCGGCGTCCCTGCTTTAGCCATACATCGGTGATTACTCCAGACAAATGTAAAGTGCGCTGGCCGCCCAAACCGGTTGATGCCTCGCCAAAAGTCAAGTCCACTTTAGACCCATTCGTTACCTTGATAATTGAGGTAGTTGCTGTCAGATCTAACACATAAGCACAGCCAAGGCGGCCAAATAACGGATCTACGGCAGTGAACTTATGTTTTATCCCATCAGCCAAAGTAGTCATGGTCCAACCGGAATAATCTTGCAACGGTCGACTGTAATGCACCACAACCAGATTCCCGTTTGGATTCTGGTCCTGCTGATTCAGATCAAGAAAAGTACTGTCACCTTCATCGATCGTGGTGTCTTCGCCTAAGAAGAGATTGGCATTGAGCCATACATCTGTGTATTTGCTTTCATTTAAATTGGCAGTGAATACGTGAGACTTCAAGGTTCCAGAGTTGCCACCTTTGCGCAAGATGTAATCCTGAGTTGACTGCGAAATTTCCGGAACCTGGATAGTAGCGACTCGACCAAAGCAATCATTTCTTGTGGAAAATGCTACGGCCTTGTTATCAGTAGGGTTTGACTCTTGGGTCTGAATATCCCATCCGCTGTACTTATTGTCGGAACGATTGTAGTGAATACGCAACACGCGATCATTGGGGTTTGAGGTGTAGAGAAGGGGGTCGCCTTCCTTGATCCAAACTTCAGTGTCGCCTGTTGGGTTGGGTTTGATGTACCGCTCGACCGTGATATCAGCCTTAGCCCAAGCCCAGTTGCTACCTATACGGGCAAGCAGACCAACATCATTTGAACTGCTACCAATTTCAAAAGTAGCCTTAGCGCCGAATTTATCCATCGAATCAATGGGCACAGCTGCGGAAAAACCGTCAGTTGATCCAGAGTACCCAGATAGTGCTGCTCCCCACACCCAGAAGTTCCAGCCATCATACTTTCCGCAAGGATCAGCTGCACAGACCCCGTTAGCCACGGTTGCCAAACTATTCAATGTGGCGCGGTAATAATGAATTGTGATATGCCTTGGCGCTGTGGCACCTTGAGCCGGGCTAAAGATCACACCGGCGGTAGACAGCCCAAGCAACATAACGGCAATAAGGATTTTTTTCACCCGTATTATGTGTGCATTCATGATAAACCCTGACTTCCTTAGAATATTGACCCGAAAAAACTCTATTCCACTTACCCTCCCCAGAGCTGGCACTTACCCATTCGATCCGGGGACTGGTCCTTTCTTTCTCTGCGGCCCAGCAGACCAAACTATGAGCCGACAGCACAGTATCTAGAGTTCGGGCTTGCGGAAGCATTGCTCGCCCCAACTCTAGATACCGTGCCTATGCGACTACCAGACTAGCTAGTAGTCGTGTAAGTAGCTGACGAAATAGCGGTACCACCAGGGGTCTCAACGCTGATCTTGCCAGTCTTGTTTGTCGGTGCAGTGAATGTGATGGATTTGCCATCATTAGCCACTACATAGCCGGTGATTGAATTCGCACCAATTCGCACGGCTGTTGCACCAGTTAGATTGCTACCAGCAATCGTCAGGGTTGCGCCCTTGTTGAATTTAGTTCCTGTCTTAGCACCAGTTAGACCGGTTACTGTTGGAGCAGGAATGATCGACAAAGTGTCAACACTGATTACAGTGCCACCTGCTGATACAAGTGTTACCTTGCCTGAAGCAGTTGCTGCAGGAACCGTGAAGGTTACTGTGGTTGCACCCTTGGTGAAACCAGTAACAGCCTTGGTACCAATCTTGACTGAAGAAACAGCAGCCAAATTCACACCAGTCACTGTCACACTTCCGCCGATAGCGACTGAAGTCTTAGACAGCGATGTGATTGATGGGACTAGAGCAAATGCTTTAGTAGCTACTTTTGTACCACCAGCAGTTGTCACAGAAATCTTTCCATCAGAAGTACCAGCAGGTACTACGAATGAGATTGAATCTGCGGCTAATACAGTGATTGAGCCAACATCAAGTGTGCCAATCTTGGCTGAAGTTGCAGCGCCGACATTCGCGCCTGTAACAGTCACAACTCCACCAACAAGCCCATTGGCCGTCGATGTTGCGATGAGTGGCTTAGCTGCAGCTGTCTTTGAAGTGAAGTTAGCTGATGACTTACCCGAGAATGTCGGGTTCGCTACAGTTACCTTTCCAGTCACTGCAGCAACACCAGCTGGCATCGCTGCAACAATCTTAGTTGAAGAAACAACCTTGAATGATGCATTAACGGTTGCTGCTGATACTGCTGCTACTGCTTTAATAGCTGCGTGAATCGTCTTTGTTCCAGTTTTATTTGGACCAGAGTACGTCGTTGATGCAGGTGAAGCAGTTACGGCAGGCACAGCTGCGCGTTCCAAAGTCACCTTGTTCACATCGTCAAAGTTGGTACCAGTGATTGTGATTGCAGCACCTGGTCCACCAGTAGTGGCAGATACAGCAGTGACAGTTGGGGTCTTGAATGGATTAGCAGTGTAAACAGTGCTATCTCCCTGCTTGAACCATACTTCTGTCGTACCAGTTGCGCCTTCAGCACTCTCAAGGCCAGCGATAGCAACGCCATTCAGGTCGACCGATGCATTGCTCCAATCTTCGGTACTACGCATGAGGAAGCTCATACCGCTGACTGTTCCTGCATTACCTGAGTAATTTATTGTGGTGATCTTGCCGTAGCTATCTTCACCGGTGAAGTAGCGCTGGCCATTCTGTGCACCGTCAGGGAATCCCCACATCCACATATTCCATCCTGCGTAATCATTTCCTGGACGGTTGTAGTGAATAATGAATTTCTGAGTTGCCGGGAAGGCAGGGTTCAGGGTACATACAGGAGTCGAATCAGAAGAGCATGAGTAGTAAGGATCAGTTGCGTTCGCAGCCCAACTAGACGCTGTGAATGATGCTGGCTTAGATGTAGCATATAGCCCATCATTGCTGCCACGCGTAATCCAGATCTCAGTCGTGCCATCGGCATCTAAATCAATCGTGCGATCTGATTTTCCCATACCGCCGCAAGCATCACAAGTAGCGCTTGCAGACCAGTCAGTCTTACGAATGATCAGGCTGAGGTTTAAGACCGTTTCAGTATTCGTCAAATCGGCTGTGAGAACCTTGCCGAAATCATCGGAGCCATTGAACCAATGCCCATCGTTGAAGTTCGCATTGCCAGATCCGTAGGTGTAAACATCCCAACCGCGGTATGACTTGAAACTAGTTGCTGCTGGGTCGTTGTAGTGAACAATCAATTTTTGAGTGCTAGGCATTGTCGGAATAGGGGTACAAACATTGTTGCCATCACAGGTGAAGTACGGGTCTACCGCATTCGCTGCCCATGGTGCCGTTGCTGCACCAGCCGGAGCTGTTGTTGTGTAAGTGGAATCAGAACCAGCTACAACCCAAACCTCGGTGGTACCGCTTGCATCGAGAGTAATCGGGCGATCTGCCCCACCCATACCGATGCAATTTGCACAGCCCTTAGCGCGCCAAGCACTGTCTTTCACGATGACCGTAACACTTGTCTCAGATGCATCAAATGTCTGAGTCCAAACTTTACCGAAGGTGTCGGAGCCGTTGAAGTATTCCGTCTTGCCCCAACCATACGAAGCAGGGCCATAAACATAAAGAGCCCAATCCTTGTAGCTATCGAATCCGGTAGCTGCTGGGTCTTGGTAGTGAACGATAACCGTTTGGCTTGCGGAAGTGGCCTGAGCGGGAGCAATAACCCCCGACGCAGCACCGACTGCCAGAAGCAAGGTTACGACTGATGCAAAAATTTTGTGCATCGAGGTTGATGATGTTTTCATGCTAGTGATTTCCTTCCTTACATTTGGTGGATAGGACCCATGTTCAGAATGAATATGTCCTATTCTCGAGCCACATTAACACGCTCATCGTCTCGTTTACAGCGAATCAGGAGATTTTTTTACCGTGGTAACAAATTGTTATAATTGGTTACCACGGTAACAAATTATTATGTTTCGTTACCGTGGTAACCAATTGTCATATTGGTAGCAAAAAGCCTTATTAATACTGACTTTCCGTGGTTGTTCAAGTTACGACAGGGCTTGTGTTACAGCCCAGGCCCTAGACCAGGCGCCAACTACAGCGCTGGCTTATATCGGTCTTAAAGTAGGACATACAGCGACTTTAGGGCGTTCACTCACAGGTTCATTGAGTCAACTAATGGCGAAAGAAGATGTATGAACCTCTGGCCGATTATTCGGTAACCTTCTGAATTAGGGTGAAGCCCGTCTGGCAACAACTCAATGTCATCAAGTCCAAAAAGTTCCAATCCATCTAGGTAAAAAAGATTGTCATCATCGCGGCGATTAATAACTTGCAACAAGATTTGGCGAATTTCAACCAAAGTTAGATCTTCAACCCATTCAAGGTCACAAGGCTCAGAGCCAATTACTTTGCCATTCAAATCAACACGAGTAGGTCCAGGGAGACTTTCATGCCCAGGACAGATTATGGGCGAGACAATGACTATCGGAATTTTTGGATGATATTCTCTGATGTTGTCCAAAAAAGAATGAACAGCCGGAATAAAAGTTCGCCGAGTTAAATGGCGGCCATTCACAGTGTTTATTCCAACTTTTAATGTCACAATCGCAGGTTGAAGTTCACGAATTGCGTGAGCAGCAAATAGTTCGAGATTTGCAGAACCTGCAAGCCCTAGATTAAACAAATCAAGATTAAGTTCGCGCGCAACGGCCACCGGCCAGACCCCAGTTGGTTCATCAGCTTCGACGCAATGACTTATTGAGGATCCGTAATGAACCCACCTAGGGCTTGTAATCACGGCAGGCCTGAGAGGCGCATCTGCAAACAAGTCGACAATTTCTATGTTGCAGTTGTGCGGTAGCCATATCTCTATAAGCTGGTCGACTATTTCTCCAGCTTCGTGCAGATGAGGGATGTTGAACGTAGCCTGCGAATTATCACCGACGGTAATTTCTACAAGCTCAGCCCCGTTCCAGACGCGCATATCTCCATTGTCGTGGTGAATAGATTCGCTGTACTCGCCACATGTAAGGGTCACCACACTTGGCTTTCCAATGAATGACAAATCTTTTGTCATGTCTCGAGTCGACCGATATGTCAGAGTTACTTCACTAGCGGATGTCATCAGGGCAATCCGAGATCCGGAGCCTTGAGCTGCAACTTTTGCAGTCAATTGATCATGGTCATGAAAGACTGCAAATTTTTTTGCCAGGCGCGAAAATTTTAATCCATGCGAACCAAGCTCGATTTCCGCCACACCATGAAGAGATTCTCTGATAAGTACTGCTAACTCTGGGTTCATTTACATGCTCCTAAGACTGGATAAAATCAAGGCTTCGACATCTAGCATTGAAGCGTAATTTTCCATCAACATACCACCAACAAATTTGGTTTCCATGCAAAGCCGTAAGTTCACACTTGTGAAGTTACTTAAATACCGACTTCTTCAATCCCAGAAGAGGTAGGAGTTAAAACAAGCGTGCCTTAATGCAGCGCTTTCATGTGATCAGTTAACTTTTCAGCAGTCTTGATAAATGCTCTAATTTCCTGTGCGGTAAGGCAAGAAAAAAGGGAAACAAATTCGGGCGTTAACTGCGATTCAATAACTTTAATTGCCCGTTCACCCTTTGGCGTTAGGCAAATGTTATACACCCGTCCGTCATCTGCATTCTCTATTCGTTCAACGTATCCTTCAGTCTCTAAACCATCAGTTAGCCGAGTAATTGCACGAGGAGTTAGGTCCAACATCTCAGCCACCTGACCCATTGTGGGTTCGTGCCAACGAGAAAGTAACCACATCACCATCACTCGAGGTCCAGTGAAACCACTATCACTGTCAATTCTGGAGTCAAGCCACCGTGGGAAGAAATTTGTCAATCGAGCAAGGGTAGGCACCGCAAACAAGGAAAGCAACGACTTCGGCATGAGGCCAAGCTCAGCATTTCGCGGTTTGCTTGGGTCTCCTTGCGGTCGGTCTAATGAGTGAACCATGTTGTTGAGTGTAGCAAGAAATTTGTTAATGCGAAAAAGCAATGCTAAAAATTCGACTCAACAAGTAATCCTATAGCGAGCAAAATATTGCCAAGATGCTAATTGAGAGAACTACTAAATCGCCACCCTGGTTCAAAGAACCAACCACATTATTTTAGAAAAGCGCAAGCATTTCTTAATCTAATGATTAGAAATGCGAATAACGGAAAAGTTATTTTCGGCGCAGTTACAAACGAACAACCCAGGTAAATCCAATGGATTTAACAGTCATACTTCCTGCTCGCACAGACGGTGACTTAACTGCTAAATCTGGTGGGAGCCACCTCGGGGAACCGTCGAACACTGCTTACTTGAGCAGGCTACTTCCGAACGCGGCCAGGCGTCTGGCTTCACGAATCTGCATTCGGCTCCCAAATCCATGGAGCGTCCCACCGAATTGCAAAAGCAATTCTGCGGGCCGCCTCGGGGAGCCGTCGCTTCGCTCCTCCCAAATCCTGTGTGCGATCCTGCGAAATGCAAAAGCATTTCTCAGGGCCGCCTGTGAGAATTGAACTCACGACCTACGCATTACGAGTGCGTTGCTCTACCCCTGAGCTAAGGCGGCTTGTCACCACAAGGTGGCGCTAGAAAAGTTTAGTGGCTCCCCCACCTTAAGCAGTAACTGTAGATAAAACCTTAAAAAGAAGGGGATGCTAGCAACCGCACAGTCGCTGGCATCCCCAAATCTTTTTGCTGGTTACTTAGCGATAACCACCGTGGTAAGTGCTGGCACAGTCACGTTGTAGGCACGCTTAAGTGTCTTGAGTGGCTTCGCTGAGTTAGCCGTTGCGGAAGAACCGGAAACATAAATCTTCCAATCTCCAGTCGATGGCAAACTTACCTGAGTCGGAATCGTCTCGGTGTTATGCACAACAACGATCGACTTCCAACTATCGCCCATAGCTTTTCCATTGAGCGAATATGCGATCACGTCATCCATACCAGTGTTGATGAATTTTAGATTCTTCTTCACCTGCGCAGTAGTCCACATACGGAAAGCCGGATGCGCTTTACGAATTGCATACAGCCCTGAGTAGTAGGAAGTAGTTGTCGCATTTGTTATACGTTCAGACCACTTGAGTGAGTTCACTGCGTCAGTTGCGTTGTAGCTGTTGCCGTTACCACCCTTGCTGCGCATGAATTCCTGACCAGCCTGCTGGAATGGCATGCCTTGGGCAAGAATCGTGATTGCACCAGCCATCTGTACAAAAGTAGCCTTCTTCGCTGGAGTAGCTCCGCGAACACTTGCCTGCAGCTTGTCGTACAGAGTCAGGTTGTCATGTGACTCTACATAGTTAACTGACTGACCAGGGTTCACAGTAGTGAAGTTTGGATAAACCGAATTGCTGTAATTGGTGTTTCCAGTGATACCTGCGATTACATCTTGGTTCAAGTAGGTTGCGCCGGAGATCCAACCAGGGCCAGTAGCGTTTCCGGTAGATCCCTTTACGCCATCGCGAATCTGGTCGTTGAACACACCAAAACCTGGAATCTGAGCCAAGTTCGGCTGATTAGCTCGATTATTTGCAGCTAATACATCTCCGATATTCCAACCTTCACCAAAGGTGATTATTGTCGGATCAACTGTGTCTATAGCAGTGCGAATAGCCTGCGCCGTTGGGATGTCAAGAAGCCCCATTTGATCTAGGCGGAAACCGTCCATGTGATATTCCGTAGCCCAATACTTGAATGAATCAACCATAAATTTACGAGCCATCGGACGTTCAGAGGCAATTTCATTGCCGCAACCACTTCCGTTTGCCAAAGCGCCGGAAGGTTCAGTGCGGTAGAAGTAGCCAGGAACAATCTGCTGATAACTGTAGTCGGTTGCACTTCCCACATGTGAGTAAACAACGTCCATGTTCACGCGCAATCCATTTGCGTGCATTGCTTGAACTGCAGTTTTCAACTCTTTAATGCGCGAGATCGGATCATTGGCATTAGTGGAGTAAGAACCCTCAGGGATATTGTAATTTTGTGGGTCATAGCCCCAGTTGAATGGGTTCCCAGTTCCAGTCTCATCAACCGAAGTGAAGTCATAAATTGGCTGCAACTCTATGTGAGTAATGCCAAGTTCCTTGATTGCGCTAAGACCAGTCTTGGTGGTGAGGGTCTTCTTGCCAACCTTTTTCGAGTATTTCGTGTTTAGGTCAGCAAAGGCCAAATACTTGCCTTTGTGATTGGCTGGAATCCCACTGTGAGCATCAACTGACAAATCACGAACATGTATTTCATAAACTGATGCATCAACTGCCCGTCCAGTAAAGGCTGGTTTGGAAGCGGTCCAAACTGTTGGGTTGGTCTTAGCCAGATCTACAACCACACCCTTGGTTCCGTTAGCCAGAGATGCTCGTGCATACGGATCAATAGTGTTGTGGACTTCACCGCCGACGGAAACCTGATACTGATAGATAGTTCCATGCTGGTCGCCGGATAGTGAAGTCGTCCATGTTCCATTAACACTTGGAGTCATCGGCTTCACTGTGGCTTCAGGCAGAGTGGTCGGATCAACTGGTGCGCCACCTTCAGCCCAAGAGTTTCCAAATGTTAGGAGCGAAACCGCAGAAGCGGTTGGTGCCCATACTCGGAAGTCTGTTTTAGCTTGCGTGTAGGTATTACCTAAGTCGTTTCCGGTGTAAGTGAATTGATCGGCAAACTTCTGTGATGCGAAGATATTGCCAATCACAACTGGAGCACTACCAAAACCAGTTTCAACAGACCCTGATGCAGAGGCTGCAGGTACATTTGCGTTGGTAACTGCAAACGAGAAGGTAAATGGCGAAACGGTTGTGGCTGCAGTTACTTTTTGTACTCCATTAAATGGTGAGCCGACATCACTGATCCGAAGGGTTTCGCCAACAGTTACGCCTGAATCTGTTGAAGTAGTAATTGTTGCGACATTGTTCGCAACCGCCTTCTTAGTCACCGTAAAAGTTCGAGTGTTATTAATCGTGTATTGGGCACTCAAATCCATGTCGGCATCAAGTGTCAAAGTCAGTGCGCGAGTATTTCGTGGATTCTTTCCGCCAGTTGCAACAGCTGAAACAACGTTAAGTCCACCTGAAACAGTCCAACCCTGGGCGCCAGTTCCATTGGTCGCGCCACTAAATGGCTCACTAAGTGTCACATTGATGGTGCGGTAGTCATCTTGTGTTGCGCTGTAGATTTCAG
The DNA here is from genome assembly GCA_947373075.1 of Actinomycetota bacterium. Lineage (GTDB taxonomy): Bacteria > Actinomycetota > Actinomycetes > S36-B12 > UBA5976 > UBA5976. The sequence continues at coordinate 18,653 of CANBWF010000001.1, read as the reverse complement.
CACACAAACATGGCACACCGGTGTAGACCTTTTCGATGTTTGATCGAATCCAAATCTCAGCATTACCCGAGCCGTCAAAACTAGTTATGAATCGGTCGGAGCCAATATCTTTTGTCCAGTCATCTTTACGAACGATGAAACCAATCTTCTTGATCGTTTCCATGTCGGTCAGGTTTAGCGTAAGCACCCTGCCATAAGAATCCGAACCAGTGAACAGATTACGACTATCAGCTAGACCGTGGGTCGCCTGCTCTGCTGATGAAGAGCCCGGGAACCAAATCCACATGTTCCAATCTGTGTAAACCCCGTCAGGTCGGTTGTAGTGAATCGTTATGGTGCTGCTTGTTTTTGCGGAAGCTGGCGCAAAGCCATACATGCCTACAGCAGCAAAGAGCAACGCTGCAAAGGTAGCTACCCGAGTAAATCGCCAGTTCTTATTGTGCTTTTTCATTTCAGTACTCTTCCCTATTTCCTTTGATTAGAACATAAATTTTTCGTAATAATTGGCCGAATTAACCTTTAACCGAGCCAGCTGACAAACCTTCAACGATGTAACGCTGCAAAACCTGGAACAAGATAACAACTGGTAGGGCCGCCATCAACGCTCCGGCCGCGAAAACACCCCAGCTTGACTCGTAGCGACCTGAAATAAAGGACCGCAAGCCCACAGCCAATGTCATCTGATCCGACTTAGTCAGGAAGATACTGGCCAGAATGAAGTCATTCATTAGGCCGATAAACGCAAGCAGCATGACAACCGCGAGCATTGGCGTGGCAAGCGGAAGAATGATTTTGAAGAAAATCTGATTCGCACTAGCCCCATCAACAGTTGCTGCTTCATCTAGTTCACGTGGAATCGTGTCGAAGAAACCCTTGAGCAAATAGGTGTTGTAACCCATTGCGCCACCCAAGTAAATAAGCACTAAGCCCGCCCATGTTCCAGTGCCCATGAATGGGAATACAGCGCCGATTTTCTGCATGATTAGGAACAGTGCAATAAATGAGAGAATCTGGGGGAACATCTGAAGTAGTAACAGCCCACCGAGGCTTAACCGACGTCCCTTGAAATGGATGCGACTAAACGCATAAGCCGAAGCTGTTCCAATAGTTACCTGCATAATCGCAGCGATTGAAGAAACCATCAATGAATTTCGGTACCACAGTAGGTACGGATAATTTTCGTAAGTTACTTCGGCGCTCAGGTCATGCTTTCCTAATAGGAAGCGGAAGTTATCCAAACCAAAATCATGAACTGAGAAATTTAGGGTAGATAACGTTCCAGCTGGGTTACAGGCAGCTAGTACTACATAAACAATTGGGGCAAGCGCGAAGGCAACAGCGAACGCTGCTGCTAAATAGCGCCACCAAAGCTTTCCACGATACGGCTTACGCTTCTTAACTGCCCTACGCGGTGCACTTGGAGTAGGTTTTGCGATTACATCAGTAGTCATCAGTGGTCCCCTTAGCTCAAGTTCTCAAGTGCGCGAGTGCGTGTGAACGACAATGTTGAAACACCCGCGACGATGAAGAAGATCAAGATAGAAATGGCGCAAGCCAATCCATAGTCATTTCCATGTCCAGCTTCGATCGCCAATTTGTATGTGTAAGAAATCAAAATGTCGGTCGCACCAGCGATTTGAGAATCAGCTACTGGCGGGCCACCACCAGTCAACAAATAAATACCACCGAAGTTATTGAAGTTATAGGCGAAAGATCCAATCAGCAATGGAGAAACTGTGACAAGAAGTAATGGCATTTTGATTTTCGTCAAAATTTGCCGTGGCTTAGCTCCATCAACTTCGGCCGCTTCAGCTAATTCAGCCGGAATCGACTGGATTGCACCAGTGCAGATCAAGAACATGTATGGGAAGCCAAGCCAAAGGTTGACCAAAACTGTTGACACCTTCGCCCAAAATGGATCAGTCAACCATGGGATGTGCGAGTTAAATAAATTATTGATCACACCGAAGTCATCATTGAGGAAACCCGCCCAGATAAGTAAAGACAAGAAGCCAGGCATTGCATAAGGGATGATCAACGTGGAACGCAATAGTTTGCGACCCTTAACCCCAGGGTGGTTCAGCAGCAACGCCAGAGTTAAGCCAAATACAAATGTGGTTAATACAGTTAAACCGGCGTAAACGAAAGTCCAAATTAGAACGCGAACGAATGGGCCCCGAACTACCGGATCGGTTAGTACAGATTTGAAGTTCTTAAAGCCAACATTTACGCGCCAGCCCGGATCAAGAGAAGTGCCATCAGAATCGATGAAAGCTCCCTCGCGCTCTGGGAATACATAGCCATCAGATTGTCGGATTAGCTGATCTTTCTTTGCGTCATAAATCACATCACTAGCGAATTGGAATGCAGTTGTGAAGTCGCTGACCATTAGATAGGCGCCCTCTGGCTTAGTCATAGGTACTAAGAGTGTTGAAAGATTGTTTAGAACCGTATCTGTATTAAGTTCGGCTTCAGAATATGCTCGCCACCCCACCGGAGCTTGCGGAATTCCATTCGCGTCAAACTTGGGACTTGCAATTTCTTTTAGCGCCTCTTTGGTACCTAAATAAACCTTGTTTGTAGTTGGGTCGGTTACTACCAAAGCGACAGTTACCCCATTGTGAATTGGGACGATTGAATACTGTGGACTGTCTGGCACTTGCTGAATATTTTGTTGCACTAAGTTATCGATAGCTTCGCTTCGAGAAACAAAGTGCGCTGTTGAATAGTTACTGAAAGCTGCAGTAGCAGTAAAAAGAATCGGGTAAATCTGGAATACGATAAGCAGAATTGTTCCAGGCAACAACCACTTTGAAGCTCTGGCTCGCTTAGAAATGTAAACGTAGTTAATCGCGATGGTTGCCACTAATAGCCAGACCAGGCCAAGCCAATTGCGTGAGACCAAAAGATGCGAACCCGCCCAGAAGGCTAGGGAATCAACCAGCCCGAGAAATAAGATTCGGAAAACAATCCCGACCACTAAACCACTCCAATTTCAAAAATGAATGTTGCCTGTCTTGCACAGAATGTGTGGCAACTAAATTTCAGTTGCCACACATTCTGTTTTGAGCCAAGAGTCTCAGTTATTGCTATTTACTTGATTGCCTTCGACACAGTCGATTTGGCAGCCTTGAAACGATCTACAGCATGCTTTTTAGCTTTTACTTGACCCCAGGCATTTGCAACTGGTGTCCAAACTGCGCCCATTTCAAGGATCTGTGGCATGGTGATCGCACCTTGTCCTGCAGCCAAGAACGCAGCACTATCTACATCCTTGAACTTCGCGCGAGCCTGCAGATTAGCCGGTGTACGAATGGTCTGATTTGCGATCAATAGCTGAGTCGGCTTAGTTGTTAAGTCCGCAAGAACTCCATTAACTTTCAATTTAATGTTGTGCTTGCCTGGGCCTGCCCACTTTGTCATCATTACGCCTTGAACTCCGTAGAACGGAACTGGCTTGATGCCCTTGATGATTGTCGGAACACTTGAAATTTCGTAGTTGATGTTCTTCAAGCGAATCTTGTCTAGGTTCCAAGGTCCGGTAATCATAAATGGAGCGTTGTTACTGGTGAATGCTGCCAGAGCTGTATCGCCGGTGACATTCGCATTGATCAGTTTCTCCGCGTACCACTTGTCGATAAGTGGAGCATTCTTAAGAAACGTCCGGTTTGCAATACCCAAGTCATGCACATTCCAGTTACCTGAAGTGCCACCAAAGATGTAGCCACCTAGTCCGGAGAAGAACGGGTACATGTGATACGCATCGCCAGGAGCTACAGCGAGAGCAAATTTAGCCTTCGTATGCTTCTTTAGGAAAGCCTTTGAATCAGCTTCGAATTCTGCGAAAGTTTTTGGCACTTTACGAACCAAATTCATGTTGGTGAACAAAGCAACATTTTCTACAGTCATTGGCACGCCATATGTTGCGCCTTTTAGATTGAATGCTGCCTTATCTCTTTCTGCAAACTGACTTGCATTAGCAAGAGTTACTGGCAGGATCATTCCCTGTGCTTTTAGCGGACCGATCCAGTCGTGCGCGCCAACAATAAGATCAGGTGCATCACCATCAGCTACTGTCGCTAGTTTGTCCTTGGCTCCATCTTTACCCACAACATTAACTACAACCAACGGATGGTTACGGTTGTAAGTACGCGCCCACGCCTGGAATGCGCTGGCCCGATTAAGGTCAGTCCAAATTGTGATTGTCGTTGGGGTTGCATGTGCAGCAGGAGCGCCGAACATAGTGGCAATCACAAGGCTTGCCAGAGCGGCTCCGATGAAACCGTTTTTCTTGCTCTTCATATTTCCCTCCATAGGATTGAAGCTCGATAAGCGAGTTAATTAAACTCTCTTGTCTTTGTTTAGTTATTTGATAGTTATTCTGTACTGGGCCGTGAAAACCATAAAGGCGACATTTCCCTTTTGAGTTGCATTTAATTTGCAGGTTCCTGGGTCTTTAGCAATTAACTTGCCAGATTTAATTTTGCAATTAAATGGGGTAAGCACGAACCATGAGATTTTCAGCTTTGCACTTGTATTGACAGGCAAAGCTACAGATTTCCCACGCTTAAGACTGCTAACAACGCCCTTAACGGTTTGCCCGCTTTGAATGGCTGGATCTGGTGCTTGCTGCTTTGTCCATACGGTCGGGTAACCCTGCTTTAACCAAACTTCAGTAACTGAGCCAGCAATCGCAATTGTGCGTTGCCCACCGAGTCCGCCTGGATTTTCACCAAAGCCTAAGTCAACCTTTGAACCATTTGTAATCTTGACTATCGAAGATGTGGCAGCTCTATCTGTTACATAAGCACAACCTAGTCGGCCAAATCCTGGATCAACTGCAGTGAACGGATGTTTGATGCCATCAGCAATAGTGGTCATTGACCAACCATTGAAATCTTGAATAGGACGACTGTAATGAACTACAACCAAATTCCCATTTGGATTCTGCGCCTGTTGACTCATATCAAGGAACGTGTCAGGCCCGTCGTCGACGGTGATGTCTTCACCCATGAAAAGACTCGCATTCAACCAGACATCCGTGTATTTCTTATCACTGAGCGTTGCGGTAAATTTACGTGACTTAAGGGTCGCTGCATTTCCACCTTTTCGCAAAATGTAGTCCTGAGTTAACTGTGAAATTTCAGGCACCTGGATCATCGCTACACGACCGAAGCAATCATTCGTGGTCGAGAAAGGTATGGCCTTATCGTCGGCAGCATTGATTTCCTGCGTTTTGATGTCCCAACCGGTGTACTTGTTGTCCGCGCGGTTGTAATGAATACGAAGTACGCGATCATTTGGGTTTGAGGTGTAAACGACTGGATCTCCCTGCTTAACCCAAACTTCTGTATCTCCCGTTGCCTTTAGCGCGATGAAACGATCATCCGGAATATCGGCTTTAGCCCAAGACCAGTTAGTTCCGATGCGGACAAGGAATCCAACGTTTGTAGCGGCATTGCCGACAGCGAAGGTCGCCTTTACTCCATACTTATCGGTTGAATCAAACTGTAAACCATCGGTGCCGTTTGGATCTGGAGTTGCGCCAGTATTCCAAACCCACATGTTCCAACCGGCATAAACTCCACACGGATCTGTTTCGCAGAAGCCGTTATCAGCAGTGCCATTGGCATCCACCGAAGAACGGTAGTAGTGGATTGTTAGATTACGTGCAGGGGTGTCAGCCTTAGCTGGAGCTGTAATCACACCAGCTGTGAGTAGCCCTAGTGATACAACAGCGATCAAAGCTTTGCGAGCCTGAACTACGTATCCCGTCATGATTAACTTTCCTGTTCCGGAGTCATGCTCCTATTTAAAACTCTCCGCTGTCGAATCTGACAGCTTCCAACAAAATCCGATCAAGATATTTGCCGCTATGGAAAATTATTTCCAGTCCTTACATTTTTCAAACATTGTGATATTGCAACTTGCTCTTTAAACATCTAGTGCTGGGGTCTGCAACGAATGTCACAGACCCCAGCCTCTAGTTGTTTGCCCTAGTGGGCCGGTTTATTAGCTAGTGGTCGTAATCGTCGCACTAGATGTACCGGTTCCACCTGGGGTGATCACGCTTACTTTGCCAACTTTGTTGGTAGGCGCAGTGAATGTGATGTGTGTGCTGTCTACAACGGTGAATCCAGTGACCGCTGAAGCACCAATCAAAACGCTAGTTGCGCCTGAGAGGTTAGCTCCAGTAATCGTTAGGGTTGCACCCTTGTTGAACTTAGTACCAGTCTTTGCACCAGTTACAGATGTAACGGTTGGCTTCTGGATAACAGTCACTGAATCCGCGCTGGTAACTACTCCACCAGGAGTTGTTACGGTTACGGTTCCGGTTACTGAGCCAGTTGGAACGGTGAAGCTAATCGAGGTTGCACCCTTGGTGAAACCTGTGATTGCCTTTGTGCCCAACTTAACTGCAGATGCAGCGCCCAAGTTAACGCCTGTGACAGTTACTGTTCCGCCGATTGCTGCTGATGAAGATACAGAAGAAATCGAAGGTACAAGTGCGAATGCCTTAGCAGCAGTTGCAGTTCCAGCAGCAGTAGTAACCGAGATCTTGCTATCGGTTGCACCAGCAGGAACAACGAAGGTGAGGCTGTTCACATCGGTCACAGCGAAGTCGCTGATGTCCAAAGTGCCTAGCTTGACTCCAGTTGCTGCACCAACGTTGGTACCAGTGACTGTTACTGTGTCGCCAATTACACCCTTAGCAGTGGAAGTGCTGATCTTTGGAGCAGACTTCGTTGCTTTTAGTGCTAGTGATCCCGCAGATGTTGAAGTACCCGCTGGGTTTGAAACCACAATCTTGCCGGTAATTGCACCTGAGTTAGGGAATGCAGCAACAATCTTGGTTGCTGAAACTACCTTCGCGGCTGCAGTTGCAGTAGCGGCTGGAACAGCAGCAGTACATACGTAACCCTGTGAACGTGTGGTTGATCCACACTTCCAAGCATTTCCAACCTTGGTCGCAGTAACAGCTGGGACAGCAGCACGAACTAGTTTCACGCTGCTAGCGCCGGTTAGACCTGTACCAGCAATTGCCACTGCCTGGCCATAGCCTGCAGATGCTGCAACAGCGCCAACATGTGGAACTGGGAATGGGTTAGAGGTGTAGCTTGTTGCATCGCCCTGCTTTACCCAAACTTCAGTAAGACCAGAGGTCTTGCCGCCATCAGGAATTGAGACGTTGTCAATAGCAATCTGGTTACCCCAGTTGTCGTTGGTGTTCTTGCTTGCATTTGACCAGTCATGGGTGCTGCGAAGCAAGTAGCCGAAACCACTCACTAGTGAATCATTATCACCAGGAACTTCAAGTGTTGTGTAAACACCGTATGCGTCTGTTCCAGTGAAGTCATGACCTGTGTCAAGAGCTGTACCGGTTCCCCACATCCAGATGTTCCAGTCGCCGTAATTGCCATCTGCGCGGTTGTAGTGAATGGTGAAGGTCTGATTTGCTGGGTAGCCAGCAACTGGAAGACCATCTGAACCATAGCCTGGGTCTACTGCGCCTTCAGCCCATGGAGCTGATACTGCGCCAGCTGCCTGAGCATCTGCAAGTGATGTGTAGTAAGGCTCATTGTCAGCACCGCGTACAATCCAGAACTCATTTTCACCTGATGAAAGGCTAAGTGTAAGCACGCGGTTTCCGCCCTTGCCATCAGCGCCAGAATCGCCAGTACAACTTGCACAACCAGCACGATCTGACCAGTTGGTTTTACGAACGATGACACCGATAGAAGCATTTTTGCTCATGTCGGTGAAAGTCAAATCTAGAACTTTACCGAATGAATCTGATCCGTTGAAGTAGTTACCATTCGGATGGTTGCTTCCGTTTGAGTAAACGAACACATCCCAGTTCTTGTAGCTAGAGAACTTAGTAGCTGCTGGATCCTGGTAGTGAATAACTACATGCTGGCTTGCTGGGTAAACAACGTCGAAATGTGGGGTACAAACGTTATTTGCATCACAGTCATAGTTTGGATCGGTACCAGTTGATGTGTAAGCATCAGCTACACCGCCTGCAGTTACTGCATCAGCAAGTGACGAGTAGGACGCAGTTGTGTTGCCAAGGAACCATAGTTCTGTTGAGCCAGAAGCATTCAATGCGATAGTGCGATCAGCTGCACCGCCATTGTCTTTGTGATCCCAATCCGAACCGAACTTGAACAGACCGCCAAGTGAGTTCGAAGCAGCATCCACAGAGAAAGTGAAAGTCTTGCCGTATGCGTCATTGCCATTTGGGTAGAAGTCGCCGTTAGCGCCAGCCCATAAATATAATTCAAGACCTTTTGTGTCTGAGAATGTTGTCTTGCCATCAAATTGATAATGGAAAACAACTTGCTTTGTTGTCGCGTCTGCCTTGGCCGGCGATGCCAGCCCTGTTGACAAACCAGCAACCATTAATGTTGCAAGGATTGGCGCGAAGATTTTCCGAGCCATTGCCTTAGATGTAATCACGATGTGCTTCCTTCCGTTCGTAATTGATGCAAATTGATTTTGCGCATAACTCGCAAACCCATCAACCGCAACCTCACTATAGGCAGAAAGCGATAGGAAAGTATTGAGAAATTGCCAGAATTTTTATAACGATTTCCGTGTAAGCGGTTTCATAAATGTGTAAGCGGTTTCACGCAAACTTGTAAGCGGTTTCACGAAAAAGTTTCTGAAAAAGTATTGACAGAAAATTATTTAAGTTCGTTATTTCACCTTTAAGGTGACGACCTTTGAGTCAATTTTTTGCCCAGTTAACGTGACCACTTGAGCCTTAATCGAATACGAAGTGTTTCGAGCAAATGAACTTCGCAACGGAAGAACACGATAAACATTTTTTATTGCACTAGTCGCAGTTGAATTATACAAAGGCGAATTGTCTACACCTAATAATGTCCATGCGCCTTTTGGTGATTTGCGATAGAAATTAATTTGCTTATACGCACCATTTGTAACGCGGGCTTGCAAGTTGTATTGCGAACTATCCGCTGGGTTTAGTCGCACTGCATCAACACTTATCGCAACTGCATTTGGTGAAGTCAAAAGAGCGGAAGACTTAAAAACGCCCCATGTGCCGGCAGGCAACTGCACAGTCGCACTAGTCCTTTCCTGGGATAGGCTGCCAGCGCCAAGCGACTTGATCCAAGTTGCACCGCTAGCCGATGTTCGGAAAGTTTTACTGATGTCAGCATCGCTCGAATTGAATGCGCAAACAAACTCCGCGCCTGTTTGTGCATTGATCCGGCTGAATACAAGTACGCCATCTGCGGCATACCTGATGATTTGGCTTCCATCGCTGAATGCACTGTCGCTAGAGCGAAGCGCAGTTAAATCTCTTATCGAATCCTGTAATGGGTTAGTGGTATCAAAGCTACTGCCAGTTCCGATTGGTGTGCCACCAATGCGTAAATCGGTTTTCCACTGTGAAACTTGGGTCGGGAACAAATCCTGACGTGCTTGCTGATCGCCGCCGCCGCCTAAACCAAATTCGTCACCGTAATAAACAGCTGGGTTGCCACGAACTGTAAACAGCAAGGCATGTGCCAAAGTGTCGCGACTTAGCTGCAGGCTCTTATTGCTCGTACTTCTAGCGATGAACGAACCCACGCGACCCATATCATGATTGCCTAAAAAGGTTACGAGTTGATTCGCATTACTTTTCGCAGTCGTATAAACATCGTCATCATTTAGTACCGAGACAATTCCATTAGTTGAGCCGGAGTTAACAAAGTTGAGCATCTGGTTTTGTAGCGGAAAATCTAAGACTTCATTAAAGGATGCATTCTTGATCCAATAAGAAGTTTGAGATGCATTAGTGTCATAAACCTCGCCCCACATCGGGAAATCAGTTTTGCCTTTCGCTAATGCAGCCTTACGCATCGCGGGAAGGAATGCGCGCCAGAACTCTTTATTTACGTGACGCGCAGTATCGATACGGAATCCATCGACATCGGTATTGACAATCCAGTCTGCGAAAATTTTGCTCATACCAGCAACGACAACCGGTGATTCAGTGAAGAGATCATCCAAGCCGTAGAAATCTCCGTACAAACTTGATTCACCCTGGAAAGTGCTGTTGCCTCGATTGTGATAGTTGCGCACATCATTGAGCCAAGCGGGACTTTTTATGTGCTCGTCTGAATTATTTAGCAATGGCGGGTTAGGAAATGAAACTGTTGGACTCAGTTCACTTAGTTTTGGAAATTTCGTTGTACCTGCCAACTTGGCTGCATCGAAAGCTTTGCCATTCTTAGTTAAATACGGTGAAAAATCAGTGTCGGAGTAGCTTGAACCCCAGGATGAATAGATGACATCACCTGTGTGGTTTGCCACAATGTCCAGGATTACTCCTAGGCCTTGCTCGTGAGCTGCTGACACGAAGTCTTTGAAATCTTGCATAGTGCCAAGATGCGGATCAACTTGATCAAAGCCTGCTCCCCAATATCCGTGGTATCCAGCGCTACTGCCATCGGGTGATACGGACACTTGGCGAACAACTGGCGTAACCCAAATTGCAGTAAAACCTAGATTCTTTATGTATGAGATTTTGCTTGTAAGGCCAGCAAGATCGCCGCCATGATAAAAACCTGTTGCTGATGGATTGAATCCGGATTTGCTGGGTCCACCTGCAATGTAACCGCTGTCGTTGGCCGGGTCGCCATTCGCAAAGCGATCGAGCATTACAAAATAAATCATTGGATGTTTTTGCATTTGAAAAGCTGAGGAGTCAGCTGAAGCAGACAGACCACTTGTGGTAACACAAAAGAGCATCGAGACGAACGTCATGAAGATAATTTGAAATTTCCTCATGTTAATCGCCAGATTCCTCCACCTGCTGTGTCTACCTTCACCGTAACTGTTTTTCCTGAAACCTGTGCGTCGAATCCAAATAAATGTTCGAGCTCACTGAATGCCCAAGTGGCACAATTAAACTCAATTTCACCAACTGGCTCACGAGCGATAACAGCAAGGATTCGTTCTTCGGCAGTTTCACGTAGATATGCAATTGCATCATCTTGCATGTGAACAATGCGTAGCCCACCAAAAGCTAAGGCATCACTGCCAGCTTTCAGTTCATTTACCGCTTTGTAAGCAGCCAGGAGCTGGGTATCCCACTGCTCTACTAACTGCCAAGGATGTGTTGTGCGTGAATCTTCGCCCCATGAACCTTCGGCGCCTAGCTCGTCGCCAGCAAAAATCATTGGGGTTCCCGGGAAGGTTGCCATAAGAGTCGCAGCAGCAAACTGGCGATCACGCGAACCAACAATTGAGCGAACCCGGGGTGAGTCGTGACTACTTAATAGATTCCATGAAGAAGAGTAACTACGCCATGGCATACGTGATGAGTACTGACGAATTACCCGCATCATAGATTCTGCAGAAACTTTGGGGATTATGCCTTGCGGAATCTTGGCATAGTCCAATTCTTCGATGTTTGACATCGCGTCAGCAACTAACCACATGAGTGCTGGGTTACGAAACGCCGTGTAATTCATGTTGCCATACCAGCCATCGCCATCAAGGTCAGGACCAGAATCATGATTGTGTTCACCAATCAAGATTTTGTCAGCACCTTCAAGCAATACTGCTTCACGGGTCCAACGCGCTACATCTTTCGTCAGATCTAATTCACCAAGTCGTCCAGACATGTTGGCCACATCAACGCGCCAGCCATCTAAGTTGTATGGGGCCCGCAACCATTTACGAATAACGCTGTCTGTACCGGTGATTAACTTCTCCCGAAGCGCTAACGATTCGTAATTAAACTTTGGTAACGACTTAACCCCAATCCATGACTCGTACCCATGTTCAAGCTCGTCATTGAAAATGTAGAAATCACGATATTCTGGATCACCAGCAAGCGCTGCTTTAAACCATTCATGCGTATCACCCGAATGGTTAAGTGTGATGTCTCCGATTACTTTCATCCCACGTGCATGCGCTGCTTCAACTAAAGCAATCAGCGCTTCGTTGCCGCCAAGAAGTGGGTCGACTTCATCGAAACTTCGGGCATCGTAACGATGCAGTGATGTGGCCGGAAAAATCGGCGTGAAATACAGGCAGTTGATGCCAAGGTTTTGGATGTAATCAAGTTTCTCGATTACGCCCCAAAGGTCTCCCCCGAAATATTCAAACGCAGTGTTTGAGCCGCGACCTTCTGGATGCTGATCCCAAGTGCGAGGAATCGCCCAAGTTGGTAATTCATATTCGTGCTCGGAGTTAGCGAAACGATCAGGGAAAATTTGGTAGATAACAGCCTTACGAGCCCAGTCTGCAATCGGCTGGTGCGGGGTAATAACAAAATCCGCAGCATCATTAACATCGTGTTCGACCCACCCAAGTTGAGTTAGCCACCCGTAACCTACATCGCCCCCACTAACGAACCATCGGTAATTTGTTCGCGGATTATGTACCAGCAAATCGGCCGCGTACCAAGTATCGCTATCGCCTGGGAATGGTGAAGCGATTTTCCGCGCTGGCGCTGCCACTGGCTCACCATCGCGTACTTGGCGCAACGCCACGACAGAAGGTTGCAACTCATTCGGAACCCGCAAGTAAACCTTGACAGTTTCGCCAAGTTTTGGCTGCGGGTTACTTACATATAGGGCAGACCCATCGTGATGGATCAAATCAGTAATGCGCACAGAAATTACCTCAAAGACTTAGTGGTTCAACCAAAGACTAACTTTAGCTACTTAGCAGTTATCTTAAGGACTGCCTTACTCTTTGCAACTCCACCATCAGTTGTGATGCTGAAGATGCCCTTCTTTGTAACCGCAGCATGCTTTGGCAAAGTAAATACCAAGCGAGTTGCGGTCGAACCAGGTCGAACCTTAACGACAATATTACCAACTCGGACCACGGCGCCATTCAAGTTACGGCCGGTTACAACAACAGTTCCAACCCCACGCTTCTTAGATGCACTCTGAGTGAAGGACTTGATTATCGGAGCTGGTGAAGAAATAGTAACTTGACGAGTGATTACTCCACCTGGAGTCGTAATTACCAAAGTTGTGCGACCAGAGCCAAGTTGTGGAACGGTTACCTTTAACTGAGTATCGGTAGAACTTCCTACAACACTTGCTAGAACCCCACGGATTCGAATTTTCGCCCAAGTTAAACCAGAGCCACGGATAGTCAAAGTGCTACCAGGCTTCAATGATGTATCGCTCATTGAAGTTACTACTGGCCCAGCAACAATTTCATAAACATCTTCTGAAGTGACTAGTCCCCCAGCTGTTGTCAGCGTGATAGTTCCTGAAGTTGTGCCATCTGGAACCACAACTGTGACTCGAGAATCTGTGAGGACGGTCAACGGACTTGTTAGATCCGCAAAAACTGGTCCACTATCTTCATCACCATCAAATGAAACTGACTGCAGCCCACCAAGGTTGGCTCCACTGATAGACAAGATTGCACCCGAGCGTCCCATGAGCGAACTCAATGAAATAATTTCTGGACCTGATGCAAGGTTAAAGATATCTGCAGATGTTGCAGTGCCACCACTTGTAGTAACTGTGATGTTTCCTGTTGTTGCGGTATCAGGAACAGTAACCGAGATACTGCTTCCATCATCTGCAACCACCGTATTGAAATCGGTTAAATCAGCTTCGTTGCCATTAAAAGTTACCGACAAGACGCTGTCTAGATTGGTTCCATAGATTGTGATGATGTCACCAGGAATACCGCTTGTTGCACTCAGCGAATCAATGGTTGGTGTTGGAATAATGTCGAACGTATCATCGCTGACCACAAAGCCACTGAACGTGGTAACGGTGATAGTGCCTGACGTAGCTCCGCTTGGCACTGCAAATGTGATTGAAGAACCATCTGGACTAGCCACATAATTAACATCAGCAAGATCGACATTAACCGGCCCAAATGAGCCATCGCCATCAAATGTAATTGAAGTGATATCCGTTAGTTGCGAACCATAAATAGTGATTACATCGCCAGCTTTACCACTTTGGTCACTAAAACCATCAATTGTGGGCGGTTGCGAAACAATCGCCAGTGAAGAGTTCGCGGTTGTCTGGTTATCCCAATTTACAACCACATCAGCAGCACCAACAGGAATTCCATCTGGAACAATGACTAATAGTGAGCCTGAACTGCACTGGTTGAAATCTGGAGCCCAGACACCGGAACCATCTTGAACATAAGATCCACAATCGATAACTTCAGCAGGTAAACCGCCAATAGTCACGACTGGATTGTTGCCGAAGTCAGTGCCCAAGATTGTCACAACATCTCCACTTTGAACAGCCTGCGGATCCAAGAGTGAGATAACCGGAACAGCTGGAGGTGTTGGAGTATCTGTCGGTGTTGGAGTATCTGTCGGTGTTGGAGTATCTGTAGGCGCTGGTCCACCGATGGTCAATCCATCAAATGATCCAGTTCCATTTTCCGTTGTTACGGAAACAAAACCTGTGGTTGCACCATCAGGCACCACAACAGATAGTGAGGTTCCATCGAAACTGACTGCAAACGCAGGGTTAGTTAGGTCTGCCAGTGCTCCATTGAAGGAAACTTCAGTTGCACCGATAAAGTCCGCGCCATAAAGCGTAATTACATCTCCAAGGTTGGCATTCGTAACGCTAATCGAAGAAATTGATGGGGCACTTGGCAAAACTGTGATCGATGAAGATGCGCTTCCGCCTTCAGTTGTTACAACGACTGCGGTGTCGCCAGCGGATAAACCAGATGGCATTGTGACCGTTAGAAGTGAAGCAGTCGTAAGAACTCCTGCTGCGGTTAAGCCACCAATTGTTACTGAGCCACCCAATAAATGTGCACCGCCGATGAAAACTAGGTCACCAGCGCGAGCGCTGGATGGATCTACTACATCGATTGAAGGTGCTGCAATATTTAGGAATGTAAGTGGGTCACTTGTGGTTGAGCCACCTGCGGTGGTAACTGTCACAACGCCTGAAATCGATTCCGGAACGGTAACTGTAAGTGCAGTATCGGTAAGAACGGTGTCCGGTGTGGTTAGGTCAGCATCCTGACCGGCAAATGAAACGGAAGCAACTCCAGAGAAGTTCGAGCCATTGATAACAACCAAATCACCTATTTGTACCTGTGAAATTGGGTTGCCCAACACATCGGTTATGGAGGTAATGGCTGGACCAACAGGTAACACGGTGTATCCAGCTGCAGCTGAACCCGCTGTTGTCGTAACAGTGATCAAGTAAGTGCCACTAGCAAAATCGTTCGGAATCGTAAACGAAACAAAAGTGTCACCAGAAATGGCACTTAACGGGTCTGCCACTCCATCAATGGTTACTACTGCGTCAAGTAAACCTGAACCGCTAATCACAACTACATCACCTGCGTGGGCAGCCGAAGGCGAGAACGAATCAATTGTCGGTCCGCTCGGATTTGGGTTAGTTGCGATTGTCAGAGTTACGGCATTTGAAGTTCCACTTGTTGTGGTCAATGTAACCGAGGCATCACCATCGGTGAGGCCCGCAGGAACAGTGAAAGATACAGATGTTGCTGAGCTGGCGGTAACAGTTGCAGGCACCCCACTGACATCAACCGAAGGTTGGTTTACATCAGCTTGCAGGTCGGTTCCACTTATGGTTACTTCATCGCCAGCAGAAGCAGTTGTCACACTCAGCCCAGAAATTACCGGCGCTGGAACTGATGTTGCCGTAGCAGTTGGAGTTGGAGTTGCAACCACTGGTTCGGTCGCAAATGCAGCAGCCCCGGTAGTGTCGCCAGAAACTAACCAGATGTTGGTAACTCCGCTGGCATCAGCGGCTAGATAGCGATTGCCATCTACATTGCCACCATCTTTAACCCAAGTTCCAGCCCCATCAAGGGAGTAGACAACCATGTTTACTGTTTTTGTTTGACCAGCGTAATAAGGCAAAGTAGTTTCGATAAACGCGCCGAATTGGTCGGAGCCAACCGAGTAACCAACTGGACTCGTCGCGTCAAAATCATAATCGGTAGGGCTCACCCAATAAGTGGAAGCCATGATCTTACTTTCAGTGCCTAAGTGCACCTTCCAACCGCTGTAGTTACCATCAGTGCGGTTGTAGTGGACTTTAACAGTCTGCGAAGTTGCCGGGTACGGAGCTAGTGAGTCTGAAGTATATACGGTGGTGTCAGCAGATGCTGCAGATCCTGAGCGTAACCAAACTTCGGTACTCAAACTAGAAACTGGAATGAAGCGGTCAGCAGCACTGGCCGCATCACGACCACAGTTATTAGCGCCCCAAGAATTTGTCGAACATTCGATAATGCCGAATCGATCTATGTTCTGACCGCCAGTAAGCGTGAAAGTAGAAACGGCTCCGTAAGAGTCAACCCCACTGTTGTTAACTGGAATCCATGCGCCACCGGCTGCGGTGACAACACCAGTGCCCGTAAACGTGCCAGCTGCGTTTGTGCCTGTGTACCAAACCCATGCATATCGACCCGTGAAGTCACCGGCCTGACGAGCGTAATGAATCTTGACAGTTAGGTCGCCCGTCTGCGCCGCCTGTGCTGGACTTGCCGCACCGACAAAACTGATTGCAAGGGCAGCAATAACTAGCTTGCTAGCAAACTTCATTAACTTGGACACTGGATTAGCTCCTTCTGACGAGCCGTCTCACAAGTCACTAAAGACTTGAGCTGGCTTACGGCTAAACACACCGCCTGTTGCTAAAGGATACCCCCAGAAATCTGCACAAATCAACAGAAATTTTTCATTTTCTGTCACGATTTCGTTACAACACAGCGGTTTTATTGACTTTTACCGCGGCGTTGAACTGGTGGAGCAACTGTTTGCCAGTTTTAGCCTTTTACTGAACCTGAAGTCAGGCCACCGACAATGTATCGCTGTAAGAACTGGAACAAGATGACCATCGGAATACTCGCAAGCAAAGCACCAGCTGCGAAGACTCCCCAGTTTGATGAGCGTGGATCGCCAACCAATGTGTGCAAACCCGTTGCCAAAGTATTTCGCGTATCGTCACTGCCAGTTAAGGTCAAGAAAGTTTGCACTAACAAGAAGTCGTTTATCAACCCAATGAATGAAAGCAGGGCAACGACAGCCAGAATCGGCGCGGACAGCGGCAGAAGAATTTTGAAGAAAATTTGCGCTGAAGTCGCACCATCAATAGTTGCAGCTTCATCTAATTCAGTCGGGATGGTATCAAAATAGCCTTTAATTAGGTAAGCGTTGAATCCCATTGCGCCGCCCAAATAGATCAGCAATAACCCCGTGTAAGTATTTTGATCTACGCCCGGCCAAATAGCACCCAGTCGCTGGGCAACTTCAATTAATGCAACAAGGCCTAGAGCTTGCGGGAACATTTGAATGATTAACAGTCCGCTGATCGTGGCTTTTCTGCCTTTAAACCGTAGGCGACTAAAAGCGAATGCAGCATAGGCAGCGATTACACACTGTAGGAACGCAGCCGTAACAGATAGTAAGAGCGAGTTGCGATACCAAGACCAGAACGGTGGGTGTGAAGCCGGCAAAGTTGGGTCTGAATTCGGATCCTTAAAGTCAACAAATAAGTGTCGGAAGTTATCCAAACCATAGTGCTGCGGAATTAAGTGTGTTCCATCAAGAATTCCAAGTGAGTTGAATGCAGTCGAAAGCACAAAGAGCACTGGGAATAGTGAGAAAGTAATTGCAATCAATCCGACTATGTACCGCCACCAAACGGTTCCGCGTTGATTGATGCTTACAACTTTTTTCTTGCTTGGTTTTTGCTTAACCCTGCGGGCCTTTGTATTTGTCGACATGTCTATCCCCTAGCTCATGTTCTCAGAAGACTGCGCGCGCTTGAACCCATAAATGGAGATTGGCGCGATGAAGAAAAAGATTAGAACGGAAATCGCACAAGCTAAACCAAACTGCTGACCCGAGCCAGAGTTGAATGCCATCTTCCAGGTGTAGCTGAGCAAAATATCTGTGTCACCAGCATTTGGATCGTTGCCAGTGAACGGCCCGCCACCGGTGAGCAAATAAATATTCATAAAGTTGTTGAAGTTGTATGCCAGTGAACCGATCATCAACGGAGTTAAGGGTACAAGCAACAGGGGCAGTTTGATTTTGCTTAGTACTTGCAGAGGACTTGCCCCGTCTACTTCGGCGGCTTCAAAATATTCAGCTGGTATTGACTGCAAGGCACCTGTAGTAATTAGGAAGAAGTATGGGAAGGCCATCCAAAGATTCACTAGTAAGACGGAAACCTTAGCCCAAGTTGGATCCATTAACCAGCGAATGTTTGTGCCAAATATTCCGTTGATGAAGCCGTAATCATCATTGAGCATGCCGGCCCAGACAGAAACGGCCACGATGCCCGGCACTGCATACGGGATGATCAATAGAGAACGCATAGTGCGACGCATTTTCATTCGCGGATGATTCAATGTGAGTGCTAGGACAAGCCCGATCACAAATGAAGTAAATACCGCCAAAATTGCAAAGGCAATGTTCCAAAGCAAAATCTTTACGAATGCTGACTGAATATCTTTATCAGTGTAAATCTTCGTGAAGTTATCTAGGCCAACCCAGGTTTGCCAGCCAACCCAAGATTGGTCACGAGTCATGTCCTCGCCATCTGGGCCGATAAATGAACCGTTAGCTTCGCGATATACATATCCGGTTGCGGTATCGACTAGCCGGTCTTTATTTTTGTCATAAACGACTA